>JAEYZH010000102.1 GCA_023430685.1 Pseudomonadota bacterium | reverse complement strand
GACCAGGGCGGTGACGATCTTGGAGCGGCTGTCGGTATGGATCGTGCCGTGCCGGAGATTGAGCAGTCGGCACAGCGTGACCAGGCTCGGCTTGCTGCCGAGGCCCTCGATCCCGAGCAGTTCGCCGACCGCGTCGCCGAACCCGGGCGAGGTCAGCTCGGCGACGAGCCGGTTCACGGCGGGGCCGCAGTCGGCGGGATCGTGCGGAAAGAATCCTGCGCTCGGATAGCGCGGAAAGTCGCGCGCAAGCGCGTCGGCTGCGTCCGCCGGCAGCTGGTCGCTCGCGACGATGAAGGCGAACGGCTCGCTGCAGACCCGGGTGTCGGGACTGCGCAGGCGTGCGGGATCGAGCAGCACGGGCGGGGTGGTGGCGGTAGCGCGGGCGTCGGCGACGGCGTTCATGCGAATGGATCGTGAATGACGATCGCGATTGTAGTCCGGTCGGTGGACAGCCCGTCGCGGTGCGCCTAGAATTTGTGCTCGCCTTGATCCCATCTTCAATGCCCCACGGACTGGCCTGCGCCAGGCCGCGGGTGCGGTCGCATCCGGTGTCGAGCGCACCGGATACGAACCCAAGGTCGGGTGCGGTTCGCCGCGCACGACCGGGCGGCCCACGCCGCCGACCAACCAAGGGCGAACGCATGACGACACCCGCACTACTCGCACTCGCCGACGGAAACCTGTTCCGCGGCGTCTCCATCGGCGCTGCCGGACAGGTCGTCGGCGAGGTCGTGTTCAACACCGCGATGACGGGCTACCAGGAGATCCTGACCGATCCTTCGTACGCGCAGCAGATCGTCACGCTGACCTATCCGCACATCGGCAACACCGGCTGCAACGAAGCCGACGCCGAGTCCGACCGCGTGCATGCGGCCGGACTCGTGATCCGCGACCTGCCGCTGCTCGCGAGCAACTGGCGCTCGAGCGAGCCGCTCGATGCGTACCTCGGGCGCCATCGCATCGTCGCGATCGCGGGCATCGATACGCGCCGCCTCACGCGCCTGCTTCGCGACCGTGGCGCGCAGTCGGGCTGCATCGTCGCGGGTGATGCGATCGACGCCGAGGCCGCGCTCGCCGCCGCACGCGCGTTCGCCGGGCTCGAGGGCGTCGACCTTGCGAAGGTGGTCGGCACGCGCGAGCGCTACGCATGGCGCGAAGGCAGCTACGACCTCGACCGCCAGGCATTCGCGGACGTACCGAGCCGCTTCCGCGTGGTCGCCTACGACTTCGGCGCGAAGCGCAACATCCTGCGGATGCTCGCTGACCGCGGCTGCGAACTCGTGGTGGTGCCGCCGCAGACACCCGCGAGCGAGGTGTTCGCGCTGCGTCCCGACGGCGTGTTCCTTTCCAATGGCCCGGGCGACCCGGGCGCGTGCGACTACGCGGTCGCGGCCACGCGCGAATTCATCCGCGCGCGCATCCCGACGTTCGGCATCTGCCTCGGCCACCAGCTGCTCGGCCTCGCGGTCGGCGCGCGCACGCTCAAGATGAAGTTCGGCCACCACGGCGCGAACCACCCGGTGATCGACCTCGAGAACGGCCGCGTGATGATCTCGAGCCAGAACCACGGGTTCGCGGTCGACGAGGCGACGCTTCCGCCGAACGCGCGCGCGACGCATCGCTCGCTGTTCGACGGTTCGCTGCAAGGCATCGCGCTCGTCGATGCCCCCGTGTTCGGCTTCCAGGGACACCCGGAAGCCAGTCCCGGCCCGCAGGACGTGGCCGGCTTGTTCGACCGGTTCATCCAACTGATGGAGGCGCGCGCGGCTGCCGCGGCGTAGACGACATGATCCCGATTCCGTTCCTGAAGTCCCTGCTTGGCGGCCTCGTCGCACTCGCGTTCGTCGGCATGGCGCCGCTCTCATCGGCCGATGCGGCCACCGACAGGAAGGCGGCTGCCGTCGCCGCGCAGCCGTCCGGCACGCCGATCGAATACGAGGCGCTGGAAACACGCGTCGGCGACACCGTGATCGTCGAGTCCACGCTCGGCACGGTGCGTCGCGGCACGCTGGTCAAGTACACGAATCCGACCCTGACCCTCGAGCTGGGTCCGGAAAGCGGCAACATCACGCTCAGCGTGCCGCGCGAGACGATCCGTTCGCTGCGCGTGGTCCCGGCCGCGGCGCCGGTCGATGCGGGCGACGGGGCAGGCAGTGCCGAAACGAACTGATCTCCGCTCGATCCTGATCATCGGTGCCGGTCCGATCGTGATCGGCCAGGCCTGCGAGTTCGACTATTCCGGCGCGCAGGCCTGCAAGGCCCTGAAGCAGGAAGGCTATCGCGTCATCCTGGTCAACTCCAATCCCGCGACGATCATGACCGACCCCGATACGGCGGACGCGGTCTACATCGAGCCGATCAACTGGCGCACGGTCGAGAAGATCATCGCCAAGGAGCGTCCCGACGCGCTGCTGCCGACGATGGGCGGGCAGACCGCGCTCAACTGCGCGCTCGATCTCGCCGACAACGGCGTGCTCGAGAAGCACGGCGTGGAGCTCATCGGCGCCTCGCGCGACGCGATCCGCATGGCCGAGGACCGCGAGCTGTTCCGCGTCGCGATGGGCGAAATCGGCCTCGAGTGCCCGAAGGCCGAAGTTGCGCGCTCGTTCGAGCAGGCGGTCGAGATCCAGGCGCGCGTCGGTTACCCGACGATCATCCGGCCGAGCTTCACGCTCGGTGGTTCCGGCGGCGGCATCGCCTACAACCGCGAGGAATTCGAGGAGATCGTCAAGCGCGGCTTGGACCTCTCGCCCGTGCACGAGGTGCTGGTCGAAGAGTCGGTGCTCGGCTGGAAGGAATTCGAGATGGAAGTGGTCCGCGACAGTGCGGACAACTGCATCATCGTGTGCTCGATCGAGAACCTCGATCCGATGGGCGTGCACACGGGCGACTCGATCACCGTGGCACCGGCGCAGACGCTGACCGACAAGGAATACCAGCGCCTGCGCGGCGCCTCGATCGCGGTGCTGCGCAAGATCGGCGTCGACACCGGCGGTTCCAACGTGCAGTTCGGCATCAACGCCGAGGACGGCCGCGTCGTCGTCATCGAGATGAACCCGCGCGTGTCGCGTTCGTCCGCGCTCGCCTCGAAGGCGACCGGCTTCCCGATCGCGAAGGTCGCGGCCAAGCTCGCGGTCGGCTACACGCTCGACGAGCTGCGCAACGAGATCACCGGCGGCCTCACGCCGGCCTCTTTCGAGCCTGCGATCGACTACGTCGTCACCAAGATCCCGCGCTTCGCGTTCGAGAAGTTCCCCGCCACCGACTCGCGCCTGACCACCCAGATGAAATCGGTCGGCGAGGTGATGGCGATCGGGCGCACGTTCCAGGAATCGCTGCAGAAGGCCTTGCGCGGCCTCGAGACCGGCAAGAACGGTCTCAGCCCGAGCCGACTCGACGTGTCCACGCCGGATGGCCTCGCGACGCTCAAGCGCGAGCTCAAGGAACCCGGGCCCGATCGCGTGTTCTACGTCGCCGACGCGTTCCGCGCGGGGCTGACGCAGACCGAGGTGTTCGCGCTCACGCACATCGACCCGTGGTTCCTCGCGCAGATCGAGGACCTGGTGGCGACCGAATCGCAGGTGCGCGCGGGCGGCCTCGCCGCGTTCGACGGCGCGCGCCTGCTCGAACTCAAGCGCAAGGGATTCTCCGATTCGCGCCTCGCCGAACTCGTCGGCACCGACGAAAACGCGGTGCGCGCGCTGCGGCGCGCGTTCAACCTGCGCCCGGTCTACAAACGCGTGGATTCGTGCGCGGCCGAGTTCGCGACGACCACGGCCTACCTGTACTCGACCTACGAGGAAGAGTGCGAGGCGGAGCCGACCACGCGCGAGAAGATCGTCGTACTCGGTGGCGGACCCAACCGTATCGGGCAGGGGATCGAGTTCGACTACTGCTGCGTGCATGCCGCGCTCGCGCTGCGCGAGGACGGCTACGAGACGATCATGGTCAACTGCAACCCGGAGACCGTCTCGACAGACTACGACACCTCCGATCGACTCTACTTCGAGCCGCTCACGCTCGAGGACGTGCTCGAGATCATCGACAAGGAAAAGCCGAAGGGCGTGATCGTGCAGTACGGCGGGCAGACCCCGCTCAAGCTCGCGCGGGCGCTCGAGGCGGCCGGCGTGCCGATCATCGGCACCAGTCCCGACAGCATCGATCTTGCGGAAGACCGCGAGCGTTTCCAGAAGCTCGTCGACCGCATCGGCCTGCGCCAGCCGCCGAACCGCATCGCGCGCAATGCCGAGGAAGCGCTCGCGCTCGCGCGCGAGATCGGCTACCCGCTGGTGGTGCGCCCGAGTTACGTGCTCGGCGGCCGCGCGATGGAGATCGTGCACGACGATGCCGACCTCTCGCGCTACATCCGCGAGGCGGTGCGCGTGTCGGACACCTCGCCGGTGCTGCTCGACCGCTTCCTCGACCACGCGGGCGAGGTCGACGTCGACGTGATCGCCGACGCGGGCGGCAACGTGCTGATCGGCGGCATCATGGAGCACATCGAGGAAGCCGGCGTGCATTCGGGCGATTCCTCCTGCGCGCTGCCGCCGTACTCTCTGTCCGCGGCGACCCAGGACGAACTGCGCCGGCAGGTCACGCTGCTTGCGCGCGAGCTCGGCGTGGTCGGCCTCATGAACACTCAGTTCGCGATCCAGACGGACGCCGACGGCAACGAGGCGATCTTCCTGCTCGAGGTCAATCCGCGTGCCTCGCGCACGGTGCCGTTCGTGTCCAAGGCGACCGGCGTTCCGCTCGCGAAGATCGCGGCGCGCTGCATGGTCGGCAAGACGCTCGCGGAACAGGATGCGCTGGTCGAGGTGGTACCCGACTACTGGTCGGTGAAGGAAGCGATCTTCCCGTTCCTCAAGTTCCAGAACGTCGATCCGATCCTCGGCCCCGAGATGCGCTCGACCGGCGAGGTCATGGGCGTGGGCCGCAGTTTCGGCGCGGCATTCGCGCGTGCGCACGAGGCGGCCGGGATCTCGGCGCCGACGCGCGGCAAGGCGTTCCTGTCGGTACGCGATGCGGACAAGCAGCGCCTGCTCGAGGTCGCGCAGGACCTCGTGAGGCGCGGATTCGGCATCGTCGCGACCGGCGGCACGCACGCGTTCCTCGATGCGCAAGGCGTGCCGTGCGCACGCATCAACAAGGTGCTCGAAGGCCGGCCGCACATCGTCGACCTGATCAAGAACGGCGAGATCGCGTTCATCGTCAACACGACCGAAGGCAAGCAGGCGATCGCCGATTCGTTCTCGATCCGGCGCGAGGCCCTGCAGCAGCGTGTGACGTACTCGACCACGGTCAGCGGCGCGAAGGCCTTGCTGCACTCGCTGGACTTCCGCGATGCGGGCGATGTAAACAGCCTGCAGGAACTGCACAGGGAACTCGCATGAATCGCCCGCCGATGACGAAGAAGGGATCAGAGCGCCTGCGCGGCGAGCTGGAGCGGCTGAAATCCGAGGACCGCCCGCGCATCATTGCCGCGATCGCCGAAGCGCGCGCCCACGGCGACCTCAAGGAGAACGCGGAGTACCACGCCGCGCGCGAGATGCAGGGGTTCATCGAAGGCCGCATCCAGGAGCTCGAGTACACGCTCTCGCACGCCGAGGTCATCGACGTGTCCCGCCTCAACGCGGGCACGCGCATCGTGTTCGGCGCGATCGTCGACCTCGCGGACGAAGACACCGGTGAGGAAGTCAGCTACCAGATCGTCGGCGACCTCGAAGCCGACATCAAGCAGCGGCTGATCTCGGTGTCTTCGCCGTTCGCGCGCGCATTGATCGGCAAGAGCGAGGGCGACAGCTTCGAGTTCCAGGCGCCGAACGGCACGCGCAACTACGAGATCACCGGCGTCCGCTACGAAGCCTGATCGGCGCGCCCGCGTGGAAGTCACAGGCTCGGGCACGCGCGCCGTCGAGATCCGCCGCCGCGGCGGCGAGGTCGTCGGGACGGACTGGCCCGGCGCCGTGCATCCGGTGCTGCGCAGGGTCTACGCGCAGCGCGGCATCCGCGATCCGCGAGAGGTGGCGCACCGGCTGTCTGCAATGGTGCGACCGGAGCTGCTCGGCGGCATCGACGCGGCCTGCGACTTGCTCGTGGACGCGATCGGGCGCAACCGGCGCATCACCGTGGTCGGCGATTTCGACTGCGACGGCGCGACCGGCAGCGCGGTCGCGGTGCGCGGGCTGCGCCTGCTCGGCGCGCGCGAAGTGGGCTTTCGCGTGCCCAATCGCGTCTCGCACGGCTACGGCCTTAGTCCTGCACTGGTCGCGACGCTCGAACCGCGCCCGGACCTGATCGTCACCGTCGACAACGGCATCGCGAGCCACGCGGGCGTGGCGGCCGCACGCGCGCTCGGCATCGACGTGCTCGTGACCGATCACCACCTCCCGGCCGCGACGCTGCCCGCCGCGAATGCTATCGTCAATCCGAACCTCGCCGGAGACGCATTCCCGAGCAAGGCGCTCGCCGGCGTCGGCGTCGTGTTCTACCTGTTGCTCGCGCTGCGCTCGCGCCTGTTTCCTTCGGCGGGTCCGGACGCGTCCCCGGCGCGCCCGGACCTGTCGACGCTGCTCGACCTCGTCGCGCTCGGGACCGTCGCCGATCTCGTGCCGCTCGACTTCAACAACCGCGTGCTCGTCGATGCAGGCCTGCGGCGCATCCGGTCCGGTCGCGCCTGCGCCGGCGTGCTCGCGCTGCTCGAGGCGGCGGGACGTGCGCCCGAAACCGTGGTTGCGTCCGATCTCGGCTATCTCGTCGCGCCGCGCATCAACGCGGCGGGTCGGCTCGAGGACATGGCGCTCGGCATCGACTGCCTGCTCAGCGACGATCCCGCCAGCGCGCGCGCGATCGCGACGCGGCTGTCCGCGATCAACGCGGAACGCCGCGACCTGCAGGACACGATGGTCGAGCAGGGCGAGTCCGCGGTCGCGCGCTGGATCGAGCGCAACGGCGGCACCGCGCTGCCGCTCGGCGTCACGCTGTTCGAACCCGACTGGCACGCAGGCGTGGTCGGGCTCGTCGCGTCGAAGCTCAAGGAGCGCCTGCACCGACCGGTGGTCGCATGCGCGCCCGCGGGCGACGGCAGCGACGAAGTGCGCGGGTCGGCGCGCTCGATCCGTGGCGTCCACGTGCGCGACGTGCTCGCGGAAGTCGACGCGCGCTGCCCGGGCCTGCTCCTGCGTTTCGGCGGCCACGCGATGGCGGCGGGCCTCAGCCTGCTGCGCGACGATGTCGCGCGCTTCGCCGCCGCGTTCGACGCGGTCGTGCGCGAGCGCTCGGCGCCCGAGCTGTTCCAGCCGGTCGTGCTCAGCGACGGCGAACTCGAGCCCGCCGATCTGTGCCTCGAACTCGCGCACGCGCTGCGTGCCGCCGGTCCCTGGGGACAGGGATTCCCGGAGCCCGTGTTCGACAACCGCTTCGAGCTCGCGTCATGGCGCCTCGTCGGCGGCAGGCACTGGCGGCTCGACCTGCGCATGGCCGGCACGGTGACGCCGGCCGAAGCAATGCTGTTCAATGCCGAACCCGGCCAGATTCCGCCGCAGCGCTTCCGTGCCGCCTACCAGCTCGACGTCAACGAATGGAACGGGCGCCAGCGTGTGCAGCTGATCCTGCGCCACCTGCTGGCGGAGTGAGCCGCGTCGCGGGTCCGCCGCGACTGCTGCTATCATCGCCGACCGTTTTCTCTCCACCGCGGATCATCCATGGAACTCAATCCCGTCCGCCAGCGCATCGCCGACCTTCGGGAACGGCTGGATTCGCTCAGGGGGTATCTTTGACTTCGACCTGAAGGTCGAACGCCTCGAGGAAGTCAACCGCGAGCTCGAGAGCCCCGATGTCTGGGACAACCCCGAGCGCGCACAGAACCTCGGGCGCGAACGCGCTTCGCTCGAGAAGATCGTGGTCGGCATCGGTTCGCTCCGCGACGGCCTTGTCGGCGCGGCGGAACTGCTCGACCTCGCCGAACTCGAGGACGATGCCGCGACCGCGGACGCGGTGGTCGCCGACGTCGACAAGTTCGCGAACGAGGTCGCGCAACTCGAATTCCGGCGCATGTTCTCGGGTGAGATGGACGCCGCGAACGCGTTCGTCGACATCCAGGCCGGTGCCGGCGGCACCGAGGCGCAGGACTGGGCCGAGATGCTGCTGCGCATGTACCTGCGCTGGGCCGAGTCGCGCGGCTGGAAGACCGAACTGCTCGAAGCCTCCGCCGGCGAAGTCGCCGGGATCAAGAGCGCGACGTTCCGCGTCGAGGGCGAGTACGCCTACGGCTGGCTCAAGACCGAGATCGGCGTGCACCGGCTCGTGCGCAAGTCGCCGTTCGACTCCGACAACCGCAGGCATACGAGCTTCACCTCGGTGTTCGTGTCGCCCGAAGTCGACGACGACATCGACATCGAGATCAATCCGGCCGACCTCAAGACCGACGTCTACCGCTCCTCGGGCGCGGGCGGCCAGCACGTCAACAAGACCGAGTCGGCGGTGCGCATCACGCACGTGCCGAGCGGTGTGGTGGTCGCGTGCCAGACCGAACGCTCGCAGCATGCGAACCGCGATCGCGCGATGAAGATGCTGAAGGCCAAGCTCTACGAAATGGAAGTCCAGAAACGCAACGCCGAGAAGGACGCGCTCGAGGCGACCAAGTCCGACATCGGCTGGGGCAGCCAGATCCGCAACTACGTGCTCGACCAGAGCCGCATCAAGGATCTTCGCACCGGCGTGGAACGCAGCGACACCCAGAAAGTGCTCGACGGCGACATCGACGAGTTCATCGAAGCGAGCCTCAAGTCCGGCCTCGAAGCCGGCGCCAGGCGCGTGGACGCCTGAGACCGGAGCCGGGACAGACCGATGAGTGGCCACAGTGGCGGGGCAGGCGCGGACGCGCAGGCGGCGGGCGAGGGCATCGCGCCGCCGGACGAGAACCGGCTGATCGCCGAACGCCGCGAGAAGTTGCGCGCGCTGCGTGCGCAGGGCGTGGCCTTTCCGAACGATTTCGCGCCCGATGCATTCGCCGGCGACCTGCAGGCGGAGTTCGACGGCGTCGACGCCGCGCAGATCGAGGCCGCCGCGCGCCGCGTGAAGGTGTCGGGCCGCATGCTGAGCCGTCGCGACACCGGCAAGCTCGCGTTCGTGCACATCCAGGACATGAGCGGCCGGATCCAGCTCTTCATCCAGGTCAATGGCATCGGCGAGGATGCCTACGCGGCGTTCAAGGGCTGGGACATCGGCGACATCGTTGGCGCCGAAGGCCTGCTCATGCGCACGAAGACCGGCGAACTGTCGGTCAAGGTGCAGGCGTTGCGCCTGCTCACCAAGTCGCTGCGCCCGCTGCCGGACAAGTGGCATGGCCTGGCCGATGTGGAGCAACGCTACCGCCAGCGCTACGTCGACCTCATCGTCACCGAGGAGTCGCGCCGCGTGTTCGAACTGCGCTCGGCGATGATCCGGCACATGCGCCAGTGGCTCGAAGCGCCGCCGCGCCGCTTCATGGAGGTCGAGACGCCGATGATGCATCCGATCCCGGGCGGCGCGACCGCGCGGCCGTTCGTGACGCATCACAATGCACTCGACCTCACGATGTACCTGCGCGTCGCGCCCGAGCTCTATCTCAAGCGACTCGTCGTCGGCGGCTTCGAGCGCGTCTACGAGATCAACCGCAATTTCCGCAACGAGGGCGTGTCGACGCGGCACAATCCCGAGTTCACGATGCTCGAGCTGTACCAGGCCTACGCGACCTACGAAGGGATCATGGATCTCACCGAGGACCTGATCCGCGACACCGCACGCGCGACGCTGCCGCGACTCGCACTCGAATGGGAAGGCAGGACGATCGACCTCGAACCGCGCTTCCGTCGCTGGGCGATGGCGGATGCCGTCGCGCACCACAATCCGGGCATCGGCGCGCACGAATTGCGCGACCGCGCTGCGCTCGCGCGTCATTGCGAGCGGCTCGGCGTGCACGTGAAGCCCGCCTGCGGATGGGGGAAGCTGCTGCTCGAGATCTTCGAGAAGACGGTCGAGCCGTCGCTGGTGCAGCCCACTTTCATCACCGATTACCCGACCGAGGTGTCGCCGCTCGCGCGCGCGAACGACCACGACCCCGAAGTCACCGACCGCTTCGAGCTGTTCATCGGCGCAAAGGAGATGGCCAACGGCTTCTCCGAGCTCAACGACCCCGAAGACCAGGCCGCGCGCTTCCGCGC
>JAEYZH010000068.1 GCA_023430685.1 Pseudomonadota bacterium | reverse complement strand
CGCCGACCTCGCGCGCAGCGACGTGCCTGCGCCGTTGCGCGAGGTGATCGCGCGTGCGCGCGCGGCCGATCCCGCGCAGCGCTACGCCGATGCAGCCTCGATGCAGCAGGCGCTCGCCGCGTGCCTCGAGGGCGCGGCGGGCACTGGAGCACGCGCAGCGGCGCCGAAGCGACGCCGCGTCGGTGGCCTCGCGCTGGCGATGCTCGCACTGGTGTTCGCAATCGCGGGCGCATGGTGGATGCGCGCGCCGGCGCCGCTGCAGGCGGACGTGCAGTTGCTGCGCCATCGCGGCGAGTCCACGCAGGCGATCGGCGATGGCAGCACGATCGCGCTCGGCGATCGACTCTCGTTCACGGTGACGGGCGAGCAGCCGCTGTGGTTGTACGCCTACAACGCGGACGACCGCGGCGCGTTGCAGCGCCTGTTTCCGCTGCCGGGGCTGGAGACGCGCAATCCGCTGCCGCCCGGGCGCGCGATCGAGGTACCCGGACGCTGGCAAGGGCGCGCGATGCGCTTCGAGGTGTCCTCGAGCGCGGCGACCGAAGAGTTCCTGCTGGTCGCCGCATCCGCGCCTGTCGCACGACTCGAAGCCCTCGCGGAGGATGCAGCGATCGCCGACGCGGGCGTGCGCGCGCGCGGCACCGCGCTGCTCGTGCCCGCGACGAGCGGCCTGCCCGGCACGCGCCTCGACGCCCTCGCAGCGGAACTCGCCGATGCGCCCGGCACCCCGCGCATCTGGCGCTTCCGCCTGCCGCATCGCGAGCCGGAGCCAGCACCGCCGCGTCGCTGAGCCTTGCGCGCGATGTTCCACGCGTGCTTTTGCTTCCTACGCCTGCGTGAATCACGCCGCGCAGCAACTGCTCCTGCTTCCCCCGCTCGCGGGGGAAGGGAAAGCGCTCCCCGCTCGCGGGGGAAAGGAAGGATCTGCTTCCCTGCTTGGGCAAAAAATGAAACGCGCCACGCACCGGTCGCAGCCCGCGTTCGCGCTATGCTGCGCGCAGGCGGGACGGAAACGCGCATGTCGACGCTCGCGCACCGGATGTTGGGAAGCGTATTCGCGCTCGCGTGGCTGATCGCGGCGACGCTGGTCGCGGCCGCGCCGCCGACGCCCGAGCTCGACGCCGATGCCGAAGTCGCCGCGATCGAGCGCTTGCTTGCGCGCGGTGCCGACGCGGAAGCGCTGCCGCGCGTCGAGGCGCTGATCGCGGCGCTGCCCGCCACTGCTGCGCCGACTCGCCGGGCCGACCTGCAACTGCTGCTCGCGCGCACCCACGCCACCGGCGAAACACGCCACGACGAGGCGATCGCGGCCGCGACACGGGCGATCGAGGGCTACGGCAAGGATCCCGCGCACGCCGCGTCGGTGCTGCAGGCACGCCAGGTGCGCGGACTCGCGTGGGCGCGCAAGCGCGAGCCTGCGCACGCGCTTGCCGACCTGCGCGAGGTCGAACGCGCGCTGCGCGAGCGCCCCGGCGCGCAGGACCTCCTGTATGCGCAGGCGCTGTCCGACCTCTCGCTCGCGCAACGCGTCGCCGCCGATTACGGCGCGGCATTGACCTCGCTCGAAAATGCGCTCGCGATCCATCGCAGGCAGTCCACGCGCGATGCGGTCGCGCTCGCGGGCGTGCTGATCCGGCTCGGCCAGACGCGTCGCATCAGCGGTGACCTCGAACGCGCGGAAGCGGCCTATCGCGAAGCGCTCGCGCTCGACCGCGCGACGCCCGACCCGAGCGGGCGCAATGGCGCGACCGTGCTGTACGCACTCGGCAACCTCTATCGCAACCGCGACGATCCCGCGCGCGCGATTCCGTACTACGCCGAAGCGGTGCCCGCGTTCGAGCGCGCCTGGGGCGCCGATTCGGTGCAGCTGAGCCTGCTCTACAACAACTACGGCAATGCCGAGAGCCTGCGCCCGGGTCGCGGCGAGGCCGCGGTCGCGCTGTTCCAGCGCGCGCTCGACATCGCGGTGCGCAATCGCAGCGAGGATCCCGGCCACTACTATCCGCTCGCGAACATCGCGATGGTGCGGGTCTGGCAAGGCCGCTTCCGCGAGGCGGAAGCGGGATTCCGCACGATGCTCGATCGCCTGCACGGCGTGCCCGCGGGATCGGAGATCTCGCCGCTGTTCTCGCAGCATGGACTCGCCGCGGCGCTCTGGGGCCAGGGCCGCCACGCGGAAGCGTTCGAAGCGGCCGCGCTTGCGGAAGCGACGCGCCAGCAGGCCGTGCGCGAAGTCGCAGCCGGCCTGTCGGACGAGCAGGCGCTCGCGTTCCAGGAGCAGGACTACGCCACGCTCGACCATGCGCTCGCGATCGCGCTCGACAGCGGCGATGCGCGCCTGCTCGAGCGCGCATGGGCGCTCGCGATCAGCGCACGCGGACAGGTCACCTCGATCCAGGCCGAACGCCTCACGCGTGCGCGCGCAGGCGCGGAGCCTTCGCTGCAGCCACTGTGGCTCGAGTGGCAACAGGCCAGCGCGGCGCTCGACCGGGCGCGGCTGCAGGCAGCCCAATCCGCGCGTGCCGACGCGCGCACCCGCCTCGAACGCGCGGAGCGCCTGCTCGCGCAGGCGCTGCCGCAGGCGCGGGCACTGGCGCGCGGCGATGCGGATCTCGCGGGCGTGCGCGCGGCGTTGCCGCCTGACGC
>JAEYZH010000065.1 GCA_023430685.1 Pseudomonadota bacterium | reverse complement strand
CCATTCCTCGCCCTGCAACGCGGCCGCGCGCGCATCGAGCTGGCGCGCGGCGCGCCGCAGCAGGCGCGAGACGGCGGCGGCGAAGCGCGCGGGATCCGGATGCGAAGCCTGTTCGCTCACGGCGCGGTCCAGTTCGGCCAGCAGGAGCCGGCGCCAGCGGCGGATGCGCCAGGCGCGGCGCGCGCGCACGAGCAGCCAGGCGAGCAGCGCGAGCAGCGCGATCGCGAGCAGCCACCAGCCCGGCGCGGGCGGCCACCAGGCCGGCTCGGGCGGCAGGTGGATGTCGCGCAGCTGCGGCGCATCCTGCGGATTCATGCGACAACCTTCGGCCGCAACGCGCGCGCGAGCAGTGGCGCGAGCGCGATGCGCAGGGTCGCGTCGGTGTCGAGGTCGACCACGCGGATCCCGAGCCGCGCGCACAGCGCGAGCAGGCGTGCGCGCGCGAGGGCGAAGCCGGCGACCCATTGCTCGCGCACGCGCGCGTCCGAGAAGTCGATGATGCGCGCCGCCCCGGCGGAACGCAGCGTGTAGCGACCGGGCGGCGGCGGCTCGAGTTCGAGCGCGTCGCGCAACAGCACGAGCGCGACCTCGTGGCGACCCGCGACTTGCGGCAGCAGGCGTTCGGTTTCCTCGTCACACGCGAATCCGTCGCTGAGCAGCAACAGGCGCATGCCGGGGCGCAGCAGCCGGCGCACGCGCTGCAAGGCCTGCGACAACGACGCATCGACGTCGGTCGACGCATGGTCCCAGTCGCGCAACGCACGCAACACGCGCAGCACGCCGCGCCGGCCTGCCGCGGGCTTGACCTCGGCGTCGATGCCGCCGCCGAACCCGAGCGCACCGACGCGATCGCCCGCGGCCGCTGCCATCCATGCGAGCAACGCCGCGGCACGCGCCGCCTGCACCGACTTGAATCGCACGCGCGTGCCGAAGCGCATGCCCGCGTTGTAGTCGAGCGCGAGCAACAGTCCCTGTTCGCGCTCTTCCTCGAACAACTTGGTGTGCGGCTTCCCGCTGCGCGCGGTCACGCGCCAATCCATGTGGCGGATCTCGTCGCCGGGCTGGTAGATCCGCGATTCGCGGAAGTCGACGCCGCGGCCGCGCCAGCGCGACGTGCTGGTACCCGAGCGCAACGCCGGCGTGCGCCGCGTGCGCGCGAGGCTCTTGCCCTGCGCCGCCGCCGCGAGCGCGATCAGTTCGTCGAGAGCGACGCGGGTCGGGTTGGGCGGAGGGATGGACATCGGCGGGGCGGCGACGGGCGTTCCGGGCTGAGGGCTGAGGGCTGAGGGCTGAGGGCTGAGGGCTGAGGGCTGAGGGCTGAGGGCTGAGGGCTGAGGGCTGAGGGTTGAGGGTTGAGCTGAGGATCGAGGCTGATGAAAGCAACATGCGGATCTGGAACCGAGAGTTGCTGAGGCCGCACGCGCGACCTTTGCGTCCGATCGGCTCGTCGAAGTCCGTAGCGGATGCCCTCGGCCCTCGGCCCTCAGCCCTCAGTCCTCACGGAAGCGGCACCCGCTCCAGCAGCATCGCAACGACGCGGTCGGCGTCGATGCCCTCGGCCTCCGCTTCGTAACCGAGCAGCACGCGGTGGCGCAGCACATCGGGCGCGATCGCGTGGACATCCTCGGGCGTCACGTAGTCGCGACCGGCGAGCCACGCATGCGCGCGCGAGCAGCGATCGAGAGCGATCGTGCCGCGCGGACTCGCGCCGTACGCGATGTAGCGCGCGATCTCGGCGCCGTACGGCGAAGGTTCGCGCGTCGCGAGCACGAGCTGCACGATGTATTCCTCGAGCGCCGGCGCGAGGTGCAGGGCGAGCACTTCGCTGCGCGCCGAGAACACCTGCTGCTGGCTCAGCAGGCGCGCGGGACTGTGCTCGCGTTCGAGCGCCTCGCGCGCGCGGTCGCGCGCGAGGCGCAGGATCGCGGCTTCGGCCGCGGCCTTCGGGTAATCGACCTTCACGTGCAACAGGAAACGGTCGAGCTGCGCTTCCGGCAACGGGTAGGTGCCTTCCTGTTCGATCGGGTTCTGCGTCGCCATCACGAGGAACAACGCAGGCAACGCGTACGTATCCCGCCCGACCGTGACCTGGCGCTCGCCCATCGCCTCGAGCAGCGCCGACTGCACCTTGGCCGGCGCGCGGTTGACTTCGTCGGCGAGGATCAGGTTGTGGAAGATCGGTCCGCGCTGGAATTCGAAGTCGGTGGTCTGGGGCCGGTAGACCTCGGTGCCGGTGAGGTCGGCCGGCAACAGGTCGGGCGTGAATTGCACGCGGTGGAAATCGGCCTCGATGCGCGCCGCCAGTTCCTTGATCGCGGTGGTCTTGGCGAGGCCAGGCGCGCCCTCGACGAGCAGGTGGCCATCGGCGAGCAGCGCGATCAGCAGCCGGTCGACCAGCGCCTCTTGGCCGATGATGCAGCGCGCGAGCTCGGCGCGCAGCGCGGAAAAGGCGGCGGATGCCGGGGCTGTATGGGGCATGTCCATGAACGTGGCGGGGGTCCGGTCAATGATCGCACGCGCGGCGGGTGCGATCTCGGACCGCACGCAGCCGCATAAGTTTTGCCTCCTGCCACCGGTGTTCAGCTGGTAGCGGAGGCGTCCGCGAATGTCATCGGCTTGCCGACCAGCCAGCCTTGCGCGTAGCGGCAGCCGAGGCGGTGCAGGATCTCGCGCTGCTCGCGGGTTTCGACCCCTTCGGCGACGAGGTCGCAGCCGAGCGCGCGCGCCATCTCGACGATCACCCCGACCAGGGCAACCCCGCGCGGGCGGTCGAGTGTCTTGATGAAGCTGCCATCGAGCTTGATCTGGTCGAAATCGAGCGTCATCAGCGGGCCGAGGTTCGAATAGCCGGTGCCGAAATCGTCGAGCGCAACCGGCATGCCGACCGCGTGACAGCGCGCGATCAGGTCGCCGATGCGCGCATGGTCGAGCACGAGGCTCTCGGTGATCTCGAGCTTGAGGCGATCGGGCGGAAGATCGCGGCGGCGCAGTTCACCGAGGATGCGTTCCACCAGGCCCGTGTCGTCGATCTGGCGCGCCGACAGGTTCGCCGCGATGAACGGCAGCGGCATGCGCCCGCTCGCGCGCCATTCGGCGAGCATGTCGCACACGCGCGCGATCACGTAGTCGCCGATCGGCACGATCAGCGAGGTCTCCTCGGCCAGCCGGATGAACTCGGCCGGCGAGACCGCCCCGCGCTGCGGATGATCCCAGCGCACAAGGGCTTCGTAACCCGCGATGCGTCCGCTCTCGATCTCCTCGATCGGCTGCAGGCGCACCTCAAGCTCGCCGCGCTCGAGCGCCCGGCGCAGCTCGCTCTCGAGCCGGATCTTGTCGAGCGCGGAACTGTCGTGTCCCGGATCGCGCAGGTCCTCACCCGGTTCCGTATCGCCGGTGAGCCGTGCGAGCGCACTGCGGTAGCGCGACAGCTGGCTCATCAGCAGCGCGCGCACGACCGGGTCGGCGGCGGCCAGGCGTTCGGCGAATTGCTCGCGGTTGATCGGGATCAGGCGGCAGTCGGTCAGGGCGCGCGCGGTCGCCGTGCGCGGCGAATGATCGATCACGGCCATTTCCCCGAGCAGCATGCCGGGACCGAGCTCGCCGAGGACGCGCGGCTCGTTGAACTGCATCGTGGTGATCTCGATGCGACCACTCTCGATCAGGTAGGCGCCGTTCGGCGCGTCGCCTTCGGCAAAGATCAATTCGCCCGCCCGATAACGCTCGCGGTCTCGCTGCACGGCAGGCCCCTCCCGTGCCCGGGCTGCGGCGCAGTCGGGCTATCCGCCGATCCTACACAAAAAGGAAGGGCCGCATCGCTGCGGCCCTTCCGGTGTTGCCTTGGTACCGGGATTACGGACCGCCGCCGCAGGGCGGACTGAAGTCATCCTCACCCGGGATCACGACCGTCGCGGTGATCGGCGCAACGCCTTCGGCCGTGAACGTGCAGGTGCCCGTCGCGTTGGGCTCACCCGTGATCGTGAAGCTCGCGGCGCCGTTCGTGCCCGTGGTGGCGCTCGACGGGGTCACGGTGAGGCCACCGCAATCGGCCTCGATCACGACGCCGACCGCAGGCGAGCCGTCGGTAGTGAACGCACGGATGGTGGCGCGCGCGGACGGAGTGCCGCCATTGCAGACGCCACCGATGCCACCGTTGGAGATGAAGGCGAGTTGCACCACGATGTCGACTTCCGCGGTGGCGCCGCCGACGCTGAAGACGATCGAGCCCGAAGGCGAATCGGGGCTCGTGCTGACCGGCATGCCGCTGGTCACGACGGTCGCCACGGCGCAGCCATCCGGTCCGGTGGTGTTGTCGAGCGCGCCCGACGTGCCGTTGCCGTCGATCGAGCCGGTGCCACCGCCCAGGTTCATCTGGAAGCCGATGTTGATGCCCTGGATCGGCGAGCTCAGCGCGTCGGTCAGGCAGACCACGACATCGGTCGTCGTGTTGCCGGGAATCGGCGACGGGAACGCGACGAGCTGCGCCGGCGCGACGCCCGGATACAGCAGCTGCACCGCGTCGGTGACGCGACGCGATTCCCCGGTCACGCGATCGATGCCATCGCCCTGCGCCCACATCGCGACGACGTGGCCGAGCGTGGAGATCGTGTAGTTCAGCGTCGCGTGTGCGACACCGATCTCGTTGGTGGTCGCCGTGGCGGTGATGTTGCCGTGCTGGCTGCGGCCGATGATGTAGTCGAGCACCGGGCCGTAGTCGACGCTGGCACCGGTCGTGTTGTTGTTGTTGAACGGCGAGGCGGTATTGAGGCTGGTCTCGCTGTTGACGCGCTGGACCGTAAGTGCGCTCTCGAGGTCTTCGTTTCCTTCCGGCGCACCGTGCTGGGTCTTGCCGAACACGATCAGCGCATCACCCGGGCCCGCGCCGCCGCCGGCAGTACGGAAATGCCCGGTGGGCGCGGTGAAGAGGGTGCCGCCTTCCTGCGGATTGCCGTCGCCGCCCGCGATCAGGAAACGGTTGGCGAGCGGACCCGCATCGAACGTCCCGACCGGTTCGTCGATCGAGCCGAAGCGGATCGGCGTACCCGGGATCACCGGGTTGCCCTGGCGGTCGGTTGCGAGCGCGCTGACGGTGAGGCTGTAGGTCGCGTCGGGGTCCGGCGGGATGATGTCACCTTCCGGATCGACTTCGCCCGAAACCGTGTTCACGAGGATCGCGTTCACGTTCGGCGAGGTGATCGTGAGGCTGTAGAGCTTGCCGTCGGACACGATGACCGAGGTCGTGAACGTGACCGGATCGGCGATGCCGTTGCTGACGTTGTTGTCGGCGCGGTCGGCGGTGGCGCGGATCTGCAGCGGCACCTGCGGCGTTGCATCACCAACCTGCAAGGACGCGATCGCGACGCCACGCACAGTGTGCGAGGTGACCGTGCTGCCGGAAACCGGGCCGGCGACGGAATTCGTGCTGAGGCGCGCATCGCCATACTCGCCGACCAGTTCGAAGCGGATGTTGTCGAAGCCGCCGTTGCCGGTGACGGGATCCGGCACGAGCTGGCCGGCGCCGTCGAGCACGGTCGCGCTGATCTGCGAGGTATTGTTGCCGCCGGAGCTCGGCAGGTAGACGTTCGCCGGCAGCGGCGTCAGCGTCACGCTGGCCGGCATCTGGCCGACGCCACTGGTGATCACGAAGTTCATGCTCGCCGAGATCGTGCGGCCGGTGTTCGGGTCGATGCCGCTGACGGTCAAGACCGCGGTGCCCGCGGTGTCTTGCGCGTTGACGAACACCGAAGCCTGGCCGTTGATGCCTTCGATCACGACCGAGCCGTACAACTGGTTGCCGTCCTCGCAGTTTTCGCCATCGACGAGGCACGAGAGCGCCGCGTAGTTCGTCGGCGAGATGCTGACGTGGATATCCTGGCCGCTGATCAGCGTGCCGTTGGCGGCGCGCTGGATGATCGTGACCTCGGCCTGGGTCGGATTGCCATACTGGATCGGCTGGTAACCCCACACGTTGACCGGCAACGTGGTGCTGGTGGCCTGCAGCGTGAACGTGCCGCTCTGTGGTTCGGTGAACGCGCCGCCATCACCGCCGCCGCCACCGCAGCTGGCCAGGGTGAGGCTGGCGAGCAGCAGCCCCAGGGTCTTGCCGAAAAATTTCATGTCGTGTCTCCAGGCCTGCTAGTTCTTGGAACCCGATGCCGTACGCATCGTGCGTGGGTGTACGTTCGCCGCGTTACTTGAGGCTGTCGCTCAGGATGCGCGGCGTGACGAAGATCAGGAGCTCCGCCTTGGTGTCGGTGCGACCCTTGTTCTTGAACAGGTTGCCGAGCACGGGAATGTCGCCGAGCAGCGGCACCTTGGTCAGCGTGTCGGACTTGTTGACTTCGTAGACGCCACCGAGGACCACGGTCTGTCCATTGTCGACGAGGACCTGCGAAGCGACCTGGCGCTTGTCGATGAGCGGGATGTCGCCGGTCGGGCCGGAATAATAGCCGGCGAGCGTGTCCTTCTTGACCTCGAGGTCGAGCACGACGCGGTCGTCGGCGGTAATCGTCGGCGTCACCTTGAGTTCGAGCGTCGCGTCCTTGAATGCGACGGTCGGCTGCGCGCCGCCGGACGAGGCCTGGATCGTCGAATAACCGATCTCGGTGCCCTGCGTGATGTGCGCTTCCTTCTGGTTCGCGGTGATCACGCGCGGATTCGACACGGTCTCGCTGCGCCCTTCGCGCTGCGCGGCCGACAACTCGAGGTCCAGCAGATAGTCGGAACCGAGGATCGCGAGGCCGAAGCTGCCGGCCGGGTTGATCACCGGCATGTTCACGTTGAGCCGGTCTCCGAGGCTCGGCACCGCGATGCCGCCCGGGATCTGGCCCGGCGCGGTGTTCGGCAGGCCGCGGTTCGGGCCGCGCATGCGGTTGTTCATCACGACGTTGCTCATGCGGTCGGTCGCGACCGCGGTGCCCGCGGTGCTGACGACGTTGTTGGCGTCGTCCTGGTAGCCGCCGCTGACGCCGAAACGCACGCCGAGTTCGCGCGCGAAGCTGTCGGTCGCGATCACGATGCGCGATTCGATCAGCACCTGCTGCACGGGGCGATCCAGGACCGCGATGAGCTGGCGGATCTCCTGGATCTTCGACGGGATGTCGCTGACCAGCAGCGTGTTGGTGCGGTCGTCGTAGGTCACGCTGCCGCGCGCCGACAGGAAACCGCGCGTTCGCGTCGCGGTGCCGCCGCCCGCCGCGCCCCCGCCGCCGGTCGACGTCTGCGCCTCGCTCGTCATGAGGTCGACGATGTCCTTGGCCTTGCCGTAGCTGATCGGGATGTAGTCGGTCACCAGCGGCTCGGTGTCTTCCATCTTGGCCATCGCCTCGGCGATCGCTTGTTCGCGGTCCGCGATCTCCTTCTGCGGTGCGACCCAGATCACGTTGCCGCGGCGGCGCTTGTCGAGGCCCTTGGCCTGCAGCACGATGTCGAGCGCCTGGTCCCACGGCACGTTGATGAGCCGCAGCGTCACGTTGCCCTGCACGCTGTCGGCGACCACGATGTTGAGGTCGGACACGTCGGCGATCAGCTGCAGCACGGAACGGGTCGGGATGTCCTGGAAGTTGAACGTGACGCGGCTGCCGCTGTATTCGGGCTCGGCGTTCTTGCCGCGCGGCTTTTCGTCCTGCTTCTTCTCCGACACCTCGATCGTGTACTCGTTGCCGGTCTGGTAGGCGAGCTGCTCGTAGGGCGCGCGTGCCGCGATCTCGATGCGCGTCCCGGTTCCGGCGCCGCGTACGTCGATCGTCTGCACGGGCGTCGCGAAGTCGAGTACGTCGAGATGCTCGGCCTTGCGCGGCCTGGCATTGAGCACATCGAGCACGATGCGGTCGCCTTCGCGCTTGAGGTTCACCGCGGCGCCCGGGTTGTCGAACGCGATGACGACGCGGCCCTCGCCTGCGCGTCCGCGGCGGAAGTCGACGTTCGCGACCTCGATGCCCTGCGCGGCCGGCACGACCTTGGTCGGGTCGGTGCGGCCCGCGCTGGCGGCGACGCTCGAGGTGCCGATCAATCCGTTGTTGACCGTGAGAACGACGCTGTTGCCGTTCACGCGGCTGTCGTACCCGGCGACCCGGAACAGGTCGACGACGACGCGCGTGCGCCCGGCGGCTTCGATGACCGACACACCCGAGGTGGCGCCTGCGCCGATCTCGACGCGTCGCTTGCTGAGGCCGTTGCGGGTATCGGCGAAATCGAGCGCGACGCTTGGCGGCGTCTCGGTCGAGAACACCTGCGGGTCCGCGACCGGTCCCGAGAACTTCATCGTCAGTTCGACCTTGCCGCCAGGCAGTGCGGTATAGGACAGGTCCTCGAGCACGTTCTCGGCCTGCGCGGGCGCGGCGAGCGCGACGCCGAACACGGCGAGGATTCCAAGCAGGCGAGCCCGTGCCGCCCGCAAGGAGGGCCTGCGCTCGGAAATTGCGGTCGTAGTCGTGCTCATGAGCATAGTCCCCAATGAATCGATCATTGCTTTTCGGCGAGGGCGATGGTGGCCGGTTTTTCCATCCAGCCGCCGGTGCCGTTCGGTACCAGTTCGACCAGCTCGATGCGGTCTTCTTCCACGGCGATCACGCGACCGTAGTTCTGCCCGAGGTAGTTGCCCACGCGTACCCGATGAACGACGCCATCGGGATCCCGCACGAGCGCTTCCATCGAGCGGGCACCGCCGAGCGTTCCGGCCATCTTGAGGCCATCGAGCGGAAACGATTCCAGCGGCTCGCGCGTGCGGTTCTGGTCCGGGCGCGGGCCGTTTGCGGCGCTTTCGGCTTGCTCCTCGAGGCTGTAGCCGAACGGGTCGCGCTGGTCCTGGACCGTGTAGAGGAAGGATTCGAACGTCTTGATGACCGGCAGCGGCTGCAGCGGAGCTCCCTTCTTGGCCTTCTCCTGCGCGACCCACTGCTCGGGGGAATCGCTCGGCGTGCAGCCTGCGATGGCGAGCAGGCCACAGGCAGCTGCGGCGCGGGCAAGGAATGCGACGGGTGTCTTCATGTCACTTGCCTCCTGCGGCCGGCTTGGCCGGCGCCGCGCGCTTGGCTGCCGGCTTCTTGGCCGCCTCCGCGGCAGCTTGGACTGCTGCGGCCTCCTCGTCGTCGAGGTAGCGATAGGTCTTGACCGTGCCTTCCAGCAACAACTGCCCGCCGGCCGCGTTGGCGGCAGTGGGCTTGGCACCCGCCGCCTTCGCGACCGGTCGCAGCGAGACGTCATGCATGGTCAGGATCACCACGCGCGGGAGCGAGGCGACGTTGCTGATGAAGGTGCCGAACTGGTGGTAGGTGCCGAGCATCTTCAGCTGGATCGGCTTCTCGGCGTAGAACTCCTTCATCACCTCCGCGCCCGGCTGGAACAGCTGGGTTTCGATGCCGGCGCCCTGCGCCGCGTCGGAGATGCCGTTGAGGAGGTCCGGCATTTCGGTCTTGCTCGGAAGCTGGCGCAGCATCGTCTGCAGCATCTCGGTCATGTCGTCGAGTTGCTTGCGGTAAGCCTCGAGGTTGACCGCCTTCGCCTGCTTGTCCGCGAATTCCTTCCTGAGCGTGAGCTCCTTCGCGCGCACGCCTTCGAGTTCGGCCTGCTGGTCGCGAATCTTGAAGTACCAGCCGAGCAGCAGGATCAGGACCACGATCAGGCTCGCGAAGAAGACCTTGACGGACTTCGACCAGCCTCCGACGTTGTTGCGATCCAGGTTGCGCAGGTCGTCGAGGAAGCTCATTTCGTCTCCCCCGTGGCCGGAGTCGTCGGTTGCGCGGCGTTGGCGCCGGCCGGGGCCGCCTGCTTGTCCATCAGCTGTCTGGAGGCTTCTTCGAGCTTGGCCCCGAGATCGGGGTTGGCCGCAGCGGGCGCGGCTGCAGGCGCGGCTGCAGGCGCGTCGACGGGTTCGTCGGGCAGGCCGTCACCGTCCTCGTCCTTGGCTGCTTCCGGCTTGCGCAGGCGCACGTCGAGCGAGAACACGAACGGCATCTTCTGCTCGACGTCCTTGGTGCCCGACTTGTTTTCGATCTTGCGCAGGTCGCTGCGGCCCATCCACGGCGAGGCGTCGATGTTGCGCATGTAGGTCGCGACGCGCGAATTGGACTCGGCGACGCCCTCGAGCGTGAGCGTTTCGCCCGCCTGCTTCATCGTGCTGAGGCGCGTGCCGTCCGGGATCGTCTTCACCATCTCGTCGAACAGGTGGACCATCTGCGAGCGGTTGGACTGCAGCTGCTCGATGATTTCCTTGCGCGTGAGCAGCGCCGAACGCTTGCGATCGAGGTCCTGGATCTCTTCGATCTTCTTGTCGAGCGCCTTGATTTCACGCTGCAGGTACGCATTGCGTTCATTCTGGTCGCCGATCAGGTGGCTCATCCAGAAGATCGCCGCGAACAGCACCGCCAGCGCCGCGATCGCGGTGCCGGCGAGCATCATGTAGAACTCGCGTTCGCGCTGCTTGCGGCGCTCGGCACGCCAGGGCAATAGGTTGATGTTGGCCATCAGTCGAAGCTCCTGAGCGCGAGCCCGCAGGCGATCATCAACGCCGGGGCGTCCTGCGCGAGGGTCTGCGCCTGGACGCGGCCGGAAAGCGACATGTCGGCGAGCGGGTTGGCGACGATGCAGGGCACGCCGAGATGCTCCTCGACCATGTCGGCGATGCCCGGGATCGAGGCGCAACCACCGGCGAGCACGACCTGGTCGACGCGGCTGTATTCGCTGCCCGCGAAGAAAAACTGCAGCAGGCGGCTGATCTGCTGGACCATCGCCTCCTTGAACGGCTCCAGCACCTCGACTTCGTAGGATTCGGGCAGGCCACCCTGGCGCTTAGCCAGCCCCGCTTCCTCGTAGCTGAGGCCGTAACGGCGCATGACTTCGTCGGTGAGCTGCTTGCCGCCGAACACCTGTTCGCGCGAGTAGATCGTGCGCTGGTTCTTGAGCACGATCAGCGTGGTCATCGTGGCTCCGACGTCGATGACCGCGACGACCGCGTCCTTCGGCACCGAGAGCTGGTCGGAGATCAGGCGGAACGCGTTCTCCATCGCGAACGCCTCGACGTCCATCACGCGCGTTCCGAGCCCGCCGAGGTCGAGCGCGGCGACGCGCAGGTCGACGTTCTCGGTGCGCGAGGCCGCGAGCAGGACATTGACCATGTCCGGGTTGTCCTTGATCGGGCCGATCACCTCGAAGTCGAGGCTGACCTCCTCGATCGGATACGGGATGTACTGGTTCGCCTCGACCTGGATCTGCGCTTCCATGTCCTCGTCGGACAGGTCCGCGGGCATCGGCACCACCTTGGTGATGACGGCGGAACCCGCGACCGCGGCGGCGGCGAACTTGGTCTTGGTGCCGGACCGGTTCAGCGCGCGGCGGATCGCCTCGCCGACCGCCTCGACCTCGACGATGTTCTTTTCGACGACCGCGTTCGGAGGCAGCGGCTCGACGGCATAGTGTTCGACGCGATAGCGACCGCCGACCTGCCCGAGCTGGAGCAGCTTCACCGCGGTTGAACTGATGTCGACGCCGATCAGTGGCGGTGCTTTAGGTGTGAACAGGCCCACACTTTTCCCCTTTCCCACGCGCCCTTACGAGCGAAAGATGCGCCGCTACATTAAATACAAGTGTTAACGGTTTTTCAACGGGTGTCCAGTCCTGTGGCAAAATCAAGGCTGGACAGTGGTTTAACGCTGGCCCCGTCCCCCGGACCCGCCCCGGCGCATGTTCGGTGAAACCACATACGCTCTATACTCCGACACTTACCGCACATACCTTGACTGGCATCACAAGTCCCGCCGCATGACCATCTTTCTGCGCTTGCTGCGCTATGCACTCTATCTGGCGCTGGCCGGCGTCCTGCTCGGCGCGATCGCGCTCGGGGTCACCTACTGGCTGATCGCTCCGGGCCTTCCGTCGGTCGAAGTCCTCAAGGACGTGCGCCTGCAGGTGCCGCTGCGCGTCAAGTCGGCCGACGACAAGCTGGTCGCGACATTCGGCGAGACCAAGCGCACGCCGGTCTCGATCAGCGCCGTGCCGGACCAGCTCAAGCACGCGTTCCTCGCGGCCGAGGACGCCGATTTCTATACCCATCGCGGCATCGACCTCGGCGGCATCTCGCGCGCGGTCTGGCTGACGGTGTCGACCGGAAGCAAGCACGTCGCCGGCGGCAGCACGATCACCCAGCAGGTCGCGCGCATGTTCTTCCTGAGCTCGGAGGTCAGCTACACGCGCAAGATCTCCGAGATCTTCCTCGCGTTCCGCATCGAGAGCGCACTGAGCAAGGACGAGATCCTCGAGCTCTACCTCAACAAGAGCTTTTTCGGCCACCGCTCCTACGGCGTGGTCGCCGCGGCGGAGTTCTACTACGGCAAGACGCTCGACCAGCTCAGCCTCGCCGAATGCGCGATGCTCGCCTCGATCCCGAAGTTCCCGTCGACCGGCAACCCGCTGAGCCGCCCGCAACGCGCGCTCGAGCGCCGCGGCTACGTGCTCGGGCGCATGCTCGAGAACCGCTTCATCGACGAGGCCGCGTTCGACGCGGCCAACCGGGAACCCGACCTCGCGCGCGCGCACGAAGCGCCGGTCGAGGTGGACGCGCCCTATTTCGCCGAACTGATCCGGCGCGAGGCGATCGACCGCCTCGGCAACAACGCACTCACCGACGGTTACGTCGTGCGCACCACGCTCGACTCGGTGCGCCAGGAGGCCGCGACGCGCGCGGTGCGCGACGGCCTCATCGCCTACGACCGACGCCACGGCTATCGCGGCGCGGAGGCGCACGCGGAACTCGCGGCCGACGCGAGTGCCGCGCAACTCGAGGAAGCACTCGCGGACTACCGCCCGCTCGCCGGGCTCGTGCCGGGCATCGTCAGCGCGGTCGAACGCGAATCGGCCACCGTGCACCTCGCCGACGGCCAGGACGTCGTGCTCGACGTGAAGAGCTTCGAATGGGCGCGCCCGTACATCAGCGAGGATCGACGCGGCGCCGCGCCGAAAGCCGCATCCGACGTGCTCAAGCGGGGCGACATCATCCGGCTCTCGCGCGACGACGAAGGCGCATGGACGCTCGCGCAGGTGCCCGCGGCCGAAGCCGCGATCGTCGCGCTCGATCCGCAGGATGGCGCGGTGGTCAGCCTCGTCGGCGGCTACAGCTTCCAGCGCAGCAAGTTCAACCGCGCCACGCAGAGCGCGCGACAGCCGGGCTCCTCGTTCAAGCCGTTCCTGTATTCGGCCGCGTTCGACCGTGGCTTCACGCCCGCTTCGGTGCTCAACGATGCGCCGGTGCAGTTCCCCGACCCTTCGCGTCCCGACGGCGTGTGGACGCCGATGAACGACGACGGCTCGTTCCAGGGACCGATCCGCCTGCGCGAGGCGCTGGTCAAGTCGGTGAACCTCGTGTCGGTGCGACTGCTCGATGCGATCGGCGTGCGCTACGCGCGCGAGTACATCACGCGCTTCGGCTTCACGCCGGACCAGATTCCCGAGAACCTGTCGATGGCGCTGGGCACCGCGGCCGTGGCGCCGCTCGCGATGGCGCGCGGTTATGCGGCATTCGCGAATGGCGGCCACCTCGTCGACCCGTACCTCGTGCGCGAGATCGCCGACCGCGACGGCAACATCGTCTATCGCGCGCTGCCGCCGACGGTCTGCGCCGACTGCACGAACGAACCGGTGCAGGTGCCCGCGGCCGCGGCCACCAGTGCGATCGCGGCGCTCAACCCGATCGGCAGCGCGAATGCAGCCCCGGGCGCGACGCCGCCGCCGGCGCCGCGCGTGCTCGATGCGCGCAACGCCTACCTCGTGACCTCGCTGATGCGCGACGTGGTCAAGCGCGGCACCGGCCGCGGCGCGATGGTGCTCGAGCGCAACGACCTCGCCGGTAAGACCGGTTCGACCAACGACCATCGCGACGCGTGGTTCTCGGGCTTCAATGCGAGCCTCGCGGTCAGCTGCTGGGTCGGCTTCGACGATTTCAGCTCGCTCGGCCGCGGCGAATTCGGCGCCAAGGCCGCGCTGCCGATCTGGGTCGACTACATGCGCGTCGCGCTCGACGGCGTCGAGGAACGCGCGTTCGACATGCCGCCCGGGATCGCGCGCGTGCGCGTCGACCCGGGCAGCGGCATGCTCGCGGGCGCCGGCGAAGGCGGCATCCTCGAGGTCATGAAATCCGAGGACGCCACGCGACTCGCCGCGATGCCGCCGCCGATCGAGGAACAGAGCGGCGCGCAGCGCGAAGCCTACGACGTGTTCTGATGGCGAAGGCTGGCTCACCCGGCGGACGCGGCGCGGAAACGCGCCGTCGCATCGCGGTCGAGGCCGCGCGGCTGATCAGCGAAGGCGGGATGCGCGACTATCGGCAGGCCAAGCTCAAGGCCGCTGCGCGCCTCGGCATCCGCGAGGAAACCGACCTTCCGCGCAACGACGAGATCGAGCAGGCGCTTCGCGAACACCAGCGGCTGTTCCACGCGGGCGACCACGACGCGACGTTGAGGCAGCTGCGCGAAACCGCGCGCGAGGCGATGCGCTTCCTCGCGGCGCACGAGCCGCGGCTCGTCGGCGCGGTGCTCGACGGCAGCGCGGACGCGCACTCGGCGGTGTGCCTGCACCTCTACACCGACCAGCCGCACGAGGTGTTCGAGCGCATGATCGGACAAGGCATCGCGTTCGAGGAGCAGGCGCGGCGCCTGCGCGTGGACCGCGACACCACCAGGGACTTCCCCGCGCTCGTGTTCGGCGCCGGCGGCACCTCGATCGACCTGACCGTGCTGCCCTACGACCTGCTGCGCCAGGCGCCGCTCGACCGCATCAGCGGCAGGCCGATGCAGCGCGCGACGCTCGCGGCGGTCGAGGCGCTGCTGGCCGAACGATCCGACGGCGGCGCCGCGCAGTGAACGCCGCGCGGCGCGCCGTGCCGTGCACGGCTCAACGCCGGTCGAGCGCCACGTAGTCGCGCGGAGTCGCGCCGGTGTAGATCTGGCGCGGGCGGCCGATCTTCGTTTCCGGATCGTTGTGCTGCTCGAGCCAGTGCGCGACCCAGCCGGCGGTGCGCGCAATCGCGAACATCACCGTGAACATCTCGGTCGGGATCTTGAGCGCCTTGTAGATGATGCCCGAGTAGAAGTCGACGTTCGGATACAGCTTGCGCTCGACGAAATAGGAATCCTTCAGCGCGGCCTGTTCGAGCTCCATCGCGACGTCGAGCAGCGGGTCGCTGACGTTGAGGTCCGCCAGCACCTTGTGGCACATCTCGCGGATGATCGTCGCGCGCGGATCGAAGTTCTTGTAGACCCGGTGGCCGAAGCCCATCAGGCGGAAACCCGACGTCTTGTCCTTGGCTTTCTCGACCGCCTTGCCGACGTTCTTCGCGTCGCCGATGTCGGCGAGCATCTTGAGCACCGCCTCGTTGGCGCCGCCATGCGCCGGACCCCATAGCGCCGCGATCCCGGCGGCGACGCACGCATACGGATTGGCACCGGTCGAGCCCACCAGGCGCACGGTCGAGGTCGACGCGTTCTGCTCGTGGTCGGCATGCAGGATGAACAGCAGGTCGAGTGCCTTCGCCGCGACCGGATTCAGTTCGAGCGGCTCGCTCGGCACCTCGAACATCATGTGCAGGAAGCGCGTCACGTATTCGAGGTTGTTGCGCGGATAGCGCACCGGCCACCCGATCGAATAGCGGTACGCCGCGGCCGCGATCGTCGGCATCTTCGCGACGAGGCGGATCGCCGCGAAGCGGCGCTGCTCGGGATCGGAGAGGTCGAGCGAGTCGTGGTAGAACGCCGACAGCGACGCGATCGACGCGCACAGGATCGCCATCGGGTGCGCGTCGTGGTGGAAGCCGTGCAGGAAGTTCTTCAGCGACTCGTGCATCATCGTGTGATGCGTGATCTCGTGGTCGAACGCCGAGAACGCAGCCTTGTCCGGCAGTTCCCCGTGCATCAGCAGGTAGGCGACCTCGAGGAAGCTCGAGTGCTTGGCGAGTTGCTCGATCGGGTAGCCGCGGTAGAGCAGCACGCCTTCGTCGCCGTCGATGAAGGTGATCGCGCTGCGCGTCGAGGCGGTCGCGACGAAACCCGGATCGAAGGTGAACAGCCCGGTGTCCTTGTTGAGCTTGCCGATGTCGATGGCCGGGTCGCCGAGGCTGCCGCTGACGACCGGCAATGAGGCGGCCTTGCCGGTGGCGGAGTCGGAAAGCTGGACGGTTCTGTCGGACACGAGAGGACTCCTTGCTGCGGCCCACGCGGCGCGCGAACGCGCGCGGAAACCGGCGGTTGGTCTGTTCGGGTAGGCGCTACGCGGATCGCGTCACGCTCGGCGCGCGATTATCGCACGGAGAAAAGATGCGGACGTTGCAAACGGGCTTCAATGCGCGAAATACGCTGGCCGGCCCGTGCGCAGCCGCGGGCGGAAGCCCGCAGCGGGCGCGCCGCGGGACCTGCATGTGAAGGATTGTTTCACTCGATCCGCGCGAGGCCGCGGAGAGTGGCGCGGCCGGCGCGCGGCGGTCCGCCGCAGGCGCCGGTCCGGCCGGAAACGGCTTACTTCGCGTAGCGGCGGCGGAACTTGTCGACGCGGCCGGCGGTGTCCACGATCTTCTGCTTGCCGGTGAAGAACGGGTGCGAATGGCTCGAGATTTCCACCTTGATCAGCGGATACTCCTGGCCGTCTTCCCACTTGATCGTTTCCTTGCTGCCCATGGTCGAGCGCGTGAGGAACGAGAAGTCGGACGAGATGTCCTGGAACACGACCTGCTTGTAGGCGGGATGGATGTCGGCTTTCATGGCGGCCTTGTTCGATGCGGGCGGAAAAAGAGCGGCAGTTTAGCCCGCGAGGCGCTGCCCGTGCAAGCCGCGTCAGGGACCGGCGCCGAGCCCGGCGGCGACCAGCGCCTCGAATCGGCCCTGTTCGACCTCCAGCACGATGTTCGCATTGGGCGCCTGGCCGAGGCGCGCGTCCCAGTCGACGATGGTCGCGCCGCGCGCGTGCCGCCCGCGTAGTTCCACCGTCGCATGGCGGCGTTCCGCGCGGCGCACGATGCCCGGCTCGAGCGCGACTGCCATCGCGAGCGCATCGGCCGCGATCATGCCCCTGCGCTCGCGCGCCGCGTTGAATGCACGCGCCTTGCGCGAGATCGCGGCCTGGAAGCGCGCGCGACCATCCCCCTCTGCGAGCAGCGCATCGAAGCGCGGGAACGCCACCGCATGGCGCACGCAGGCCTCCCAGTCGACGAGGTCGAACCCGGGCCAGCCCGCGAACACCACGTGCGCGGCTTCGGGATCGAAACCGATGTTGAACTCGGCCGCGAGCCGCTCGGTATTGCCGTCGCCACGCACCGCCCCGCCCATCACGACGAGCCGCGCGATCCGGCCCGGCAGCGCGGGATCCAGCCGCAGCGCGAGCGCGAGGTTGGTCAGCGGCCCGAGCGCGACGAGGGTCAGCGCACCCGCATGTTCGCGCGAGAGCCGCAGGATCGCATCGACCGCATGCTCGTCCGCCGCGCGGCGCGATGGCGGCAGGTAGCCGGTGTCGCCGAACCCGTCCGCCCCGTGCACGAATCCCGCGTCGTCGGCGCCCGCCACCAGTGGCGTCGGGCACCCCGCGAACACCGGCGTGTCGACGCCGAGCACCTCGACGAGCTTGAGCGCGTTCGCGAGCGTGTGCGTGAGGCCGACGTTGCCGGCCGCGATGCAGAGGCCGACGACTTCGGCGCGCGCGTGCGCCATCATGATCGCGAGCGCATCGTCCACGCCGGGATCGGTATCGATCAGGATCTTCATGTGCGAGTCGCGTCACATCCGGGACCAGATGCAGCGATGATAGCGATTCCTTCCCCACCCCCGATGCCGATGACGCGTGCGATCCCGATGTCGCCCCGATTCCGGTTGTCCGCGCTGTTCTCGCTGCTGGCCGCAATGCTGCTGGTGCTGACACTCGCCTGGCACGTGCCGATGATGCTCTGGGATCACCTCGACCTCGTTCCGATCTACGCGGCCTGGCAGTCCGGCGCATTGGCGGATTCGGCATTTTTCGCGGTGCACGGCGGCCACATGCATACAGCGGCCTACGCGGTGCTGCTCGCGACCACGGCGCTGTCGCACGGCCAGACTTGGCTCGACGGCGTCGCGAGCTGGCTGCTGCTGCTCCTGCATGCGGGCATCATCGTGCTGTTCATCCGCGAAACCTTCGCGGACGAGGCACCGCGCTCCATCGGCGTAGCGGCCCTGCTCGTGCTGCTCGCGCTGCATCCGGGCCATCTCGCGAACCTCCAATGGGGCTGGCAGGTCGCGGTATTCCTCTGCCTCGCCGGCACCAGCGCGACCCTCCTGGCCCTGACGCGCCCGGGGTTGACCGCATGGCAGCAATCACTTGCGCTGGTCTCGGCCACGGTCGCCTGCTTCAGTTTCGCCACTTCGGTCGCCTTGCTGCCGACCGCGCTCGTGCTGATCGCGCTTCGCAGCGACGTCTCGCGCAGGCGCCGGCTGCTCGCGGCGCTGCCATGGCTCATCGGGGCGGTGGCCGTCGCGGCTCAGTACCGCCACTTGGACATGCAGGCCACGCAGCCCGGCATCGCCGCGGTGGCGGTCTATGCGCTGAACTTCCTCGGCGCCGGCATCGCGCGATTTGCGACCGACCTGGCGCCTTGGACCGCCTTCAGTGCGCTCATCGTCGCGGCGATCGCATTCGCGCGTGGCGAACGTCAACGAACCTGCTTGCCATGGCTCGGATTCGCGCTGTTCGCGTCGTGCGCAAGCGTCCTCGTCGCGCTCGGCCGCGCGGCGCCGTTCGGCGGCGAGCACGCATTCGTCACGCGCTACGTGAGTTTCTCGACCCTGTTCTGGATCGGATGCATCGGCATCGTCGCGAGCACGCGGCGCGAGCGACTGCCGCGCGCACTGCGCCTCGGCTTCATGGTCGTTACGCTGTTCACGGTCGCCAATGCCGTTCACATGGCCGGCAAGGCGCGCCAGGTCTCTGCGCGTACGCGCGCGATCGCGGCAACGATCCGCTCGGATTGGCCATCGGTCGATCGCGCCTTGCTCGGCGAGGTGTACTTCGACCAGCCCGATGTCGCGCGGGAGCGGCTCGAGGCGCTGCACTCGTTCGGTTTCGCGCCGTTCGACGAAACGCCATGAGTGGCGCCCGCGCGCAATCGCCGCGGCCGGGAATCAGGCGAAAGCCCCTCGTGCATCAGGCGCCGGCGTAACGCGCCGAAGATCCGATCCAGCGTTCGAGCAGGCGCTCGGCGAGGTCGGGATGGTCGCGCAGCATCGCCTCGCCGACGCGCTGCACCGCCGGCAGCAGGTGCGCGTCGCGCGCGAGATCGGCGACGCGGAACTGCAGCTGGCCGGTCTGGCGCGTGCCGAGCAATTCGCCCGGGCCGCGCAGTTCGAGGTCCTTCTCGGCGATGCGGAATCCGTCGCCGGTTTCGCGCATGACTTCCAGCCGCGCGCGCGCCGTCTGCGACAGCGGCGCCTGGTACAGCAGCACGCAACTCGACGCCGCGCTGCCGCGGCCGACGCGGCCGCGCAACTGGTGCAACTGCGCGAGGCCGAGGCGTTCCGCATTCTCGATCACCATGAGACTCGCGTTGGGCACGTCGACGCCGACCTCGATCACCGTGGTCGCGACCAGCAGGCGCGTCTCGCCGCGCTTGAACGCGTCCATCGCGGCCTGCTTGTCCTTCGACTTCAGGCGCCCGTGCACGAGGCCGATGCGCAGTCCCGGCAGCGCCGCCGCGAGTTCGGCGTGCGCCACTTCGACCGCCTGCGCCTCGAGCTGGTCCGATTCCTCGATCAGCGTGCAGACCCAGTACGCCTGGCGCCCCTCCGAGCAGGCCGCGCGGATGCGCTCGACCACGTCGCTCCGGCGCGAGGAACCGATCACGACGGTCTGCACCGGCGAGCGACCCGGCGGCAGTTCGTCGATGACCGAGACATCGAGGTCGGCGTACGCGGTCATCGCGAGCGTGCGCGGGATCGGCGTCGCGGTCAGCACGAGCTGGTGCGGCACCTCGTCCCGGCTGCCGTCGCGCGCGGCCGCCTGGCGACCCTTGTCGCGAAGGCTCAGTCGCTGGTGCACGCCGAAGCGATGCTGCTCGTCGATGATCGCGAGGCCGAGGCGCCGGAACGCGACGCCTTCCTGCATCAGCGCATGCGTGCCGACCACCAGCGGCGCGCCTCCGGCGACCGCAGCGAGCGCGCTCGTGCGCGCGCGACCGAGCACCTTGCCGGACAGCCATACGGGCTCGATGCCGAGCGGCCGCAGCCACGCGTCGAGATTGCGCCAGTGCTGCTCGGCCAGCAATTCGGTCGGAGCGGCGAGCGCGACCTGCGCGCCGGACTCGATCGCCGCGAGCGCAGCCAGCGCGGCGACCACGGTCTTGCCCGAACCGACGTCGCCCTGCACCAGTCGCAGCATCGGCTGCGGCGAAGCGAGGTCGCGCTCGACTTCCGCGCAGACGCGCTGCTGCGCGGCGGTCAGCGTGAACGGCAGTCGCGAGCGCAGCGCGCTGCGCAGGCTGCCGTCGCCGCGCAACGGAGCAGCCGCGTGCGCGCGTACCTGTGCACGCAAGCGCTTGAGGCCGAGGTGCTGCGCGAGCAATTCCTCGAAGGCAAGCCGGCGCTGGGCAGGATGCGCGCCCGCGAGCAGCGCCGCGCAATCGGCGTCGGGCGGCGGCCGGTGCAACACCAGCAAGGCTTCGCGCAACGAGTCCAGCCGCAGCGGCGCGCGCAACGCCGGCGGCACGAGCTCGAGCACATCGTCCGCAGGCAGCCGTTCGAGCGCGCGCTCGATGATCGCCGCGATGCGCTTCTGGCCGAGTCCCTCGGTGGCCGGATAAACCGGGGTGAGCGCCTGCTCGACGACGGTCGGCGCGTCGCCCGCGATGCGACGGTATTCGGGATGCACCATCTCGGGGCCGTGCAGGCCATGGCGCACTTCACCGAAACAGAGCAGGCGCGCGCCCGGCACGAACTGTGCGGCCTGGTTGCGATTGAAGTGGAAGAAGCGCAGCACCAGCGTCGTGCGCGACGCGTCCCCGATCGCAACGCGCAGTTGCGGCCGGTAGCGGAATCCGCGCTCGACCGCCTCCACCACGCCTTCGACCTGCGCGGTGGTGCCGACGCGCAGGTCGCGGATCGGCGTCACGCGCGTGCGGTCCTCGTAGCGCAACGGCAAGTGGAACCACAGGTCCTGCACGCGCTCGATGCCGAGCCGCGCGAGCGCCTGCGCGAGCGCTTCGCCGACGCCGGGCAGCGCGGTGACCGGGGCCAGGCCCGGGACGGCGTCGGCGGCGCGCGCGGTGGCGGGGCTCATCGGCCTAGCGTATCAACTGCGATCGCGATGCAGGTCCTGCCGGCGACCCTGCGCGCTCGCGGGCGCCGCGCCGGATCGGCGCACGGACAGTCGCGCGCGACGCGCGCATTCGGCCTCAGCCGAGCACCGCGACCATGTCGATCTCGACCGCGGCGCCGAGCGGCAGCGACGCCACGCCGATCGTCGAGCGCGCGGGATACGGCTCGCTGAAGTACTGCTTCATGACTTCGTTGACCGCGGCGAAGTTGCCGAGGTCGGTCAGGTAGATGCCGACGCGCACGACGCGCGAAAAGTCCGCGTCGGCGGCCGCGAGCACCGCCTTGAGGTTCTCGAACACCTGGCGCGCCTGCGCAGAGATGTCACCCTCGACGAGCTTCCCGGTGGCCGGATCGAGCGGCGTCTGTCCCGAAAGGTAGAGGGTGTCGCCGGCGCGTACCGCCTGCGAATAGGGACCGATCGCCTTGGGGGCCTTGTCGCTGTGGATGATCTTCATGGGGCCGGGGACGGGGAATGTGGAAGGGGGGATGGTAGAACGAACAACGCCTCCGTTGCGATTCCCTATTCCCCATCCCCTGATTCCTGTTCCCTGCTTCACACGGGATACCGCCGCACCGCCGTGACCACCTGCAGGCGCCGCACGCGGCGCATCACGCCGGCGAGATGGCGGCGGTTGCGGACTTCGATCGTGAACAGCAGGGTCGCGGTCGTGAGATCGCGTTCCTTGTACTCGACGTTCTCGATGTTCGACTCGGCTTCGGCGATCGCCGCCGCGACCTGCGCGAGCACGCCGGGCTTGTTGGTGACTTCGATGCGAAGCTCGACCTTGTAGTCGCCCTGCACCGCGGCATCCCAGGCGATGTCGACGCAGCGCTCGGGCGCCTTGCGGAATTCCGGGGCATTCGGGCACTCGACGCGATGCACGACGATGCCCTTGCCCGCCGAGAGGTAACCGAAGATCTCGTCGCCGGGCAGCGGGTGGCAGCAATTGCCGAAACTCAGCACGCCGCGTTCGGCGCCGCTGATCAGGATCTTCTCGCGACTGCGCGCGTGCGCGACGTGCGGGTGGTCGCCGACGCCCGCGAGCAGGGCCTGCGCGACGCTCTCGGCGACGCGATTGCCAAGCGCGATGTCGGCGAGCAGGTCCTCGAGGCGCTTGAAGCGTTGTTCCAGCAGGTAGCGCTCGAGCGCCGCGTGCGGAATCTCCTCGAGCGAGGCATCGAACGCATCGAGCGCGCGATCGAGCATGCGATGGCCGAAGTCGACCGCGTCCTCGTGCTGCAGGCGCTTCAAATGGTGGCGGATCGCGGTACGCGCGCGTCCGGACACGACCCAGTCGAGCCATTGCGGGCTCGGCGAGGCCGATGCCGCGGTCACGATCTCGATCGTCTGGCCGCTGGCGAGCGGGGTGCGCAGCGGCACCAGCTTCTTGTCCGCGCGCGCGGCGACCGCGTGGTCACCCACGTCGGTGTGCACTGCATACGCGAAATCGAGCGCGGTCGCGTTGCGCGGCAGCGAGAGGATTTCGCCCTTCGGCGTGAACAGGTAGACCTCGTCCGGGAACAGGTCGACCTTCACGTTCTCGATGAACTCGAGCGAGGACGAGGTCTGCGTCTGCTGGTCGACCATGCTCGAGAGCCACTCGCGCGCACGCGACTGAGCACTGTTCGCGGGCATCGCGTCGGTCTTGTAGGCCCAGTGCGCGGCGACCCCGCGTTCGGCGACCGCATCCATCTCCTCGGTGCGGATCTGGATCTCGATCGGCGCGCCGAACGGACCGAACAGCACCGTGTGCAGCGACTGGTAACCGTTCGCCTTCGGGATCGCGACGAAATCGCGGAACCGCCCTTCGAGCGGCTTGTACAGGCCGTGCACCGCACCGAGCGCGTGGTAGCTGTGCGGCACGCTGTCGACCACCACGCGGAAGCCGTACACGTCCATCACCTGGTTGAACGACTTGTGCTCCGAGCGCATCTTCGAATAGATGCTGTAGGGCGACTTGATGCGGCTGACCACGCGATGCGGGATCTGCTCGCCGGCGAGTCGCGCGGCGAGCGCGTCCTCGATCCGCCCCATCGCCTCGCGGCGGTTGCCGAGCACCGCGCGGATGCGCTCGGCGATCACGCGATGGCGGTCCGGATGCAGCATCCGGAAACCGAGATCCTGCAGTTCGGCCTTGAAGCGGTTCATGCCCAGGCGCTGCGCGATCGGCGCGTAGATCTCGAGCGTCTCGCGCGCGATGCGCCGGCGCGATTCGGGCTCCATCGAGCCGAGCGTGCGCATGTTGTGAAGGCGGTCGGCGAGCTTGATCAGGATCACGCGCAGGTCGCGCGCCATCGCGAGCAGCATCTTGCGGAAACTTTCGGCGGCCGCCTCCTGGCGGCTGCTGAAGCGGACCTTGTCGAGCTTGGTGACGCCGTCGACGAGTTCCGCGACGGTCTCCCCGAACTCGGCGGCGATCCGCTCCTGCGTCAACGCGGTGTCTTCGAGCGTGTCGTGCAGGATCGCCGCGATGATGGTTTCGGCGTCGAGTCCGAGTTCCGCGAGGATGCCGGCCACCGCCACCGGGTGCGTGATGTAGGGCTCGCCGCTCTTGCGCGTCTGGCCCTCGTGCGCATCGGCGCCCATCTCGTAGGCGCGACGCACGCGCAGCACCTGCTCCATCGGCAGGTGTTGCGCGAGTTGTGTCTCCAGTGCGCGGACGAACGGCGGAAGCCGGCTATCGGCCGGCGCCCGCGCTCGCCCAGGCGCAGTCGTGTTCATGCCGCCGGCCGCTCAGGCCGCTCCGTCGAACGGGCGGTGGCGACATCGACTGCTCAAAGGTCGTCGCCACCCTTGCCGAGATCGTCGTCCGCGACTTCCGCGGCCGCCCACTCCAGCGCTTCGCGCTCGGCGCGCTCGCGCTCCTGGCGATCGATCTCGTCGATCATCTTCTGGTCGACCTTGCGCTCGGCGATCTCGCGCAGCGCGAGCACCGTCGGCTTGTCGTTCTCGTCGCTGAGCGCGGCGGTCGCGCCCTTGGCGAGCTGGCGCGCGCGCTTGGTCGCCATCAGCACGAGTTCGAAGCGGTTGTCGACCACTTCGAGGCAGTCTTCCACGGTGATGCGTGCCATCCGGTGTTTCTCCGATCGAAAATTTGAAGCCAATTCATGGCTTTACGGACTCGCATTGTAGCGCCCGTGCGGCTGCCCGGCAATCGCCTGCGGAGCCGCGCAGGCCGGCGTGCACGCTGGCGCCTGTTTCGCGTAGCCTTGCAGCCGCGCCGTCCGCCCCAACGTGCCCAGGTTCGGCGGCGCCGGCACCCATCGAGACCCATCCATGCGATCGAAGAACACCTCCACCGGCCCGCGGGCCGGCTTGCTCGCCGCGTGCCTCTTCGCGCTGGCCGGCTGCACCGTCGCGCCACCGCGCACGGACGACCCGTGGGAGAAGTTCAACCGGAAGATGTACGCGTTCAACGATGCGGCCGACCGCGCCGTGATCCGCCCGACCGCGGTCGCCTATCGCAAGGTCACCTCGCCGAATGCGCGCCGCGTGATCTCGAACTTCTTCGCGAACCTGCGCATGCCGATCACGATCGTCAACGACCTGCTGCAGGCGGAGCCGAAGGACGCGTTGCGCAACACCGGCCGTTTCGTCGTCAACTCCACGCTCGGCTTCGGCGGCTTCTTCGATCCTGCGAGCGCGATGCGCATGCCGTTGCAGGAAACCGATTTCGGCGTGACGCTCGCACGCTGGGGCCTGCCCGAGGGCCCGTATCTCGTGGTGCCTTTCGTGGGCTCGACCTCCGTGCGCGACATCTGGCGCATGCCGGCCGACCGCGCGCTCGATCCGCTCGGATGGTATGCCGACAGCCGCGACCTCAAGCTGCACGCCGAGGAATTGCCGAGCATGATGTACCTCGTCACGTTGCGCGCGCGCGGTCTCGATGCCGAGAACCTGCTCGATGGCGTCTACGATCCCTACGTGTTCTACCGCGACGCGTATCGCCAGCGTCGCCTTTACGAGATCTACGACGGCCAGCCGCCGGCCGAAGCGATCGAGGTGCTGCAAGGCACCGATGACCTCGACATCGACGCGCTGCTCGACGAGCAGCACGAATACGAGCAGAAGCGCGCGGAGCCGGAGAAGTACTGACGTTGCCGCCCCGCACGGCATGCCCGCCCGGATGCGGGGTGCAACGAGGTTCGAACGCGCGAGGCGCTCGCCCGGGACAGGCTACGCAAGGGTGCAGCCGGAGTCGCGCCCGGCGGGCACGCCGACCGATTCGAGCGCGTCAGGTCCCGATGCCGAGCAGCGGGCCCGCGTCGCAGAGGTGCGCCAGCGCGAGCAGGCTCGCCGGCGCGCCCGTGAAGCGCAACGGGACGCCCGCATGGGCCGAGCGCGCGGCCCATGCAAGCAGGATCGCAAGCGTCGCGCTGTCGACTTCGCGCAGACCCGAGAGATCGACTTCGACCGATCCGGCGCCGCCCTGCTGGTGCAGCCGCAGCCCGCTCGCGAGCGCCTCGGCAGCGTGCGCGTAGCCGAGTTCGCCCGCCACACGCATGCGTCCGTCGGCAACGCGTTCGATCGTGGCGACCGTGGCGCTCACGCCTCGCCCTTCTGCGCCTTCTCCATCGATTCAAGCGCCTTCTCGCCCTGCGTCTCGAGGCGCACGATCAGCGCGTCGAGCCCGTCCTTGCGGACTTCGGCGCTGACCTGGTTGCGATAGTTGGTGATGTAGGAAATGCCCTCGATGATCACGTCGTAGGCCTTCCATTCGCCGGCCTTGGTGCGGCGGAATGCATAGTCCACCGCGAGCAGCTTGCCGTCGTCGAGCACCACCTCGGTGCGCACGATGGTGCGCTTCTCGCTGAGCTCGCCCTTGCTCTGGATCACGCGCACGCGGCCGCGCGTGTAGTTCAGCAAGCCCTCGGCGTAGCGATGCGCGATCGAGTTGTAGAACGCGCGCGCGAACCGCGAGCGCTGCTCCGGCGTCGCCTCGCGCGCGTGCTGGCCGAGCACGAGGATCGACGCGTAGTCGATGTCGAAGTGCGGCAGCAGGATGCCGTCGATCATCTCGATCAGGCGATCGCGATCGGCGCGCAGTTCCGCCTGGTGGCCTTCGATGGCCTTGCCGAGATCATCCGCGATGCCCTGCACGACCTGGTCGGGCAGCGGCGTATCGGCACGCGCGCCCGCGACGGGCGCGAGCGCGATCAGCAAGGCGAACGCAAATCCGAAGATGCGCGGCATTCGGGGTTCCTCGTGTGGGTCACTCGTGGTTGGCGGGCGCCTCGGGCGGCGTCGGATCGTCGGCAGGCTTGCGTTCGGGTGACCCGTTGACCAGGAACTTGCCGATCAGGTCTTCCAGCTGCATCGACGACTGTGTCAACACGAACTCGCCGCCATCCTCGAACATGTCGGGCGAGCCGCCTGGCTGGATGCCAACGTACTGGTCGCCGAGTAAACCGCTGGTGAATATCGCGGCCGACGAATCGTCGGGCAGCTCGTTGTAGCGCTTGTCGATCGCGATGCGCACGCGCGCATCGAGGCGCGTCGGATCGAGTTCGATCGACTCGACCGACCCGATCCTCACGCCTGCGAGCTTCACCGGCGCGCGCAGCTTGAGCTGTCCGATGTTGGTGAAGCGCGCCTCGAGCACATAGCTCGGGCCTTGCCGGAAGTTCGCGACCGAGGTGGTCTGGGTCGCGAGGTACGCGAGTGCCGCGAAGCCGAGCAGGATGAACAGGCCGGTGCCGATCTGGTACGAGCGTCGCTGTGTCATGGTGGTGTGTTCCGAATCGGGGCCACGCGGGCCAGCGGTGGAAATCAAGGCCTGGACCAGGGGTGGTTCAATCGTTCCTGCATGCAAAACGCGGTCACATCAGGAACGCGGTCATCACGAAATCGAGTGCGAGCACGACGATCGAGGAGAACACCACGGTCCGGGTCGTCGCGTAGGCGACGCCTTCGCTGGTCGGCGGGGTGGTATAGCCCTGGAACACCGCGATCAGCGAGACCACGGCGCCGAATGCGACGCTCTTCCAGACGCCGTTGACGACGTCCTTCCAGACATCGACGCTCGAGGTCATGTTCGACCAGAACGTGCCGTTGTCGAGTCCGAGCCACGATACGCCAACGAGGTGCGCGCCGAAGATGCCGAGCGCATTGAACACGCAGGCGAGCAGCGGCATCGCGACGATTCCGGCGAGGAAGCGCGGCGCGGCGACATAGGCGAGCGGATCGACCGCCATCATCTCCATCGCGGACAGCTGGTCGGTCGCGCGCATCAGGCCGATCTCGGCCGTGACCGAAGTGCCGGCGCGGCCCGCGAACAGCAAAGCGGTCACCACGGGTCCGAGCTCTCTATAAAGCGAGAGCGACACCACGGTGCCCAGCGCCGCAGTCCCGCCGAAGATCGACAGGACGTAGTAGAGCTGCAGGCCGAGCACCATGCCGACGAACAGCCCGCAGGTCATGATGATCACGAGGCTCATCGCGCCGACGAACCACACCTGCCGCACAGTTTCGCGGAAGTGCCTGAGGCTGGCCGGCACTGCGCGCAGGAGTTGCAGCAGGAACAACGCGCAGGCGCCGACCTGCGCCAGTGCGTCGAGCAGGGTCGATCCCTTCGCGCGACCGCTCATCGTGCCTCCGCCGGAAAACCGAGGTCGAGCGCATAGTCGCGCGCCGGGTACTGGAACGGCACCGGGCCGTCGGCCTCGCCGCCGAAGAACTGGCGCGTCCATGGTGAACGGCCCTGGGCGAGCTCGTCGGGCGCGCCACTTGCGACAACCTTGCCAGCCGCGATCAGGTGCACGAGGTCGGCGATGCGCGCGACCGCGGAGAATTCGTGCGCGACCACGATGCTCGTGACGCCGAGCGTGTCATTGAGCGTGCGGATCAGCTTGAGTACCTGGTTCAGTGCGATCGGGTCGAGTCCGACGAAGGGTTCGTCGTAGATGATGAGGTCGGGATCGCGCACGATCGCGCGCGCCAGCGCGACGCGGCGCGCCATGCCACCGGAAAGTTCGTCGGGCATCAGCGTGGCGGCGCCGCGCAACCCGACCGCCTGCAGCTTGGTCAGCACGATGTTGCGCAGCACCTGCTCGGGCAGTCGCAGGTGCTGGCGCAGCGGAAACGCGACGTTCTCGAACACGTCGAAGTCGGTCAGCAGCGCGGAGTTCTGGAACAGGTAGCCGATCCGTTCACGCAGGCGGAACAACTGTGCGCGCGACAGCCGCGGCACCTCGTGGCCGTCCACGCGCACGCTGCCCGCGTCCGGCATCAGCTGGCCGGTGAAATGCCGCAGCAGCGTGGTCTTGCCGGTGCCGCTCGGGCCCATGATCGCGGTGATGCGCCCACGCGGCACGTCGAGTTCGAGGCCGTCGAAGATCGTCTTGCCGCCGAGCGTCGTGCGCAGGCCACGCACTTCGATCAGCGCGGCTCCGGTTTCGCCGCGGCGCGTCGGATTCAGTTCCATCGTTCTCGGGAAGTCGGCGTGCCGCGGTCGAGGGCGCTCCACCATAGCCGAACGCCACCGCGAGTCGCCAGCCCGCGCCTCACTCCGGCCGCACCAGGTCCGACAGCAGCACGCGATGGCGTGCAATCTGCGCGTCGCAGCGCAGCCGGCGACTCGCGAGGATCGCGCGCAGGTCGCCGAGCGCGTCGCCGAACTGGTCGTTGACGACGATGTAGTCGAACTCGCCCGCGTGCGCGACTTCCTCGCGCGAGTTGGCAAGCCGCCGAGCGATCGTCTCGGCGCTGTCGGATGCGCGCGCGCGCAGGCGCCGCTCGAGTTCCGCGCGCGAAGGCGGCAGGATGAAGATGCTGACGCAGGCCGGGCATTTCGCGCGCACCTGGCGCGCGCCCTGCCAGTCGATCTCGAGCAGCACGTCGCGCCCCTGCGCAAGCAGCGGTTCGACCGCGGTGCGCGCGGTGCCCTTGAGGTCGCCGTGCACGTCCGCGTGTTCGTAGAACGCGTCCGCCTCGACCATGCGTTCGAACACCTCGCGCGGGACGAAGTGGTAGTGGCGCCCGTCGACCTCGCCCGGCCGCGGCAGCCGCGAGGTGTAGGACACCGACAGCGCGATGCCGCTCTCGCGCTCGAGCAGCGCCTGCACGAGGCTGGTCTTGCCGGCGCCCGAAGGCGCGGCGATCACGTAAAGGGTCCCGACCGCCGGCGCGCTCATTCGAGGTTCTGCACCTGCTCGCGCATCTGCTCGATCAGCACCTTGAGTTCGACTGCCGCGTTGGTCGTGCGCGGGTCGGCCGATTTCGAGCCCAGCGTGTTCGCTTCGCGATTGAATTCCTGCATGAGGAAATCGAGGCGTCGGCCGACCGCATCGGCGAGGCCGAGCACGCGCCGCGCCTCGGCGAGGTGCGCACCGAGGCGGTCCAGCTCCTCGTCGACGTCGATGCGCTGGAGCTGCATCACGACTTCCTGCTCGAGGCGCCCGGGCTCGAGCGGCTGCTTGAGTTCGGCGAGGCGCGCATCGAAGCGCGCGCGCAGCGCGACGCGGATCTCCGGCATCCAGCCACGCACGTCGGCGACGATGCGCTCGATCGCATCGAGTCGTTCGATCAGGAAGCCGCCGAGGCGTTCGCCTTCGCGCGTGCGCGCGGCGACCATCTCGGCGAGCGCCTCGTCGAGCAACGCGAGCGCAGCCTCGCGCACGGCTTCGGTGTCCGAATCATTGTCGCGCAGCACCCCGGGCCATCCGAGCAGGGAAACGAAATCGACGTTGAGCTGCGGGAAGCGCGCCGCGAGCGACTGCGCGGTATCGGCCAGCCGCTCCACCAGCGCCTCGTCGACGCGGATCGCGGACGCATCGGCCGCGGCCGGCTTCCAGCGCAGGCCGAGATCGACCTTGCCGCGCGCGAGCTTCGCAGCGACGCGCTCGCGGATCGCGGGCTCGAGCGCACGCAGCTCGTCGGACAGCCGCACGCCGAGTTCGAGATAACGATGGTTGACCGAGCGCAGTTCGATCGCGAGTTGACCGTCGCCGGTATCGGCTTCCGCGCTGGCGAAGGCGGTCATGCTGCGGAGCATCGGGGGGTCCGTCGATTGGGGGAGCGCGAGTATGCCATGGGGGGCTGAGGGCTGAGGGGCGCGGGGCGGGG
>JAEYZH010000029.1 GCA_023430685.1 Pseudomonadota bacterium | reverse complement strand
GGCGGCGGCCCAGGATCGAGCGACTGCGGCACCGGTGCCGGCGCCGGCGCGGACCCGGCGTCCTGCGCGCCGGCTTCGTGCACCGGCGCGATCCAGCGGAAGCCGAAGCGCGGCATCGTGCGGATGTAGCGCCGCTCGCCCTCGGTGTCGCCGAGCGCGCGCCGCGCACGCAGGATCGACTGGTCGAGCAGGTTGTCGCTGACGTCGGTTCGACCCCAGACCGCCGCGATCAGCTCGTCGCGCCCGACCGCGCGCTCGCGCTGCGCGAGCAGGTAGGCGATGCAGTCGAACACCTTGGGCGGCAGTTCCAGCCGCTCCGCGTCGCGCCAGAGTTCGCGGCGCGCCGGATCGAGGCGGAACCGGTCGAACGTGAACACCGGTGCACTCATCGCCGGCGCGACTCCGCGCGCACGCTCCGACCGCGCCCGGCCGTCGCACGCGTGACCTCGGCGGGGGACGTGTCGAAGGGGCGCGGCTCGTTCACGGGCGATCTCCGGCAAAGGCGCCCAAGCATAGCCGCATCACCGCGCGGCGCGAACGCGCGCGCATCGCTGCGCGCGTTCGCGCGCACGCATGCGTTGAACTGGCGATCAGGCTTGCGCCGGCATGCTGTGCGCATGACTTTGCTCGATCTCTCCGCCACCGGCACGCGTCGCCTGCTCCACGACGCGAGCGGCACGATCGATCATACGCCGGACTTCCTCGACGCGACGACCGCCGCGCGCTGGTTCGCGCAGCTGCAGTCAGGCGTCGCACGGCGTGGCGGGCGTCGCGTGATGTACGAGCGCGAAGTCGACGTGCCGCGACTGCGCGCGCACTACCGCGCCGACGACCCTGCGCTGCCCGAACCCCTCGGCGAAGCGCTTGCGCTCGTTCGCGCGGCCACCGGCGCGTCATATGACAGCATCGGCCTCAACCTCTACCGCGACCAGCACGACAGCGTCGCGCCGCACAACGACAAGCTCGCGGACCTCGTCAAGGGCGAGCCGATCGCGCTGCTGTCGCTCGGCGCGACGCGCAGGCTCGTGATCCGCGCGAAGCGCCCCCCGCGGCGCGTGCTCAACGTCGACCTGCAGGCGGGCAGCCTGCTCGTGATGAGCTGGGACACCCAGCTCCATTACGACCACGGCGTCCCGAAGGAACGCCATCCGACCGGCGCGCGCATCAGCATCGCGCTGCGCGTGCGTGGCAGGGCGTGGGACTGAGATGGCACGCCTGCGCATCGCGACGTTCAACGTCAACGGCGTGCGCTCGCGGCGCGCGCATCTGCTCGAGTGGCTCGCGCGCGAGCAACCCGACATCGCCTGCCTGCAGGAGCTCAAGGCACCCGACGAGGCATTCCCGATCGAGGACGTGCACGCGGCCGGCTACGGCGCGCTGTGGCACGGACAGCGTTCGTGGAACGGCGTCGCGATCCTCGCGCGTGGCGTCGATCCGGTCGAAAGCCGGCGCGGGCTGCCCGGTGATCGCAGCGACACGCAGAGCCGTTACCTCGAAGCGGTCGCGCACGGCGTGATCGTCGGCTGCCTCTACCTGCCGAACGGCAATCCGCAACCCGGCCCGAAGTTCGACTACAAGCTCGCGTGGTTCGAGCGCCTGATCCGGCATGCGCGCACGCTGTGGAACAGCGGCCAGCCGGTCGTCCTCGCAGGCGACTACAACGTGGTGCCGACCGACTTCGACATCTACAACCCCGCGTCGTGGCGCAAGGATGCGTTGCTGCAGCCCGAAAGTCGCGATGCATTCGAACGGCTGCTCGCGCAGGGCTGGACGGATGCGTTGCGCACGCGCCATCCGGACGAACGCATCTACACGTTCTGGGACTATTTCCGCCAGCACTGGCCGCGCAATGCAGGCCTGCGCATCGACCACCTGCTGCTCGCCGCCACGCTCGCGCCGCGCCTGCGCGATGCCGGTGTCGACCGCTGGGTGCGGGACCTGCCCGGCGCGAGCGACCATGCACCGACCTGGATCGAACTCGACGTTCCGAAGCCGCGCCGACCCGCGCGCAAGACCGCGAAAGCGCGCTGACGCCGCGCGTCAGCCGTCGAATCCATCGACGAACAGGAAGTCGCTCTGGTAGATCACCTGCACCGTGCCGCTGTTGCCGGCGGTACCGTCATGACCCGGGATCGCGACCGCGAGATCGTTGTCGCCGTCCCCGTTGAAGTCGCCGATCGCGAGCTGCGCGCCGAACGTGTCGCCCTGCGCCGGCGGCGCGGCGGCATAGCCCGGCGTCAGCGCGAAACGCCGCGCGCGCGACACACCGAGCGAGCCGAGCGATGACGGGACGACCCAGGCCCTTCCTGCGAACGCAAGCGCGCCCTCGCTCGCAAGCGGGCAGCCGATGACGAGGCTGTCGGCGGTGCCTGCGGCCTCGTTGATGCGCCCCGCGGCAAGGCGCGCGCCGCATGCGGCGGCCGCAAGGCTGCCGCCTGGCAGCATGCCCTCGTGCAGCAGGTTGTTGCCGGTGGCGACGATCCCGGAGGCGGATCCGCGCAGCACGGCGACGGAACCGGCGAGCGGCACGCCATCGAGGGATTCGCCGGGCACGCCGACAGCGAGGTCGTCGGTCGACGGTTCGCCCATCACCGCGCCGGCGAACTGCCCCGCGGCGAGCGCCGCACCGAAGCGGTCGCCGGCCTCGCAGTCATCGAGCACGCCGGCCTGCGCCTGGCTCCAATAGCTCACGCCGGCGGCGTCGAGTCCATCGAGGTTGTCCTGACCGCGCAGCACCATCACCGAGCCCGAATCGGCGAAACCCGCGCAGGTCGCGCCCGGAATGCCGACCGCGAGATCGTCCACCTCGTCGCCGTTGAAATCGCCCGCGGCCAGCGCGTAGCCGATCTCCTCGTTGGCCTCGGGCACGCCCGTGAGTCCGTTGTAGCCTCGGTAGAACACCTCCACGCCATCCGGGAACAGTCCGCCCACGCCCTGGTAGACCACCATCACTGCGCCTGCGGACACCTCGCCGCTCGTGGTTTCGCCCGGGATTCCGATCGCGAGGTCGACGAGGTCGTTCTGGTCGAAGCCACCGACGGCGAGCGCCGCGCCGAAATGATCGCCGGCTTCGGAAATGCCGACGTAACCACCCGAACCCTGGCGAATCTCGTCGATCACGCTCCAGCCCCCGCCGATCGCGCGATCGATCACGAATACCGCACCGTTGCCTTCGGCAAGCAGGCTGTCGCCGGGCACGCCGACCACGATCTCGTCGTCGTCGGTCGCGTCGTGGCCGAAGTCGCCGACCGCGAGCACGGTCGGCGGACCCGCGGAAGCGCCGGCCACCGCGGGTATGACGACCGTTTCCATCAGGAACGGGAAGCTCGCGGGCTCGCCGACCGTCCAGGCGGTGCCGAGGAACACGTGGACGAGGGTCGGGTGCTCGCGATCCGCGACCGCGAGGTCGGCGATGCCGTCGTCGTTGAAGTCACCCGCGACCGTCGCGACGCCGAATGCGTCATCCGCCGGGTCGACCGGGTTCGGATTCGGCAGCGCGAAACTGCCGACCGGACCCAGCGCCGCGGTCGCCGCGAGCGGCATGCAGGCGAGCAGCCAGGCCAGCGCGCGAGGCGCGCCGCGGACGAGCGTGGATCGAGGGTGGCAGGCGCGCATGGTCGTATCCTCGTTGATGCCCCCTTTCCACGCGCAAGCGCGCCGGGCGGGGCCACGCGTGCAGCGCGCACGCGATGCGACGGCATGTCGAATCTCGCCACGCCCGTGCGTCGATCCATCCAAACCACCGGGAGCACCCCGCATGTCCGACGATCGCCGCCCTGTCCTCCACGCCCATCCGTTCTCGTCCTATTGCCAGAAGGTCCTCGTCGCGCTGTACGAAAACGGCACCTCGTTCGACTACCGCGTGCTCGAGGGCGACGAGGCGATGCGCGAGCTCGAGGCGCTGTGGCCGATGAAGCGCTTCCCGGTGCTGCGCGACGGCGGTCGCACGTTGATCGAGGCGAGCATCATCATCGAGCACCTGGACCTGCACCACCCGGGGCCGGTGCGAATGCTCCCGCGGGATCCGGACGCGGCGCTCGAGGTGCGCTTCATGGACCGCTTCTTCGACAACTACGTCTCGACGCCGCAGCAGCGCATCGTGTTCGATCGCCTGCGGCCCGAGGACCGGCGCGACCCGCACGGCGTGGTCGAAGCGCGCGCGATGCTCGAGACCGCCTACGCATGGCTCGACCGGCGCATGGCCGATCGCGAATGGGCGGCCGGGGACGCGTTCAGCCTCGCCGATTGCGGCGCGGCGCCGTTCCTGTTCTACGCGGACTGGACGCACGCGATCGACGACGTGTTCATGCACGTGAAGGCGTACCGCCAGCGGCTGCTCGCGCGGCCGTCGTTCGCGCGCGCGGTCGACGAAGCGCGGCCGTATCGCGCGTACTTCCCGCTCGGCGCGCCCGACCGCGATTGATCCGCGCGGCCAAGCCGCGACCGCGTCGCCGACGCCGCAC
>JAEYZH010000007.1 GCA_023430685.1 Pseudomonadota bacterium | reverse complement strand
CGGGTGGCGCGATCGCGCCGGGCTACTACGATGCCGCCGCGAGCGAACTTCAGGGCGAGATCTACCAGACCCTGCGCTCGCTGCTCGCGAGCCGCCACCCGGGTGAACGCTATGAAGGCGGCGAAGGCGGAGCGGGCTTGCCGGGCCTGAGTCCGACCGACCTGCTGAGCGCACTGACGATCCTGCAATCGCAGTCGGCCGCGATCCAGGCCCGCGCCGACGGCGTCGCCGACGCGGCGCAGGCGGTGCAGCAGATCAAGCGCGAACTGCTCGACCAGGTCGGCCGGATTTCCGAGGACGCCAAGAGCCGTCGCGTGTCGGCCGCGGACGAGGACACGATCGACCTCGTCGGCATGCTGTTCGAATACATCCTGCAGGACCGCAACCTCCCGACGCGCATGCAGGCGCTGTTCGGGCGCCTGCAGATCCCCTACCTCAAGGTCGCGATCCTCGACAAGCACCTGTTCGCGCAGAAGAGCCATCCCGCGCGCCGGCTGCTCGACCTGCTGGCGGAGGCCGGGAAGAGCTGGACCGAGGAATCGGATCGCGACAACCGCCTGCACGATCGCATCCGCGCCGCGGTCGAAGCGGTGCTGCGCGATTTCGACGATGACGTCGGCGTGTTCGAGCGCGAGCTCGAATCGTTCACCGAGTTCATGGACCAGCATCGCAAGCGCGCCGAACTCGCCGAACAACGCGCGGCCGAGGCCACGCGCGGCCGCGAGCGCCTGCAGGAGGCGCGTCGCACGGCCGCGCGCGAGATCCTGAAGCGCATCGAGGAACGCCAGCTGCCGCCGGTCGTGCACACGGTGTTGTCGCGCCCATGGGCGAACTACCTCGTGCTGACGATCCTGCGCCAGGGCGAAGGCTCGGACGAGTGGAAGAACGCGCTGCGCTTCGCCGACGAGTTCGTCTGGAGCGCGCAGCCCAAGACCACCGAAAACGACATCACGCGCCTGCGCGCGCTGCTGCCGCAGCTCGAGAAGGCGCTGCGCCACGGCCTCGCGACGGTCGCCTACCACGACAGCGACGTGAAGCAGTTGATGGGCGAGCTGTCGCAGTTCTACCGCAAGCTGCTCGACGGCCAGAAGATCGAGACGCGCACCGCGAAGGACGTGATCGAGCACAACGTCGCGGCGCCGGCGCCGGTCGCGGGCGTGGACCTGCCGATCGCCGATGGCGCGACGCCGACCGCCCCGCAAAGCCCGGTCGAGGAGATCGTGCTCAGCAGCGAACCGCCCGAGGAAGCCGAGGTGCCTCCGGAAGCGGAAGACGAGGTCGTGCAGGGCGTGCGCGATCTCAAGGTCGGCACCTGGCTCGAATTCATCGAGGAGAACGGCCAGCGCGAACGCGCGAAGCTGTCGTGGATCAGCCCGATCAGCCAGAAGTACCTGTTCGTCAACCGGCGCGGCCTCAAGGTCTGCGACAAGACCGTCTACGGCCTGGCCGCCGAACTGCGCCGCGGCAGTGCGGTCGTGCTCGAGGAAGTGCCGCTGTTCGACCGCGCGCTCGATGCGATCGTCGCACGCCTGCGCCACGCAGGCGACGAAGCCCAGCCATCGGCTGCAGCTGCAACGACACCGGCTGGTTGATCGCGCGCGCGGCGCGGGCCGCGACGAGGCTTGCTATGCTGCCCGGCCGTCCCGCAGCAGGAGCCCGTGCAGTGACCGCAATCGCCCTGGCCGCGCCGCCCCCCGAAGCGATCGCGCGCGACGTGCGCGCTGCCCTCGCCGAAGACATCGGCAGCGGCGACGTGACCGCCGACCTGCTTCCGGATCGCGCGCAGGCGCGCGCGCGGGTGATCACGCGCGAAAGCGCGGTGCTATGCGGATGCGCGTGGTTCGACGAATGTTTCCGCCAGCTCGACCCGGGCGTGCGCATCGAATGGGCAGCGACCGACGGCGAGCGCGTCGCCGCAGGCGCATTGCTGTGCCGCATCGAGGGCAACGCGCGCGCACTCGTGACCGCCGAGCGCAGCGCGCTGAACTTCCTGCAGGCGCTGTCGGGAACCGCGACCACCACGGCGACCTTCGTCGATGCGGTGCGCGGGACGCGCACGGTGGTGCTCGACACGCGCAAGACGCTGCCCGGCCTGCGCCTCGCGCAGAAGTACGCGGTGCGCGCGGGCGGCGGCGCCAACCATCGCATCGGCCTGTTCGATGCGGTACTCGTGAAGGAAAACCACATCGCGGCGTGCGGCTCCATCGCGGCGGCCGTCGCACGCGCGCGCGAACTGCATCCGGGCGTGCTGGTGGAAACCGAGGTCGAGACGTTCGCGGAGCTGCGCGAGGCGCTCGAGGCCGGCGCGGATCGCATCATGCTCGACGAATTCGAACTGCACGAACTCGCGCAGGCAGTCGCCGAAGTCGGCGGGCGCGTGCCGCTCGAGGTGTCGGGCTCGGTCGCGCTCGACCGGGTGCGCGCGATCGCCGAGACCGGCGTCGACTACGTCTCGATCGGCGCGCTGACCAAGCACGTCCGCGCGATCGACCTCTCGATGCGCGTCGAGCTCGTCGACGGCTGAGCCACCGCGTGCGCGGCGCGCACGCGGCGAGCCGGCATCGTCAGAGCACGCCCATGAAGTGCAGCACGGCGCCGAGGATCACGAGCGCGGCGACTGCGTAGACCGCGAACCAGACCTTGGTGCCGGATGCGGCAGGCTTCGCGGCCGGGGCCTCGACGCGCGTCGCCACCGACTGCTGGCGCGCATCCATGCCCGGCGCAACCAGCAGGAAACGGACCGTGTCGAGCCGCAGCTCCTCGCCGGGTTTGAGATGTCCGCTCTGCACGCGCTTGCCGTTGAGGTAAGTGCCGTTGGCCGAGCCCATGTCCTCGACGAACAGGCCATCGGGCGTCACGCGCAGGCGCGCGTGGTGGCGCGAGACTTCCTCGGACGGCACCGGGATGTCGCAATCGGGCTGGCGTCCCATGACCGCGTTGTCCGTGACCGCGAAGGTCTTGCCGAGCGTCACGCCCGACACGCCGCGCAGCATGAACTTCGGCAGCGTCGCGCGCACGCGCGTGCGCCCGTCGTCCGCATCGGCGGCAGGCGGGCTCGCCGCCGCGACCGGTGCGGCCGCGGCACGGTCGCCCGAAGTGATCGAGCAACCCACGCGCCCGAGCACCAGCAGGTCGCCGTCCTTGATCGCGGTGTCGCCGCTTGCCTGGCGGCCGTTGAGCACGGTCGGCGCCGTAGCATCGAGCGGTCGCACGCTCGCGCGTCCGCCGCCGTAGGCGATTTCGCAATGCCTGGGCGCAACGCCCGCCCCCTTGAGCACGACGTCGCAGGCGGCGTCGCTGCCGATCGTGACGACGCCTTCCGCCAACGCGACGGGTGCATGTTCGCCGCCCGGAAATACAAGCTTCATGATGTTCCCCTGGAAGCCGGCCCGCGCCGGCAACATCCCGCCGATTGTAACCGCGGGCGCGTTCGCGTCCACGAAGCAACGCACACTCGCGCGGCCGCAGGCGGCGGCGCCTTGCGGGAAGCAACCGGCGCCCCCAGACTTGCGCCATGACCGGAACCTGGATCGCCCTGCTCACGATCGCCATCGCGATCTGGGCCTGGATGGACGCGCTGAAGGCGCGCGAGTTCGCCGTTCGCCATGGGCGCGCGCTTTGCCGCGAGGCGCACGTGCAGTTGCTCGACCAGAGCGTTTCGCTGCAACGCGTGCGCATCGCGCGCCGCGATGGCTTGCCGACGCTGGTCCGCCGCTACGGCTTCGAACTCAGCCTCGACGGCAGCGACCGTCACCGCGGCCACCTCGATCTCGCCGGCCACCGTCTCGAGTCCTGGAGCCTGCCGCTGCGCGAAGCGCTGCCCGCGATCGAGCCCGCACGACCCGCGCTGCGGCTGGTTCGCGCCAACGAAGACTGACCTGCAAAGCCTCGGTTCCGGACCGCGGCGTTCCACCCCTGGCCTACACGCGACCGGCCGAGCCCGCGGTCACTTGATCACCCGCAGGTGCGGTCGCTTGGGCGCTTCGTCGGGGCGCGGCGCCGCGGGCGGCGGTTCGTTCGGGGTGTCCTCTGCCTGGAACATCATGCCCTGCCCGTTTTCCTGCGCGTAGATCGCGAGCACTGCGCCCATCGGCACGTGCACCGACTGGCTCACGCCGCCGAAGCGGGCGCTGAATGCGACGAATTCGTTGCCGATCTCGAAACTGCCGACCGCACGCGCGGCGATGTTGAGGATGACCTTGCCGTCCTTTGCCGCACCCGGGGGCACGCGCACGCCGTCGAACGCAGCGTCGACGAGCAGGTAGGGCGTGAGTCCGTTGTCGCTGATCCACTCGTACAGCGCACGCACGAGGTACGGGCGATTCGAGGTCATCGGTCCTGCGCGCACGGGGTTATCGTCCAGCTGGGTGGCATCACGCGTGCAGGCCTCGTTCCTCGGGCGTGAGGCTGCGCGCAAAGCCCTGGCTGCGGAAGATCCGCTCGCCGTAGTCGATGATGGCCTGCGCTTCGCGCGGCAGCGGCACGCCGAGCGCGTCGAGCCGCCAGACCAGCGGCGCGAGCGCGCAGTCGGCAAGGCTAATTTCAGGGCTCAGGAAGAATCGCGAGGCCTTGAAGGCGCCCGCGTTGCGCACGAGATCGTCGCGCAGCGCCTTGCGCGCGGTGTCGGCCTGGCGGCCACCGGCCTCGATCTCGTCGACGAGCGTGAGCCAGTCGTTCTCGATGCGCACGATCGCGAGCCGCAGGCGCGCACGGGAAAGTGGATCCACCGGCATCAGCGGCGGGTGCGGGTAGCGTTCGTCGAGGTACTCGCAGATCACCGACGTGTCGTAGAGCACGAGGTCGCGGTCGACCAGGGTCGGCACCGAGTTGTAGGGATTCAGGTCGATCAGGTCTTCGGGCGGGTCGTCGAGGTCGACCAGCACGTGGTCGTAGGTCACGCCCTTGGCCGCAAGCGCCATCCGGACCCGATGGCAGTGCACGCAGTCTCGCGCGGAATAGAGGGTCAGCACGGTGCGCGTGCGCTGGTTCAAAGCCATGTCCGATCCCCCTGCATCCCGTATGACCGCCCCTCGCCGGAATGTACTACGCAGGGGCGGCGCGCGACTAGGGCGTTCCGGGCAGGAGCCGCGCCGCCTGCGCGGCTCCCCCAGGCGTGAACGCGCGCGCGCCGATCGCAAGGGCATGCCCGCAGGCCGAGTCATCGGGCTCCGGGAGGCAGCCGGCAGGCGGCCGTGGCCGCCCGCGGCGTTTCAGTGCACGTCCTTCCAGAACTCGTGCTTGAGCAGGTACGCGAGGAAGGTGAAGAACGCGAGGTAGAGCAGCACCCACACGCCCATCGATTCGCGCTTGAGCGCGGCCGGCTCGCCCGCGTACTGCAGGAAGGCGGTGATGTCGCGCACCGTCTGGTCGAACTGCTCGGGCGTCTGGCTGCCGGGGCTGCGCAGTGCGAACGGGCTGGAGCCGTGGGCGGCCCCGGCCGGCTGACCGTCCCCGTGGGCCTCGCCCTTCGGGGCGAGCACCTGGACACCCTGCAGTTCCCACAACACGTTCGGCATCGACGCGTTCTCGAACAGCGTGTTGTTCCATCCCAGCGGGCGCGTCGGATCGACGTGGAACGACTTCAGGTAGGTATAGATCCAGTCCACGCCCTTCGAGCGCGCCTCGAGCGAGAGGTCCGGCGGCGCCTTGCCGAACCACGCGGTGCCGTCCGCGGGCGACAGGCTGCTGACCGCGTGGTCGCCGATCTTGCCGCCGGCGAACATGAAGTTCTTCTCGACGTCCTTCGGATCGAGCTGCAGGTCCTCGGCGATGCGCGAGTAGCGCAGGTACTGCAGCGAATGGCAGCCCGCGCAGTAGTTGAAGAACAGGCGTGCGCCACGCTGCATCGAGGCGACGTCGTCGAGGCTCACGTTCGCATGCTGCAGGCCGGCGCCGCCCGCGGCGAGCGCGCTTCCGCCCGCCGCGAATCCCGCGGCGCAGGCAAGCAGCGTCGCGAGGCGACGCACGGAGCGCAGGGTCTTGGTCATCAGGGCCTCAGTCATGCGTGGTCACCCGCTCCGGCACCGGCTTGGTCTTCTCGAACCCGAAGTGCGTGTACACCCAGATGAAGAGGAAGAAGCCGAAATAGACGATGGTCCAGAAGCGACCGAAGAGGTTGTCGAGCAGGGTCACGTCGGCATCCGCGCCGAACCACTTCGGGATCGTCTCGGCACTGACGCCTGCGCCGACCGCGCCCAGCATCACGAACGAGATCGCGAACAGGCCGAGCGCGAGCTTGTAGCCGAGCCCGCGGTAGCGCACCGACTTGACCGCGCCCTGGTCCAGCCACGGCATCAGGAACAGCAACGCGATCGACGCGAACATCGCGATCACGCCCCAGATCGCGCTGCCGAAGAACGATGGCACCATGCGCAGGATCGCGTAGAACGGCGTGAAGTACCACACCGGCTTGATGTGCGTGGGCGTGGCGAGGTTGTTGGCCGGGATGAAGTTGTCGTGCTCCAGGAACCAGCCGCCGAAGGTCGGCGCATAGAATACGATGAACGCGGCGATCATCAGGAAGAAGCCGGTGCCGAAGATGTCCTTCACCGTGTAGTACGGATGGAACGCGATGCCGTCGAGCGGCGTGCCATCCGGCTTCAGCTTCTGCTTGATCTCGACGCCGTCCGGATTGTTGGATCCGACCTCGTGCAGCGCACCGAGGTGCAGCACGACCAGCAGCAGCAGCACCAGCGGCAGCGCGATCACGTGCAGCGCGAAGAAGCGGTTGAGCGTCGCGTCGGCGGGCAGGTAGTCGCCCATGATCCATTCGACGAGCACGTCGCCGATGAACGGGATCGTGCCGAACAGCGAGATGATCACCTTCGCGCCCCAGAAGGACATGTTGCCCCACGGCAGCACGTAGCCCATGAACGCCTCGGCCATCAGCGCGAGGAAAACCAGCATGCCGAGGATCCACACCAGCTCGCGGGGCTTCTTGTAGGAACCGTACATGAGGCCGCGGAACATGTGCAGGTACACGACCACGAAGAACAGCGAGGCGCCGGTCGAGTGCATGTAGCGGATCAGCCAGCCCCACGGCACGTCGCGCATGATGTATTCGACGGAGGCGAAAGCCTGCGCCGCATCCGGCTTGTAGTGCATCGTGAGGAAGATGCCGGTCAGGATCTGGTTGACCAGCACCAGCAGTGCGAGCGAGCCGAAGTAGTACCAGAGGTTGAAGTTCTTCGGCGCGTAGTAGCCGCTCGTGTGCGAAGACAGGAACGACAGGACCGGCAGGCGGTCCTCGACCCAGCCGAGCACGCGGTTCTTCGGGTGCAGGCGCGTCATCGTGGTGCCCATCACGCAGCCTCCCCGGGATTCACGCCGATCAGGATGTGGGTGTCGTCGACGAAGTGGTGCGGCGGGACCGCGAGGTTGGCCGGCGCCGGCACGCCGTTGTAGACACGGCCCGCGACGTCGAAGCGCGACTTGTGGCAGGGACAGTAGAAGCCGCCCTTCCAGTGCGGGTCGAACGGCTCGGGCTTGAGCTCGGGGAAGAAGTCCGGGACGCAGCCGAGGTGCGTGCAGATGCCGGTCACGACCAGCCACTCGGGCTTGATCGAGCGGTAGGCGTTGCGCGCGTATTCGGGCTGCTGTGCCGCGTTCTCCGACTGCGGGTCACGCAGGTTCTCGTCGACCGACGGCAGCGCGTCGAGCTGCGCCTTGGTGCGGTTCACGACGAACACCGGCAGGCCGCGCCACTCGAAAGTGACCTTCTGGCCGGCTTCGATCTTGCCGATGTCGGCCAGTACCGGCGCGCCCGCGGATTTCGCGCGTTCGCTCGGCTCCCATGACTTGACGAAGGGGATGGCCGCCAGCACGACGCCCGCGCCTCCGACGACCGAAGTCGTCGCGGTCAGGAATCGACGGCGCCCCTTGTCCACCACAGCATCGTTTGCCATCAGCACTCCGCTGCATACCGCAGATCAGTAAGAATCCGTGCGCCCGGCACGACGCGCATGCGCCGCGCCGGTGCGTGCCGGGGCGATGCCCCAAAATCGTGTTAGTTTAACGAACGCCCCTGCAGCGCACAATCAAAGTTGCCGTATGCGGTGCGATGCAGACGCGACCTCGGGCCCTCCTTGCGGGGCCCGGAGCGCGATCGCCGCGTTCCTGTGCGGGTGAACCGGCGAGCGCGCGACGATGCGCCGCGATCCGGGCCGCGGACGCAGCGGCGCGCGCCGCGCGACCGTCGCGGACACTGACACACACGAGACCACGATGCGCACGCGCACCGCCTACGAATTCGCCGGCTTCCTGGTCCGCTGGGCCATCGTCGGGCTTGCCGCCGCATTCCTGCTCAGCGTGCTCGCGCCCGGCCTCGTCGACGGGCTGCGCGGACGCAACGGCAGCGACGCGACTCGCGCGGAAGCGCCGGCCGCGTCGCGTCGCGGCCCGTTCTCCTACGCGGAGGCGGTCGCACGCGCGTCGCCCGCGGTGGTCAACATCTACGCGAACAAGATCACGACCTACCGGCGCGTCTACCAGATCCCGGACCTCACGCAGCGCCTGCTGCAGTACGTGCCCGGCCCGCTGATGAAGCGGCGCGACCAGAGCCTCGGTTCCGGCGTGATCTTCAGCGCCGACGGTTACGTGCTGACCAACAACCACGTGATCGCCGGTGCCGACGACATCCAGATCGCGCTCGACGACGGCCGCGTCGCGCAGGCGCAGGTGATCGGCAGCGATGCCGAGACCGACCTCGCCGTGCTCAAGGTCGATGCAGGCAACCTGCCCGCGATCGACGTCCCCGATGGCCAGGGCGCTGAAGTCGGCGATGTCGTGCTCGCGATCGGCAATCCGGTCGGGCTCGGCAAGACCGTCACGATGGGCATCGTCAGCGCGACCGGCCGCCAGCTCAGGATGTCGGCTTACGAGGACTTCATCCAGACCGATGCGGCGATCAACGCGGGCAACTCCGGTGGCGCGCTCGTCAACGCGGTCGGCGAGCTGATCGGCATCAACACCGCGTTCTACCCGCGCTCGCCGCGCGCGGACGGGCGCTCCGCCCAGGTGCAGGCGACCGAGGGCATCGGCTTCGCGATCCCGGTCGCCACCGCGAAGGCGGTGCTCGAACAGATCATCCGAAACGGGCGCGTGATCCGAGGCTGGATCGGCGCCGACTACACCGACATTCCGGCTCCATCGGGCGCCACCTCGCGTCCGCAGGGCGTGCTGCTCATGCGGATCAGTCCGGAAAGCCCCGCGGCGCATGCGGGCCTGTTGCCCGGCGACCTCCTGCTCAAGCTCGACGGCGACGCGGTCGCCGACCAGATCGAACTGCGCAACCGCGAAGCCGCACTCGCACCCGGCACGAAAATCCGCCTCGAAGGCCTGCGCGGCAACCTCCCGTTCGCGCTCGACCTCGTGCTGACCGAACGACCGGCGCCGAGCACGACAGGGGCTTGAGGAGCCGGGAATCGGGAATCGGGAATGGGGAATGGATCAATCGGATTCGCGCGATCTGCGCTTGGACGATTTCCTATTCCCTACTCCCTATTCCCCGCTTCACAGCGCCTTCGCATAGCGGTCGCGCAACGTCGCGACGCGCTGCACGTAGACCTGGGTTTCGTCGTAGGGCGGGATGCCGCCGTATTTCTGCACGGCGCCGGGGCCGGCGTTGTAGGCGGCGGTGGCGAGCTGGCTGTCGCCGTTGAAGTTCTTCAGCAGCTGCGAGAGGTAGCGCGCGCCGCCGCGGATGTTCTGCGAGACGTCGAACGGATCGGTCACGCCGAGATCGCCCGCGGTGCCGGGCATCAGCTGCATCAGGCCCTGCGCGCCCTTGTTCGAGAGCGCCATCGGGTTGAACGCGGACTCCGCATGGATCACCGCGCGCAGCAGCGCGCCGTCGACGCCGAAGTCGGCCGCGGCGGCCGCGATCTCGTCCTTGTAGGCGTCGAGGTTGAGCGCGGTGCGCGCGAAGTCGATCTTCGAGTGGATGTCGCAGGCGACACAGGTCGAGATATAGGTGAACAGCACCGCGAACGTCTTTCCGGCGGGCCGGATGTTGGTGTATTCGGTGATGCCGTCCTTGCGATCGACCTTGTAGACCGCGCCGCGCAGCACGCGCGGAGTGCGCTTCGCTGCAGCGCTCGCGACCTCGACCGGCTTGGCCATGGAAGCCGTCGGCGCGCGCGGCGCCTGCGCACGCAAGGGCGAGCGATACGGCGCGGCGATGAACAGCGGGTTGCCTACCGTCGCCGCATTGCTCGCGACATCGGCCTGCACGGTCGAGAAGTCCTGCAGGACGATCGCGCGCGCGGTCGTTCCACCACCGCCCGACGCCGATGCGAAGTCGGCGCGCAGGATCTCCGCGGGCGCCGCGTCGATCGCAGCCGCAACCGCGCGGAAATCCGCCTTGGCCGGTTCGGGGGCGTTCTCTTGATAGACCCAGCCCTTCTGCGCAACCGGTGCCGCGGGCGCCGCACCCGCGACCGCCGTCGGTTTCGGCGGATCGGCGAACACCGAGAGCGTCTTGCAGTTGGTGAAGCCCTGCTTCGAACTCGTGTAAGCGACACTGCCGTCGGCGGTATCGCACTTGTACAGCGCGCCTGCGCGCACGCTTGCGCCCGTGCACAGGAGCGCGGCGCCGGCGAGGCTGATGGCAAGGGGCCGGAATGTCGACATGAACGCTATTGAAACCGAACCGGGTCAGGAGTTTCCGATGCATTGTTCACGTTGCCAAGCGACTTCGATGCGGCATCGCAGCATCGGGCTCGCGCCCGGCAGCCCGCGCCGGCCACCGTCCGCGCATGCTAAGTCCTTGCCGCACAATGTTAAACTCTCCGGTCCTCCGCGTTTTTAGCCCTGACCATGACCGGCAAGCTCTACATCAAGACCCACGGTTGCCAGATGAACGAGTACGACTCGGCGAGGATGGCCGACGTGCTGCGCGTTTCGCATGGCCTGGAGCTGACCGCGGACGAGTCGGAAGCCGACGTGATCCTCGTCAACACCTGCTCGATCCGCGAGAAGGCACAGGAAAAGGTCTTCAGCCAGCTCGGGCGCTGGAAGCAGCACAAGCACGACGGGAAGCCGGTGCTGATCGGCGTCGGCGGCTGTGTCGCGAGCCAGGAAGGCGACGCGATCGTCAAGCGCGCGCCGTTCGTCGACCTCGTGTTCGGACCGCAGACGCTGCATCGCCTGCCCGAGCTCATCGAGGCGCGGCGCAACAGCGGCAAGGCGCAGGTCGACGTGAGCTTTCCCGAGATCGAGAAGTTCGACGCGCTGCCGGAGCCGCGTGCCGAAGGACCGAGCGCGTTCGTCTCGATCATGGAAGGCTGCTCGAAGTACTGCTCGTTCTGCGTGGTGCCCTACACGCGCGGCGAGGAGATCAGCCGTCCGTTCGACGACGTGCTCGCCGAAATCGCGGCGCTCGCCGAGCAGGGCGTGCGCGAGGTCAACCTGCTCGGCCAGAACGTAAATGCGTACCGCGGGCCGATGTTCGGCGGTGGCATCGCCGACCTCGGCCTGCTGATCCATGCGATCGCCGAGATCGACGGCATCGGCCGCATCCGCTTCACCACCTCGCACCCGCTGGAATTCTCCGACTCGCTCGTCGAGGCGTACGCAAACGTGCCCAAGCTCGCCGATTTCCTGCACCTGCCCGTGCAGTCGGGCTCGGACCGCATCCTCGCCGCGATGAAGCGCGGCTACACCGCGATCGAGTTCAAGCAGAAGATCCGCAAGCTGCGCGCGGTGCGCCCCGGCATCTGCATCTCGTCGGACTTCATCGTCGGTTTCCCTGGCGAAACTCATGCCGACTTCGAGCGCACGATGAAGCTCATCGATGAGGTCGGCTTCGACCAGAGCTTCTCGTTCATCTACTCGCGCCGCCCGGGCACGCCCGCGGCAAGCCTCGAGGACGACACGCCCGACGAGGTCAAGCACCGCCGCCTCGAGCGCCTGCAGGCCGTGCTCAACGCGAACGCGAAACGGATCAGCGAGGCGATGGTCGGCAGCACGCAGCGCGTGCTCGTCGCAGGGCCGTCGCGCAAGGACGCCTTCGAGCTCACTGGCAAGACCGAGAACATGCGGTCGGTGAACTTCGCCGCGCCAGCGCGCCTGGTCGGTCAGTTCGTCGACGTCGAGATCACCGAGGCGATGGCCAATTCCCTGCGCGGCCGCGTGTGCGCCGTCGATGCGCCGGAGCCCGCCTCCGCTGCGTGAGCGGCGATCGCCTCGCGCTTCCGGGACGCGCGCGCGTCAACGCGCGGGCGAGAGCGGATAGGCCTCGTCGAAACCGTCGCGCAGCAGCACCAGCGTGTTGCTGTCGCTCGCGTCGATCCCGGGTGCGGCGAGCACCGCGCTGACTTCGGCCACGGGATCGGCCGCATCGGCGCGCACCGGGACGCTGACGACCCAGGTCAGGCTGCGCCCGGCCGGCAAATCGACGCCCGCTTCGTCCGGCAACCCTGCGCCGCTGCCTCCGCAGGTCGCGCCAGCGCCTGCGCCGTAGCAGATCCAGCTCGCGCCCTCGCCGTCCATCGCCGCGGAGACGACCATCGACCATGCAAGACCGGCGACATCCGCAGCGCCCTCGTTCGAGAGCGTGACGCGGTAGTCGACCGCCTGGCCGTACCGCGCATACGCGAGATCGTCCTCGATCGCGAGCACGAGGCCGCCGCCTGCGAGGGCTGGAGCGGCGCTGGTCAGCGCGAGCATCGCGGCGCATGCGCGCACGGCGCTGCGGCGGAATTCGGTGCAAGGCATGCGGTTTCCCCCTGGGTGATGGCCCGCCCTCGCACGCTGCTGCGCCGGGCCGGCGTGCGCGCAGTGTAGTGCAGTCGCGCGCGCCCACGCATGCACCCGCGGCCCTGCGCGGGCGGGGGCTTCAGTCCAGCCGCTTGCTGAAGCGCAGGATCGCCGCGCCGATCATCACGACGATGAACAGGCCCAGCGCCGCCGCATCGATCCACAGTTCAAACAAGCCGGCGCCGCGCAGCATCACGCCGCGGATCAGGCGCAGGAAGTGCGTCAGCGGCAGCAGTTCGGCCAGCCATTGCGCGACGCGCGGCATGCCCGCGAACGGGAACATGAAGCCGGACAGCAGGATCGACGGCAGGAAGATGAAGAACGTCATCTGCATCGCCTGGAACTGCGACTTTGCGCGCGTGGAGATCAGCAGGCCGAGCGCGAGATTGGCGAGGATCAGCAGGCACGCCGCGAGGTAGACGTCGAGCACGCTGCCGCGCACCGGCACCTCGAACAGCCACATGCCGAGTGCGAGGATCACGGTCGTCTGCACCAGGCCGATGCCGATGTAGGGCAGCACCTTGCCGATCATGAGCTCCGCGCTCGACAACGGCGTCGCGATCAGCAGTTCCATGTTGCCGCGCTCGCGTTCGCGCACGATCGCGACCGCGGTGAACAGCACCATCGTCATGGTCAGGATCACGCCGATCAGGCCCGGCACGATGTTCACCGCTGTGCGCCGCTCCGGGTTGTAGAACGCGACCACGCCCACGGGCGTCGTCGGAGGGGTGCTCGAGAGCGGCGCGCCGCCGGTGCCGGGGACGCGCGAGAGCGGCACCTGTGCGAGCTGCGCGGCCGCGCCCTGCACCGCGGTATCGCTCGCATCGACCATCACCTGCACCGCCTCCGCGCGTTCGATGCGGCGCCGCTCGAAGTCGGGCGGGATCACGATGCCGACGCTGATCTCGCCGCGACGGATGTGTTCGACCAGTTCCTGTGGCGTGCGCGCTTCGAGCACCGGCGCGACCACGCCGGTTGCGAGCATGTCCATCACGACCGCGCGCGAACCCGCCGTGTTGGCCTGGTCGGCGATGCCGGCGTCGAGTCCGCGCAGGTTGAGGTTGATCGCATAGCCGAACAGGACCAGCTGCAGGACCGGTACGCCGATGATCATCGCGAGCGTGATGCGGTCGCGCCGCATCTGGCGCAGCTCCTTCACGACCACGGCGCATAGCCGGCGCAGGTTCATGCGCGCTCGTCCTGGCCGACGCGGCTCGCGTGCGTGGCCGCGACGAACACGTCCTCGAGGTTCGCCTCGACCGGCGCCACGCGCGCGGAAAGCCCGGCGCGCGACAGCGCGTCGCTCACTTCGCGCTCGATCTCGCTCGCGCCCTCGTCGGCGAGCACGCGCAGGCTGTTGCCGATCTGCGCGGCGCCGAGCACGCCGCCGATCTCGACCACCGCCTGCCGCGCCTGTCGCGTGTCGGCCGATTCGACCACCAGGGTGCGGCCCGCGAGCCTCGCGGTCAGTTCGGCCGGCGTGCCGTCGGCGACGAGTACCCCGTGGTCGAGGATCGCGAGTCGATGGCAGCGCTCGGCCTCGTCCATGTAGTGCGTCGAGACCAGCAGGGTGGTGCCCGCGTCGGCCAGTTCGAACAGTTTTTCCCAGAAGTCCCGGCGCGACTCGGGATCGACCGCGCTGGTCGGCTCGTCGAGGAACAGCAGCTCCGGCTCGTGGATCACCGCGCAGGCGAGCGCAAGGCGCTGCTTCTGGCCGCCGCTGAGCGTGCCCGCGAGCTGCCTCTGGCGGTCGCCGAAGCGGAACTGCGCGAGCAGTTTGTCGATGCGTGCGTGCGCGCGCGCCCGCGGCAGCGACTGCACGGCTGCGAGGAAGTCGAGGTTTTCGCGCACCGTGAGGTCCTCGAACAGCGAGAACTTCTGCGTCATGTAGCCGATGCGCGTGCGCAACGCCTCCGCCTCGCGCGGAATCGACAGGCCGAGCACCTCGATCTCGCCCTCGCTCGGCGTGAGCAGGCCGCAGAGCATGCGGATCGTCGTCGACTTGCCAGAGCCGTTGGGTCCGAGGAAGCCGTATACATGGCGACGCGGTACCGAGAGATCGACGTGATCGACCGCGACGAGGCGTCCGAAGCGCCGCGTGAGGCCGCGTGCGCGCACCGCGATGTCGCGATCCGGGGCACTCATCGCGCGGCGGCCGCGAAATCGATCCGGACCGGAAGGCCTGCGGGCAATCCCGCGGCATCCGCGCCGAGCTCGACCTCCGCGAGCCAGCTCAGGCGCGACACGTCGTCGCCGACCAGCGCGTAGTACGGCGTGAAGACCGGCTCGCTGCGGATCATGCGTAGCCTGCCCTCGTACGCCTTGCCGGTCGTGCCGATCGACACCTTCAGCGGATCGCCGACCTTCACCTGCGCGCGCAGCGCTTCGGGCACGTAGATGCGCGCATACGGCGCGTCACCGGCGAGCAGGATCGCGAGCGGCGCACCGGGCGGCGCCTCGTCGCCGAGCCGGTACGGCAGGCTGTC
>JAEYZH010000196.1 GCA_023430685.1 Pseudomonadota bacterium | reverse complement strand
ATCCCGACCCTCGTGCTGTTCGCGGGCGGCCAGGAAATCGCGCGACAGGCGGGTGCGGTCGGCAGCGCGCAGATCGTGCAGTGGGTGCGGCTGCACCTGCCGCGGGCCTGACCATGGGCCGGCCCTGCGACGATCCACCGCCGGTCCCGCCCGAACCGCCGGACCCGGGCGATTGCTGCGGTGGAGGATGCGTGAGATGCGTGCTCGATGTGCATGAAGAGGCGCTCGAGCGGCATGCACTCGCGCTCGCGCGCTGGCGCGAGCGCCACCCGGACCCGAGTCCCGGCGTCAAGTGACACAGGTCGCCCCTCGCGGGGGTGGCATTGGCCCGGGCGGCTGACTAGGATCGGACGGTTCCCCCGCGTCCGAGGTGACCCCGATGAAACTCGTTGCCAGCGCACTCGCGCTTTGCCTGCCGCTTGCGGTGTCCGCGCTCGAGGCGCCGACGTTCGATGCCAAGCGCCTCTCCGATTCCGTCAAGACGCTGTCTTCCGATGCATTCGAAGGCCGCGGCCCCGGTACCGCGGGCGAGGAAAAAACCGTCGCCTGGGTCAGCGACCAGTTCAAGGCGGCGGGCCTCGAGCCGGGTGGTGATCTCGTCGACGGCAAGCGCACCTGGACGCAGGCGGTGCCGCTGCTGCGCGCGCGCATCGAAGGCACGCCGACGCTGTCGGTCAAGGTCGGCGACGCTTCGCAGTCGCTGACGCAGGGCGAGCAGATCGCCGTTCGCGCCGCGGTCGACGGCTCGAAGTCGGTCGCGGTCAAGGACGTGCCGCTGGTGTTCGTCGGCTACGGCGTCAACGCGCCGGAGCGCAACTGGAACGACTACGAGGGCGTCGATCTCAAGGGCAAGATCGCGATCTCGCTGATCAACGATCCGGACTTCGAGACCGGGGAAGGCGAGTTCGGCGGCAAGGCGATGACCTACTACGGTCGCTGGACTTACAAATACGAGGAAGCCGCGCGCCAGGGCGCGCTCGGCATGCTCGTCGTGCACGAAACCGCGCCGGCCTCGTACGGCTGGGCCACGGTCAAGAACTCCAACACGAACGACATGTTCGACGTCGTGCGCGATGATCCGCGCAGCGCGCATCCGACGATCGAAGGCTGGATCCAGCGCGATTTCGCAGCCGACCTGTTCAAGCGCGCGGGGCTCGACTACGACGCGCTCAAGAAGAAGGCGCAGGCGCGCGGCTTCAAGGCGGTGGAACTGAAGGGCGCGACGTTCGCGGCCGACTACCGCATCGACAGCCAGGTCGTCACCTCGCGCAACATCGTCGGTCGCGTCGAAGGCGCCAAGCGTCCCGACGAGACCGTGATCTACGGCGGCCACTGGGACCATCTCGGCGTCGGCGCGGCGGACGCGAACGGCGACACGATCTACAACGGCGCGGTCGACAACGCGACCGGGATCGCCGCGCTGATCGAGATCGGCCGCGCGTTCGCGCAGGGCCCCAAGCCCGATCGGTCCGTCGTGTTCCTCGCTGTGACCGCGGAGGAGAAGGGCCTGCTCGGTTCGGAGTACTACGCATCCAAGCCGCTCTATCCGCTCGGCAAGACGGTCGCCGTGATCAACATGGATGCGCTCGGCCCGGGCGGCGTCGCGCGCAACTTCTCGACGTCGGGTAGCGCGAAGTCGGACCTGCTCGACGCGCTGATTGCCGAAGGGAAGGCGGCAGGCATGAGCTACGTGACCGACCAGCATCCGGAAGCCGGATACTTCTTCCGCTCCGATCATTTCCCGTTCGCCAAGCGCGGCGTACCGGCGCTGTCTTACGGTTCGGGCGATGACCTCGTCGAAGGCGGCAAGGCCGCGGGCGAAGCCGAGGGCAAGGACTACAACGAGAAGCGCTACCACCAGCCAGCCGACGAGTGGCGCGCCGAGTGGACGTTCGCGGGCATGGCGCACGACCTGCCGATGCTCTACCGCCTCGGCAAGGGCCTCGCGAACTCGACGCGCTGGCCGGGCTGGGGCGCCGATTCGGAGTTCCGCGTGATTCGCGAGAAGAGCGCATCCGAGCGGAAGTAGGCTGGACGCGCGAAGCGCGGCCGCCGCTCTTGCCTCGACGAGAACATCGGCCGGCCGCGCTCTTGTAGGCTGGACGCGCAAAGCGCGGCCGGCGCTCTTGCCTCAACGCCAACGGCAGCCGGCCGATCTGCGCTCGTCCAGCCTACAAAACGTTCGTAGGCTGGACGCGCAAAGCGCGGCCGGCGCTCTTGCCTCAACGCCAACGGCAGCCGGCCGACCTGCGCTCTTGTAGGCTGGACGCGCAAAGCGCGGCCGGCGCTCTTGCCTCAACGCCAACGGCAGCCGGCCGATCTGCGCTCTTGTAGGCTGGACGCGCAAAGCGCGGCCGGCGCTCTTGCTTCAACGCCAACGGCAGCCGGCCGACCTGCGGTCGTCCAGCCTACGGTGGCGTGACGCGTACGAGGCGAAGGTCGAGCTGCTGCCCAGGCACGATCGCGACGCGGGTTGGCGTCGCGAACGCGAGCCGTCCCTGCGAATCGCGCAGGTACGCGCGTACGTGCAAACGCGCATCGGCACGCAGGTGCGCGCGATCGAGTTCCAATCCGAACGCGTACGGCGGCCCCGCGAGTCGCTCGAAGCGGAATCGCGCGACGCTTGCATCCGGCTGGCCCGCGGCGTCCGCCGCAGCGGCGTCGACGACGATCACGTCGAGCCGCGCGCCGTCGACGGCCATGCGTTCGCGGTAGGAAGCGCTGCCTTCGATGCGCAGCGTCGCCGGTGCTTCAGGCGCAGGCGCAGGTACGGGCGAGGCGGGCGTCGGCGCATCGCGTGGCACCGAGCCGCAGGCGGCGAGCAGGACCAGGATCGACAGCAGCAAAGGCACGCGGCGCATCTCGATCGCATTCGTCATGGCGAGAATGCACGTTCTACACCGGCGCGGGGCTTCGTGCATCCCCGCGAGCGATCTGCCTGAGGGACGTCAGCCACGAGCTTGGGTGGGAGGGGCTTCAGTCCCGAGTGTCTTGCACGACCTCGGCCCTACGCGCGGCCCATCGGCGCTGAAGCCCCTCCCGCACGTTTCCTGCTCGCTGCGCCGGGCAGCCGCGATCGCAATCGCTCAGCCGACCAGCGTCGCGTCCATCGTGATCTTCGCATTGAGCAGCTTCGACACCGGACAGCCTTCCTTCGCCTGCGTCGCGAGCTTGAGGAACCCGTCCTGATCCGTGCCGGGCACCTTCGCATTGACCGTGAGATGGCTCGCGGTGATCTGGAAGCCGTCGCCGATCTTCTCGAGCGTGATCTCGGCCGAGGTCTCGATGCGCTCCGCGGTCAGGCCCGCGTTGCCGAGGATCAGCGACAGCGCCATCGAGAAGCACCCAGCGTGCGCCGCGCCGATGAGTTCCTCGGGATTGGTGCCGGGGCCATCCTCGAAGCGCGACTTGAATCCGTAGGGCGCCTCGCGCAGCACGCCGGTCTCGGTCGAGATCGTGCCCTGGCCTTCGCGAATGCTGCCGATCCATACCGCCGATGCACGCTTCTTCATGCTCGCCTCCGTTCAATTCATGGGACCGGACCGTCGTGGCGACGGCGCCGGGCGCTTAGAATGCACGCATGCGCCTGAACAAGCATATTGCAGAGTCCGGTTATTGCTCGCGTCGCGAAGCCGATCGGCTGATCGCGGAGAAGCGCGTGACCGTCAATGGCCGCGCGGCCGGCATCGGCACCCAGGTCGAGGAAGGCGACGAGGTGCTCGTCGACGGCCAGGCGCTGCTCGCGCGGCGCTCGAGCGGCAAGTCGCGCCGGCATGTCTACATCGCGCTCAACAAGCCGGTCGGCATCACTTGCACGACCGAGCGCGAGGTCGGCGGCAACATCATCGATTTCGTCGACCACCAGCAGCGCATCTTCCCCGTAGGGCGGCTCGACAAGGATTCGGAAGGCCTGATCCTGCTGACCAGCAACGGCGACATCGTCAACGAGATCCTGCGTTCGGAGAACCGCCACGAGAAGGAATACCTCGTCGCGGTGAACAGGCCGGTCACGCCGGAATTCCTCGCGGGCATGGCGCGCGGCGTGCGCATCCACAACCAGATGACCAAACCCTGCCGCGCGACGCGCATCGCGAAGTTCGGCTTCCGCATCGTGCTGACCCAGGGGCTCAATCGCCAGATCCGCCTGATGGCGGCCGCGTTCGGCTATCGCGTGACCCAGCTGCGGCGCGTGCGCATCGTCAACGTGAAGCTCGGCGCGCTCAAGGTCGGGCAGTGGCGCAACCTCACGGATGCGGAGCTGCACGGACTGCTGCCCGAGCGGACCGAGTGGTGAACGGCGTGCGCCGATCCGCGCGATAGCCGGGCCGCGAGGTGCGCCGCGCACCACGCACCGGCATACTCGTGCGGTCCGCTACCGGCATTCGGGGGAATCGCCATGACCATTCGCACCGTCCTCGCGGGCGCGCTCTGCGCCGCCGCGTTCGTTTCGCCCGGCCTGCATGCGCAGTGGTCCGACGATCCCGCGCAGAACCTCGTGCTCGCCGACCGGCCCGGGGGCCAGGTGCAGCCCAAGCTCGTCGCGACCGCCGACGGCGGCTTCTACGTGAGCTGGTTCGACGCGGGCAGCGGCTACGACGTCTACCTGCAGCGACTCTCCGCCGACGGCGTCGAGCAGTGGAGTCACAACGGCGTGCGGGTTGCCGATCGCGGCTTCACGTCGACCGAGGACTACGGCCTTGCGATCGATGCGAACGGCGATGCGCTGATCGCCTACCGGTACGAGGAGTCCGGCATCGTGCAGGCGGCGGTCAACCGCATCGCGCCAGACGGCACGCTCGCCTGGGGCGCGACCGGCATCGTCGTCAGTGCGGATGCGGGCGACGTGCATTCGCCGTCGGTCGCCGCGACCAGCGACGGGGGCGTGGTCGTCGCGTGGTCCGCGTCGGACGGCTCGATCGGCTTGCAGAAGGTCGATGCCGACGGCGTAGCGCTCTGGGGCGACGGCGTATTCGTGACGCCTCCTGCGGGCTTCTTCCTGATGGCCGACCTGCACGCCGCCGACGACGGGTCGGTGATCGCCTCGTGGGCGGCCTGGTTGTCGGTGCAGAACCGCCAGTACTGGACGCAGAAATTCGCGGGCGCGGACGGCGCGCCGCTATGGGGCGCCGAACCGGTCAAGGTGTTCGACGGCAGCGGCGGCGCGATGCAGTTCGGCTACACGCCGGACTTCGTGCCCGACGGTGCGGGAGGCGCCGTATTCGTCTGGTACACGGTCAGCACGGCCGGCAGCGCACGCGCGCAGCACGTCCTCGCCGACGGCACCGCTGCATTCGCGCAGAACGGCGTGTTGCTCGCGACCGACGCGGCTCTGACGCACACCTCTCCGGTCGGTGCGTATGACCCTGCCAGTGGCGACATCTACGCGATATGGCGCGTCGCCGACGCGCTCACGCAGAGCCAGATCGGCGTCCGCGCGCAGCGGGTCGATCCAGGCGGAACGCGCCAATGGGGCGACGATGGCAAGGTGCTCGTCGCGCAGTCCACGATCGATCGATCGCAGCCCGGCGTTCTCGCGCTCGCGGACGGTGCGCTGTTCTCCTGGGCGAGCGGAAGCTCGCCGCAACCGATGCCGATCCAGGTCACGCGACTCGACGCCGCCGGGGACGCCGCGTGGGCATCGCAGCCGGTGTCGATCAAGACGGGCGCGACCGACACGGCGCGCCTGACGGGCGCCCTGGCTTCGGGTCCGTTCGCGGCCTGGGTCTGGCAGGACGACGCCGATGGCGGTGCCGGCGGGGCGATCACGGCGCAGGACATCGATTTCGACGGCAACCTCGGCCCGCCGGGCGGAACCGACACGATCTTCATCGATGGGTTCGACGGCTGACACCCCCGGCGTTCCACGCTGGCGGTGGTAGGCTTCGCGCGCGTCGCACATCGCGGTTTTCGCATCCATGGGGAGTGGATCAAAGTGAACCTGTCCGGTCGTCGAATCCGTGCCGCCCTGCCTTTTGTCCTCGCGCTTCTCACTCCGGCGGTTTCGGCCGCCGACTTCGTCGGCGGCAACGTCGGTCCCATACCCGACGACAATCCGGCGGGACGCGACATCGCGTTCGCGGTGAACGGCGTGGTCACGCCGCTCGTCGACATCAGCGTTTCGCTGACGCTGACGCATTCGTACGCGCGTGACCTGCAGGTCGAGCTGATCGCGCCGTCGGGCGCGGCGCGGCGCATGGTGTTCGGGCGCGTCGGTTATGCCTCGTCCGGCGGGAGCAGCGATCTCTCGGGGACCTATCGCTTCGGCGACCGTTTCCAGAACGATTTCTGGGAAGCCACTGCCGCAGCGGCCGGCGGCGTGATCGCGCCGGGAAGCTACCGCGCGAGTACCGCGGGTTCCCCCTCGATCAAGACCGGCGGGTGCGCGCTTTCCTTGCGGGATGCGTTCTCCACGCTCTCGACGGCGGAGGTCAATGGCATCTGGACCCTGCACGTCGCCGACCTGCAGTCGGGCGATGACGGAACCGTTTCCGCGGCGAAGTTGACCGTGCTCGACATCGACGACGGCCTGTTCGGCAATGGCTTCGACGAGAACCTCCGCGGTTCCTGCGTGCGCGCGCAATTCGACTACACCGGCAGCAACCGCACGAGCTACGTGGTGGTGCGCAACACCGGCGGCGGACCGGGCGGCGCGGTGACGTGGTACATCCGCGACAACGACGGCACGCCGAACGGGTTCGAGCGCAGCTACGAGTTCGGTATTTCCACCGACTACTTCGTCGGCGGAGACTTCGATGGCGATGGTGTCTGGGATCCGGCCGTGTGGCGCTCGGGCACGCCGGGTCGCTTCAAGGTGCTGCGCTCCTCGCGGCCTGGCGATCCGCCGCTGGAATTCGACTACGGGCAGACCGGCGATGCGCCGCAGCCCGGGGACTACGATGCGGACGGCATCACCGATCTCGCTCTGTTCCGCGGTGGCGCGATGTTGAACGACCCGTCATTCACGCTGATACGCCTGAGCTCGACAGGCGCCGACCGCATCCTCGCGACGGGCGAGAACGGGCAGTTCTCTTCGGGCGGACTCGACCTCACCGGTGACGGCATCGCGGACGTCGCGATGCAGCGGTACCTGGACCCCGAGAATGCAGAGTTCAACGTCCACACGGGAACGAACGGCGCGATCGTCGACACGTTCATCTTCGGGAAGCCGACGGACGTGATCGTGAGCGGCAACCATGTCGGCAACGCACAGGCCGACATCACGGTGATCCGCGGCAGCGGCGGCAACATCGTCTGGACCTCGCGTGATTCCGATACGGGCACCGCGACCACGCCGGTGAACTTCGGTGTGTCGGCGACGGATTTCCCGCTGTCGGGCGATTACGACGGGGACGGGTACGACGACTACGCGGTCTGGCGCCCGAACGCGGATCCGACGCAGACGAAGTTCCACGTGCGGCCGAGCAGCGATACCGCCACGCCGTTCGAGGTCAACTTCGGCCAGAACGGCGATTACCCGGTCGCGAATACGCGATCGCATTAGCGCCGGGGAGCATCGGCGGATCGCCCACAGGGTGGGCTCCTGCACGGCGGTTCGCGTAGGAGCGCACCCTGTGCGCGATTCGCGCCAATGCGAATGCACGCGCGCAACCGGTTTGCTGCATGGATCGCCCACAGGGTGGGCTCCTACAGCACCGGTTCGCGTAGGAGCGCACCCTGTGCGCGATCGCGCTGATTCGGCTGCCCGCGCGCAACCGGTTTCCTGCGCGATCGGCCCTCAGCTCGCGGCGAGGAAGCCGAGGTCGGCGGTGCCGAAGCGACCGATGTTCGGGAACACCGTCGACATCTCGCCGGGCGGCACGCCGTACCAGCGTGCGATCGTCGCGGCGTACTGGTCGACCGCAATCTTCGGGATGATCTGGCCCCAGCCCGCGTCGTCCGGGCCTTCGACCGCGAGGTTCGGCATCGCGCCGTAGATGCGCCGTCCGTTGACCGCGCCGCCGAGGATCAGGTGGTGGCTGCCCCAGCCGTGGTCGGTGCCGTCGCCGTTGATGCTCGAGGTGCGCCCGAACTCGGAGGCGGTGAAGCTCGTGACCGCATCGGCGACGCCCATTTCCGACGTCGCCGCGTGGAACGCCGCGAGCGCGCCGTCGAGTTCGCCGAGCTGTGCGGCGTGGTCGACGAGCTGGTTGTCGTGCGTGTCGAAACCGCCGAGGCCGACGAAGAAGATCTGGCGCTGCATCTGCAGCGGACTGCGCACGTGGATGAGCCGCGCGACCATGCGCAGCTGGCGGCCGAGATGGGTGTCAGGGAACACCGTCGCGAGCGCCGGTTCGCCGTCGAGCGCCTCGTTGATCATGACCTCGTTGTCCATCGAGCGCCGCATGATCGCCGCGTATTGCCGCTGCAGCGCGTTGCCGTGCGTCGCGTCGCGCAATGCGAGGAACGCCTCGCGCCGGCCCGGCGGCCAGTCGTCGACGAACCAGACGCCCTCGGCGCCGTTCTGTCCGACGAAGTAGGGAACGACCTCGTCGCCGGCCTGGAACACGTTCTCGCCGTCGATCGAGATGTTCATCGAGAGCTGCGCGTTCGGATTGGTCTCGTGGAACATGTCGGCAAGCCGGCCGCCCCAGCCGCGGCGCGTGTTCGCGTCGGCGTTCGGGCGCTGCCAGGTCACGGTCTGGTCGCTGTGCGAGAACAGTTGCGCCGGCACCGGCACCGTGCCCGCCTCGTACTCGGCCTTGGTGATCGGGTAGAGCAGCGGCCCGACGTTCGAGGCGATCGCGAGCGGCGAACCCGTGCCCTGGTTGAACAGCGCGCGCAATTGCGGCATCGCGGGCGAGAAGCCGTACTGCGAACCGTCGCTCGGCGCGACCGAGGGATTCAGCGACAGCAGCTCCGCGGCCGGGATCGCGAGTTCGCCGCGCGCGGTGTCGTAGGCCGCGCGCGCGGCGCCGCTGATCGGCGCGAGCATGTTGAACGCGTCGTTGCCGCCGTAGAGGTACACGCAGACGAGCGCGCGGTAGTCGTTGCCGAGCAGGATGCGGCTGGATTTCGTCGCGGCGTGCGCGATCGAAAGCTTGCCCGCGAAGCTCGTGAACATCGCGGAGCCCGCGGTGGCGCACAGGGCACGCTGGATGAAGTCGCGTCTTTTCATGGCGTCACCGTTCGATCGCGTATTCGGGGGAACTCTGGATCAGCCACACCGCGTCCTGCACGCGTCCGCGCAGGTCGTCGTCGTCGTCGTCCGGACGGCTGCCGAGGTAGTCGACCAGCGTGTCGAACATGTGCGTCGACATCGTGCGGTTCATGAACAGGAGGTCGTAGCGGTCGACGAGGCGAACGGGATCGGCCGCGTAGGCGAGCTCGGGTTCGAGGTCGACGAGGATTTCCTCCGGATCGTGCCCGGGACCGCGCCAGGCCCAGTACACCTTTGCGCCGAGGCCGTTCGCGACGCTCGCGATCGTGGTGTCGGTGGTGATCTGGAATTCCGGCGCGTCGAGGCCGAGCGTCGAGAGTTCGCCAGGCGGGCGGTAGTCGGGCAGGAAGAAGTTGAACACGGTCGGCGAGCTCAGCGGATTCTGGCCGAGCCACGAGTTCCACCACTCGCGGTAGCGTCCGTCGTCGGCGCGGCCGTCGAGCGCGCGCCACAGGTGCGACAGCCGCAGCAGCGGTTCGCGCAGCTTGCCCTGGTTGCTCGCGAGCGAGGGCAGGGTGCGCGCCTCGGGATCCAGCAGGATCGCCTCGACCGTCGCGCCGAGGTCGCCGCGCACGCCGATGCCGTTGTTCGCGAATACCGCCGCGACGCGCCCGACATAGGCCGGGCTCGGGTTGCTGGTGACGAGGCGCTTGATCAGATGGCGCGCGACGAACGGGCCGACGTTCGGATGGCGGAAGATGTTGTCGAGTGCCGCGTCGAGGTTGCTCTCGGCGGTACCGCCCGCGGGCAACACGCCGCCAGGCAGCGTGACGCCCGGATAGACGAGCAACTGCTTGTTGTCTTCGCTTGCGTGGTACTGCTGCCACGGCTCCATCGGAACGAGCCAGTACGCATCCCAGCCGGGTTCGGGCCAGTCGACCGGCCCCGACGGACACCATTCCCATTCCCACCACTGGCCGCCGTCCGTGCGCGGACAGTTCGCGAAGTTCCAGCCCGTGAACACGTGCGCGAAGCCGCGGATCGTGTCCTGCGTGTAGGTCGGCACTGGCTGCCCGCCCGCGAGCACCGGCGTGCCGTCGGGATTGAGCTGCACGAGGCCGATCGAGAACAGCTGCATGATCTCGCGCGCGTAGTTCTCGTCGGGGCGGATGTTCTGCTCCGGATCGGGCTTCCTGTTCTTGAACATCGAGAGGTAATGGCCCATGACCGGGCTCAAGGTCACCTGCTCGAGCAGGTCGCGGTAGTTGCCGAACGCCTGGTCGACCAGCAGGTCCTGGTAGTTCGCGAGCGCAATCGGGTAACCCTCGATGCCGCCGCCTTGATCCGACACGACCAAGAGTTCGCTGAGCGCGAACGCGACGCGCTGGCGCAATTGGTCGGGACCGGTGATCGCGCGCAGCCACCACACTTCGTGGCGATGGTTGTGATAGATGTCCGAGCCCTGCGCCGCGAGGTCCTCGAGATACGGACGGTGGTGGCTCGGCGGCAACGCGAACTGTTCGTCGAGCCAGGCGTGGTAACCGAGCGCGCGCAGGCGATCGATCTCGGCGAGGCTCGGGCCGAACGTGGCCTGGGTCAGGAAGCGTGCCGCGGCCGCATCGGAATGCGGGCCTTCGGACGCATCGTCGAATCCGGAATCGAACAGGTGGTTGCCTGCGATCGCGACGGGCGCGAGGCAGGTCAGCGCGGCGGCGAGCACGCAGCGCGGTAGAGCGATCCGCATGGAAATCTCCCTGGCTTTGACCACGGCGGGGCGTGCGGCGACACTAGTCGTGCGGCAATTGCGCCATTGTGAGGCGAGTCACAGGATGAACCCATGAGGCCCGCGAATCCGATCGGCGGCATCCTGCTCGCGATCGCCGGCCTCTGCGCGGGCGAGGCCCAAGCGCTCAACAACTGCCTCGACGCCGACTTCATCGACTACCGCGGCGAAGCCGTGCTGATCGTCGCCAACGACATCCCGCTGCAACCGCACCGCTACCGCCCCCGCTGCGCCACCGTGAGCGAAGGCACCACCATCGTGTTCCGTGCCGTGCCGAACTTCGGCTCGCATCAGCTCTACGGCGGCCTCGTCAGCGGCGGCGTCGCGACGATCGACCCGGACAGCCCGATCGGGTCGATCACGAGTGGGGAGGAAGAGTCACGAACGTTGGTCGAGTGGGGCGAGTTTCCGTACTTCTGCGACTTCCACTATTCGATGGGGATGATGGGGTCGATTCGGGTGGTGCCGGAGCTCTTTGGAGACGGGTTCGAAGCAGGGATGTGAAGCTGGTGGTGCCGTGGCGGCTCCTCTGCCTGCCGCGCGTCCGCACGTGTCGATGTCGATCTCAGGATCTGGCTTAGCGCACAGGACGCGTGGGTATCCTCCGGAATCACAAGCAACGCCGCTGAATTCGAGCGGACGTGCGGATCCCGTCCGTGCTCGGGTTACACACTCATGTCGAAGTGACAACTTGCACCACTCCGCAATCGCGGTGCTGAACCGCCCCGGCTTTCGTGGAGGCTGTTTGGTTTAAGTCACGCCGTCTCCGCAACCCGCGACTCAGCGAGTTGCCGGTAGTAGTTTGCCTCGGCTTCGGCGGGCGGGATATAGCCGATCGGTGCGAGCAGTCGCTGGGTGTTGAACCAGGACACCCATTCCAGCGTCGCCAGTTCCACGGCCGCCTTCGTCTTCCATGGTCCTCGGGGATGGATCAGTTCGGCCTTGTAGAGTCCGTTGATGGTCTCGGCGAGCGCATTGTCGTAGCTGTCGCCGCGGCTTCCGACGGAGGGTTCGATGCCGGCTTCTGCGAGGCGTTCGCTGTAGCGAATGGACACGTATTGGGACCCGCGGTCGCTATGGTGAATCAGGGCGCCGTCGCGCTCCGGCCGGCGTGCATAAAGCGCCTGCTCGAGCGCATCGAGGACGAAGTCCGTACGCATCGAATCGCTGACCCGCCAGCCGACGATGCGGCGGGCGAACACATCGATGACGAAGGCCACGTACAGCCAGCCTTGCCAGGTCGAGACGTAGGTGAAGTCGGACACCCACAACTGGTTCGGCCGCTCGGCGCGGAACTGCCGATTGACCTTGTCCAGCGGGCACGGCGCCGCGCTGTCGCTGAGGGTGGTGCGCACCACCTTGCCACGCCGCACGCCTTGAATGCCCAGCTTGCGCATCAAGCGCTCGACCGTACAACGCGCTGCCTCGAAGCCTTCGCGGGCAAGCTGTCGCCACACCTTGTCCGCGCCGTAGACCTGCAGGTTGGCTCGCCATACCCGCTGGATCTCCGGCACCAGTCTCTCGTCGCGCTTCGCTCTCGCCGGACGCCGCTCAGGCTCGCGTCGTCGCGCCGCGTGCCGCCGGTAGCCGGACGGAGCGATCTGCAAGGCTCTGCAGATCGGCTCGACCCCGAACGTGCTCCGGTGCGTGTCGACGAACGCCTTCAGGACTTCAGCCGGCGGTCGAGCTCCGCCTGGGCGAAAAACGCACTGGCCAGCTTCAGGATCTCGTTGGCGCGGCGCAGTTCCTTGTTCTCGCGCTCCAGCTCCCTGACCCGATTGGCATCTGCCGTCGTCACGCCATCGCCGACACCGGCGTCAACCTCCTGCCGCTGCACCCACGTCAGCAGCGTCTGCGGCACGCAGCCGATCTTCGGCGCGATCGACTCGACCGCCGCCCACAACGAGGGATACTCGCCCCGGTGCTCCTGCACCAGCCGGACGGCCCGCTCACGCACCTCAGGGGAAAACTGTTTGGTCTTGGTCATGGCTCCATTCTCTCAAGAGTTGGAGCCTCCACGAATCCCGGGGCGGTTCAGTGCTGCACGAAGCAAGAGGGTTGAGGGGCGGCCAATAGAGCCCTTGATGCAGGCAGCAATACCTTCTTGACCGCCGGCCAGAATTGCTGAACGATTGTGAAAGTACCTTGGACGCAAGATTGACTGGTCGTTGGAGGAGGTTCTTCGTAGGACCAGAGTTTCAGAACAGCAAACCGGAGCTGGTGCTAGCTAACCATTCATCTAGACTGACGCGTTTGGCAGGCGCGGCTCAATTCAAGTGTTGGACCACATTCAAGAGGGGAGCTGCCATGGCAAAGGGAAACAAGTGTCCCGAGTGCGGAAAGAACCAGGCCAGGTACGAGAAGGGGGCCCTCCACTGTGGCAACAAGTCGTGTGGCTCAGTCTCATGGACGGCGTTCGATAAGCCTTCGGCTGGTGAGAAGCGAAAAGGCTATGAGTGCGGCGCCTGTGGCAAGCAAACCGTGCATCCAATCGGCGTCGTCGCCCAAGCCAAAATTTGGAGGTGCAGCACTTGCGCCGCAACCATTGTCGCGCCGATGCAGACCTAACCTGATGTTGTATCGGACGCCGCGGACATCGTAGGTATCATCCAGCCGTGGCCCGGCGCTGCTGAGCACGGCGTCGGGCATCAGCAGGGGAAGACCATGAAGCTCGTTGACTGGGTCCAGATTCTCGTGGGCGTGGTGATTCTTGGACTGCTCATCTATCTCGTCCAGAATGCTGTAGACACGGGGCGGTCTCTAGGAGGCCTAGAAAACTCTGTCGAGGCCACTTCCCAGCGGGTTGATCGCATTGCTAGCGCACTTCCTGACATCGGGGTGCGGGTTGCTTCAGAAAGCGTGAACGGGAAAGCGTCGACACTAGTGCTGGCGGGAAATGCGTCCGGGTCCGCAGACGGTGGGGATTTCTACACAGTTGTGGACCTAACCACAGGCCTCGCCACTGTGTACGACCTGAGCCTTCCAGCACACGAGCGCAAGCGAACGTTTGCGGCGATCGCATTTTCAGCTCGAGAAATTGATCCTTCGTCAATATCGCTCGACGAGCTCAACCGGATGGCCCGCCGTGCCGGTGAAACACCTCTGCACCTTGAGGCAGTGGATGGTTCCACGAGCTTTGTGTTGCGCACAGCATCGTGGGAAGATTTCGCCGAGCAGCAGCTCTGGCTACAAGGCGAGAAGAAGCCCATAACGGTTCCCACGTCTGGTCCGAGGTACCAAGATCTACGCGAGGCGGTCGCTGAAGCGGAGAAGCGCACGCTTCAAGCGATCCGCGGTGATTGATGCTCAACTGTATGCTGAAGCGGCCCGCGGGTCTCTCAAACGATCTGCGGTTGACGTCATGCGTTGACTGGCACGCGATCTTCGCCGAGCACGATCTGGAACGTCTGCATCGCTTGCTTCCAGTGATGCACGCCCCGCCCGCGCCTGCCTGCCTCGCGGACCGCAAGATGCAGCGACTTCGTCGCTCAGAATAGGGGACGGAGCCAGTAATTGAGCAAAACCTGCGCCGGTAATCTTCCGGGGGCTGGGTGCGGATTCTCGGGAGGGGGTGGCTAGATTGAGCCGCGCCTCCTTGACGATGCGCCGCAGCGGGGGGATTGTTGAACGCGTGAGAAGGGGGCATGGGCCGGTCGCTGTCGCTCGAGGATTCTCGCATTCGCACCGGCGAAGGCGAGCTCGATTACGTCCTTTGCAAGATCGACGGCGACCGTGGTGGCGCAGTCGGGTTTGGGTGCGCAGCATGCATGGTGGGCTGATCCAATGATCCCGCGTCCTGAAGTGTCGGCCCTTGAGTCTGGCTCGTGGAAAACGTAGGGCGACACGTGGGGAGTCCATTCGACATTCGAAACTGATTCCGCTGCGCGGCTCTGATTGATCCTGGCATCTGGCATGGCAATCAAAGGGGCGACATGAGTTGGTACTCGATTGGAGCGGCTGCAGTGGCGGGCGCGCTGGCGGCGGTGGTGGCCATGCTGGTCGTTCCAAGTCGAGCGCAGCGGAACACCACCTACGTCATAGTGTTCGTTGTGCTTTTCAGCGTGTTCACTACCTTGGCAAGGGAAATTGTTGTTCCCGCGTTGTCGCTACCGCACGACCTTGAGCAGGCCGAGCGTGAACTGCTGGAAATGCCCGTGTTTCAGGCATTGAAGCAGCACGATCAGGCCACGTACAACGGCTTCATGACCGACCTCGAGGAGGGTTTGAGGAACGGAGTCAAGGAATCGGACCTCATAGCTCAACTGAAGCCACGAATGGAACAGATGATCCAGAGACGCGTACCGGTGGCAGCCGATCACGCTGTCGTGACGTACATGTCAGTGATCACGCGTGAAATGCGCGAACTGCGAAAGCAGGATCCGTTGCTCTGCTACAAGTTCCTGTTTCCGCAGGAGCACGGTGCAATCAATATCAAGGATCATGTGCAAAGCGAACTGATAAGCGCGGATCTTGCGGCTTTGACCAATGTTATCAAGACGTCTGCCGAGCAACCGCAGCCAGTTCCTGAGCAAGTTGATGTGGCCAATGATCTCGAGGTCGCGATCGGTCAGTTACAGCGAAAGCACGGTGCGGATGTTGCGATACTCCAGAATCTGCAGGCGGCAGGCATTGATAAGGCGAAAGGCTGCGATATCACAGCGGACCTCTACGATCTCATAATCGCATTGCCACCAGACCGGAATGGCAGGTTGCTCAGGTATTTGCTGTCGCAAGGATGATCCCGCCCAACGTAAGGGGAACAACGTAAAGGGGGGTGTAGTTATTGAGTACGGTATTCTCGGTGCTGCCATCCCCTATAACAAAATGAAAACCAGGAAAATCGGGGTCAGAGTCACCTTTCTCGACGCCACGCGTGTCGCGTCCCTGATCAAGGGCGAGGCCTGAGCATGTCTTCACTGGGTCATTACATCCGCGCGCAGCGCGAGGCAGGTTACGCGCGCGAAAGCAAGGGCAGTGGACGGGACCAAGGTCGTTGATCGAGTGCGGTACTCTCGGCGTTGCGATTTCCGACAACAACGAGAGGACCCGATGCCGTACGTCAATCTGCAGATCACCGCTGGCGCCACCCGCGAGCAGAAGGCCGCGCTCGTCCACGCGTTCACCGATGCGCTCGTGCGCATCCTCGGGAAGAAGCCCGAGCACACGCATATCGTGTTGCAGGAGATTGCCGAGGAGAATTGGGGGTATGCGGGGCAGTTGACTGACGACTGGAAACGGAGCGAGGCGAGTCGGGCGGAAGGTCGATCGTGAGTTGATGGGCGGGTTCTCGCGGTCGCGCACAGGGTGCGCTCCTACAGGTGCGATCGGCGTTCACGCATCGGCGGCGACGAATCCGCCGGTTTGGCGCTGCCACAGGCGCGCGTACAGGCCGTCGCGTGCGACGAGTTCGGCGTGCGTGCCGCTCTCGACGATGTGGCCCTGGTCCATGACGACGAGGCGGTCCATGCGCGCGATCGTCGAGAGGCGGTGCGCGATCGCGATGACGGTCTTGCCCTGCATCAGCGTGTCGAGGCTGTCCTGGATTGCGGCTTCGACTTCCGAGTCGAGCGCCGAGGTGGCTTCGTCGAGCAGCAGGATCGGCGCGTCCTTCAGCAGCACGCGTGCGATCGCGATGCGCTGGCGCTGCCCGCCCGAAAGCTTGACGCCGCGCTCGCCGACCTGCGCTTCGTAGCCGGTGCGGCCCTCGCCGTCGACGAGCGAGGCGATGAACGCGTCGGCGCGCGCCGCGCGCACCGCGGCCTCGACGCGCGCGTCGTCGGCATCCGGACGACCGTAGAGCAGGTTCTCGCGGATCGACCGGTGTAGCAGGGACGTGTCCTGCGTCACCACGCCGATCTGCCCGCGCAGGCTTTCCTGCGTCACCGTCGCGATGTCCTGGCCATCGATGAGGATGCGGCCGCCCTCGAGGTCGTAGAGCCGGAGCAGCAGGTTGACGAGCGTCGACTTGCCCGCGCCCGATGGTCCGACCAGGCCGATGCGTTCGCCCGGCTGCACCACGAGGTCGAGCGCTTCGATCACGCCGCCGGCCTTGCCGTAGTGGAAGCGGATGCCTTCGAAGCGCACCTCGCCGCGCGAGACGACGAGCGCGCGTGCGTCGGTCCGGTCGACGACGCCGTGTGGCCGTGCGACGGTTTCCATGCCGTCCTGCACGGTGCCGATGTCCTCGAAGATGCCGTTGACCACCCACATGATCCAGCCCGACATGTTGTTGATGCGGATCACGAGGCCGGTCGACAGCGCGATGTCGCCCGCGGTGATCGCGCCGCGATGCCAGAGCCACAACCCGAGTCCCGAGGTCCCTGCGATCAGCAGCCCGTTGAACGCGGTGATGCTGACGTCCATCGCGGTGGTCATGCGCGTCATCCGGCGCACCTTGCCCGCGTTGTCGGCGACCGCCTCGGCGACGTAGGCGTCCTCGCGGTTCGCATGCGGAAAGAGCTTCAGCGTCGCGATGTTGGTGTAGCCGTCGACGATGCGGCCCATCAGGTGCGAGCGCGCTTCGGACGCGAGCGCGGAGCGTGCCTTCACGCGCGGCACGAAGAACGCGAGCAGAGCGATGTAGCCGACCAGCCAGAGCGCGAGCGGAACCATCAGGCGCGGATCGGCCTGCGCGAACAGGAACAGCGCGGTGCCGGTGTAGATCGTGACGTACCAGAGCGCGTCGACGATCTGCACCGCCGACTCGCGCAGGCTCGCGCCGGTCTGCATGATGCGGTTCGCGATGCGGCCCGCGTGGTCGTTCTGGAAGAAAGCGAGGCTCTGCCGCACCACGTGGCGATGCTGCTGCCAGCGGATGCGCGCGGTGAGGCCGGGCACCAGCGCCTGGTTCACCATGAGGTCGTGCAGGCCGAGCAGCACCGGCCGCGCGACCAGCGCGACGAGCGCCATGCCGAGCAGCTCGCGGCCGTGCGTCGCGAAGAAGTTCGGGGACGGCACCGCGCCCGCAAGATCGACGAGGCGCCCGAGGAAGTCGAACAGCAGCACCTCGACCCATGCGACGAGGAAGCCGAGCACGCACACCGCGACGAGGATTCCGCGCACCTGGCGCAGGTAGTGCCAGTAGAAGCGCGCGAGGCCGTTCGGCGGCGCGCCGTCGCCTGGATCGGCGAACAGGTCGATCAACGATTCGAACCAGCGGAAGATCATGCGCGGCTCCGGTGCGGCCGCGCATTGTCGCATTCCGTCTTGAACGAGGCAGAGCGAGCGTGTGATGCTCGGATGCAGATTCGCATCGATGAACAGACCGACGATGTCACGATGGACCGAAGTCCTCCTCGCCGCCCTCACCTCCGCCATGCCGCTGGCCGCCGCGCTGGTGTTCGGTGATCCGCTTTACCTTGGCCCCTGGTACTACGCGAGCGTCTTCGGCGCGGCGATCGTTCTGTCCGTGCTGCTGCGGCCGGCGCCGTTGTTCACGCTCGGGGCTACTGTCGCCTTGCTCGCGACGTTCGCAGGGTATTGGGCCGTGGCGCTGTCGCGCACGACGCCCGATGGCCTGCTCGGTCTCGGCCATCTGTCGTCGTTGCCCGGCGCGGCGCTCGGTTTGATCGTCGGCTGGCTCGTCGTTCGCGAGGGCAGCGGCCAGCTTGCGGCGCTGGGCGTCGGTTTCGGCTGCGTGGTCGCTGGCTTCTGCGTCAACCAATTGATCGTGTGCAATACGCTGATGGCGTGCGGGCCGCTCTCGTGGTGGCGATGACGGTGACCGTGCGCCGAGTCCGCAGCCCGCATTGCGGTCGAGCGTGATCGAAGTGCCGGATCACGGCCAGCCGTCCGAACCCGCAAGCGCTTTCGAAGCGGTGCAGCCCGAGGAGGATGCGATGCCCGAGAACAAGACCAAGCCCACACCAGCGGGCGTCGAAACCTACCTGCTCGCCAAAGGCAGCGACACGCAGCGCGCGGATTGCTCGAAGCTGATGGCATTGCTCGAACGCATCACGGGCGAGCCCGCGAAGATGTGGGGTGCGGGCATCGTCGGTCACGGCAGCTATCACTACGTCTACGACAGCGGGCGCAGCGGCGATGCGCCGCTCGCGGGATTCGCGATCCGGGGTCGCGAGATCGTGCTCTACCTCGACTGCGAGGAGAAGGCATCGGCCGCACTGCTCGCCAAGCTCGGCAAGCACAAGCTCGGCAAGTCCTGCCTGTATTTCAGGCAACTCGCCGATCTCGACGCCAAGGTGCTCGAAACGCTGGTCGTGCAATCGGTGGCGGCGTTGCGGAAGCGCTACGGGTAGGTCGCGGGTTCACCGGCGTGTTTGACGAATCCCGCATGCAAGATCTCCGTAGGCTGGACGACCGCAGGTCGGCCGGCTGCTGTTCGCGCTGAAGCAAGAGCGCCGGCCGCGCTTTGCGCGTCCAGCCTACGAATGCTTTGCAGGCTGGACGACCGCAGGTCGGCCGGCTGCTGTTCGCGTTGAAGCAAGAGCGCCGGCCGCGCTTTGCGCGTCCAGCCTACGAATGCTTTGCAGGCTGGACGACCGCAGGTCGGAAGGCTGCTCGTTCGCGTCGAGGCGAGAGTGCGGCGGCGCTTTGCGCGTCCAGCCTGGCGTCCCGCGCGTGCCGCGCATGGGCATGTGAGTGTGCAAGGCCTGCGATTGGACGACGAGCGGTCGTCGCACCGGCTTGCCCGTGCTAGGTTGTGCTCGACGCGTTGCGTGCGGGGATCCCGCATGAACCGAAGGCATCGGAGGCCGCAGACGCATGATGTTCGCCAGGCGGAGCTTTCTCGCAAGCCTCGTTGCGGCCACTGCAGCCCTCGTCGCGTGCGCACCGGCCCCGACGCGTGTAGGAGCCCACCCTGTGGGCGATCCGCGCCGGAAACCGATCGTTCGCGCAGGGACGATTGACGCGCGATCGCGCACAGGGTGCGCTCCTACAAGGATCGTTCCAGGAACCGGAGAGAATCGAATGTACGGAGTGATCGGAAAGATGCGAGCGGTGGCAGGGCGTCGCGACGACCTGGCCGCGATCCTGCTCGAAGGCGTTTCGCAGATGCCGGGTTGCCTGTCCTACGTGGTGTCGATGGATGCGTCGGATGCCGACGTGATCTGGGTCACCGAGATCTGGGACGGCAAGCACAGCCATGCCGCTTCGCTGTCGCTTCCATTCGTCAAGGACTCGATCGCGCGGGCGAAGCCGCTGATCGCCGCGTTCGAGCAGTACATAGAGACGACGCCGGTCGGCGGCCACGGTCTCGGCGGCGCTTGAGGATGCAGTTCGGTACGCACATCGACGCTTCCCGCACATCGATGCTTTTCGTAGGAGCCCACCCTGTGGGCGATCCGCGCAGGAAACCGGTTGCACGCGGGCATGCGGGCTACCGCGCATCGACGCACCTCGTAGGAGCCCACCCTGTGGGCGATCCGCGCAGCGAATCGGTGGCACGCGGGCATGCGGTTTGCCGCGCATCGCGCACAGGGTGCGCTCCTACGTTAGGGCTGCCTCGAAGCGCCGTACGTTTCCTGTTGCTCGCGGCGCTCGCGTTCCCGTGCGTGCCCTCATTCGCGCAAGCCACGCCGCCGTCGGTCGATGCGGAGATAGCGGGTCTGTTCGAGGCGCTCGAACAGTCCGGTTGCCGCTTCGCGCGCAACGGGCAGTGGTACGACGCCGCGCGTGCGAGCAAGCATCTCGAGCGCAAGCTCGACTACCTGCGTGGCAAGGGCAGCATCGAGTCGACCGAGGCCTTCATCGAACTCGCCGCGACCGGCAGCAGCCGCTCGCGCAAGCCCTACCTCGTGCGATGTGGCGAAGCCGAAGCGGAGCCGAGCCGCGCCTGGTTCTTGCGGCAGTTGCAGGCGCTGCGTTCGCGCCGCGCGTCGGAAGCGCCACCGAAGCCGTGATTGGCTGCCCGCCTTGCGGCCTGCTAACGTGTCGCCATGGGACCCTTGTTCTGGATCAGGCGATTCGCGATGGCTTTCGCGATCGCATTCGTCGTGCTCGCGGCGGTGCAGGCGCTCAAGGGCAAGCCGCTCGACGTCGCGCTGCAGTTCGCGCTCGCGTGGGGCGTGGTTTCCGCGGGCATCTTCGCGCTGGCCGGCTACCTGCGCTACCGGCGCAATCCGGCGTGCATGCTCCCGCAGGAGCGCGCGGAGAAGGGCAGGGTGGACTAGTGGTACTCCCGGCCGACTTGGAAGCGTGAGTCACTTGCCGTAGCGGCCGCGCGGCGCAGGCGCGATCGCGCCTTCCCCCGAGGAGACGAGTCGACATGGGCACGAACCAGACCACCGCCCGCATCGCGGGGCTGCTCTACCTGATCGTCGTGCTGACGGGGATGTTCAACCTGCTCTATCTCCCGTCGCGCTACACGGTCGACGGCAACGTCGCCGCGACGCTCGACAACATCGCGGCTGCGCCGGAGCTCTACGGCTACGGGATCGCGGCCGGCGCGGTCTGCTACATCGCGTTCCTGCTGCTGCCCCTGGTGCTCTACGCACTGCTCGGCCATGTCGATCGCCGCGTCGCCGTCGTGATGGTCGCGTTCGCGGTCGTCAGCGTGCCGATCTCGCTGGTCGCGCTCGGCCACAAGCTCGACGTGCTCGCGTTGCTCGCGGGCGATCGCTTCGCGACGATCGATGGCGCGCAATTGCGCGCACAGGCCGCGTTCGCGCTCGAGTCGTATCGCAGCGGCATGCGCATCTCCACGGTGTTCTGGGGATTGTGGCTGCTGCCGTTCGGCTGGCTCGTGTTCCGCTCCGGGTTGCTGCCGAAGGTGTTCGGGATCCTGTTGATGGCCGGATGCTTTGGCTATCTCGTCAACATCATCGCGCCGACCCTGTCGGACGGGTATGCGCAGTCGACATTCGCGAGCATCGTGTCGATTCCGTCCGCGCTCGGCGAGATCGGCATCTGCCTGTGGCTGCTCGTGTTCGGCCTTCGCACGGGAAGGCGGCCGGTGCTCGCGCCGGAGCCGACCTGATCGACTCACGGCGCGGCGAGCGAAACGGAGCACGGCGACGATGAGCGAGACACGCCGCTTCACGATCGGTGGTGCCGCGATGAGCGTGGTACTGGCGGGTGATTGCGAACGCCCGGCGTTGCTGCTGATCCACGGATTCCCGGCCTCCTCGGCATCGTTCCGCGACATCGTCACGGAGCTCGCGCGCGACCTGTTCGTGATCGCCCCGGACCTGCCCGGATTCGGCGACTCCGATCCGGTCGACGCGCCCTCCTTCGCCGGCTTCGCCGATCGCATGGGCGAGTTGCTCGCGCAGCTTCGCGTCGATTCGTTCCATCTCTACCTGCACGACTATGGCGCCGCGGTCGGTTTCCACCTCGCGACCCGCACGCCGGAGCGCATACGCAGCCTCGTGATCCAGAACGCGAATGCGCACGCGAGCGGCCTCGGCCCGCAGTGGTCGGCGACGCGCGCGTACTGGGGGCATCCGACGCCGGAACGCGAGGCCGAAGCGACCGCGCACCTCGGCGCCGACGGCACGCGCGACCAATACGTCGGCGGCATTCCGGCCGACATCGCCGCGCGCATCGACCCGCGTCGCTGGCAGGACGACTGGCACGTGATGTCGCTGCCGGGTCGGCTCGCGCTGCAACGTGCGCTCGTGCTCGACTATCGCAACCACGTCGCGCGCTTCCACGAAATCGCGCGCTACCTCGAAACCCGCCAGCCACCCGCGCTGCTGCTCTGGGGTCGCCACGACCGCTTCTTTGACCTCGAGGAAACGCTGTCGTGGATGCAGGCGTTGCCGCGCATGGAAGCCCACATCCTCGACGGGCCGCACTTCCTGCTCGAAACGCATGCGGCCGAATGCGCGCAGTTGATGCGCGGGTTCCTTTCACGCGTCGACGCCGGGCTATGATCGCGTGCGGCGCCGTTCCGGCGTCGTGCATCCTTCCGGTACCCTTGCCAGCGCCGATGCATCCGAACTGCTCCCGTACGGTCTGCATGCTGGCTTATCCCGGCGCACAGTCGCTCGACATCTTCGGACCACTCGAGGTGTTCGCGCTGGCGTCGCGGCAGTCGCAGGAAGAGCGTCCCGCGAGCCCGCCGCTGTACCGACTTCGCCTGCTCGCGGCCGACATGGCGCCGGTCGCGCTCGCGTCGGGGCTCAGGCTGTTGCCGGATGCGGTGTGCGACGACATGCCGGAGGACACCGACACGCTGATGGTGAGTGGCGGCATGGGCGATGCACTGGATCGCGCGCGTGCCGATCGCGCCATCGTGGACTGGTTGCGGGATGCCGCGCCGCGCGTGCGCCGGGTGGCGTCGGTCTGCAGTGGCGCCTTGCTGCTTGCCGAGGCCGGCGTGCTCGATGGTCGCGAGGCGACCACGCACTGGAGCGACGTGGCGGAGCTGCGCGACCGCTACCCGCAGGTGCGCGTGCTGCCCGACGCTATCTACACGCGCGACGGCGAAACCTGGACCTCGGCCGGCATCACCGCGGGCATGGACCTCGCGCTCGCGATGGTCGCGGCCGACCACGGCCCGTCGCTGGCCCTGAAAGTGGCCAAGCGCATGGTGATGGCGAGCCGGCGTTCGGGCGGGCAGAGCCAGTTCAGCCGGCAGTTGCAGGCCCTCGATCTTCCGGATCCGTTCGAGCGGCTCGAACGCTGGATGCGCGACAACCTCGCGCTGCGCCTCGACCTCGACCAGCTCGCCGAACGCGTGCACATGAGCCCGCGCCAGTTCACGCGCAGGTTCGCCGCCGCATTCGGCACGACGCCGCAGAAGTACGTCGAGCAGTTGCGCGTCGAGGCCGCCAAGCCGCTGCTCGAGGGCTCGCGCGAGGACATCGGCCGGATCGCCGCGCGCTGCGGTTTCGGCAGCGCGGGCGCGATGCGGCGCGCGTTCGCGCGCCAGCTCGGCGTCTCGCCCGGCGACTACCGCGAGCGATTCGGTTCGGGCTGATTGTCCGGATCTGCACCCGCGGTGTCCGCATCCGCGCGGCGGCGGTCGCTATCGTGACCGCATCCGGAACCGGGAGTCAGCCTGATGAAGACGTTCGTTCTGCGTGGCCTCGCCCTCGTGCTCGCACTGGCCTGCGCGCCGGCGCTCGCTGCGCACGCGCCGCATTCGAAGCCCGAAGTACGGGTCGGCATCGTGTTGTTCGATGGCGTGCAGATCATCGACTTCGCGGGCCCGTACGAAGTGTTCGGGCAAGCCGGATTCGGCGTGACCACGCTGTCGCACGACGGCAAGCCGGTCACGACGGCGATGGGGCTTCGCGTGACGCCCGACGCGGCGTTCCAAGCCGCGCCTGCGTTCGACGTGCTGCTCGTGCCGGGCGGCGACGTGCAGGAGGCCGAACGCGATCCCGCGGTGCTCGCGTTCGTGCGCAAGCAGGCCGGAAGCAGCCGCCATGTGATGTCGGTCTGCACGGGCTCGTTCATCCTTGCCGCCTCCGGCGTGCTCGACGGACTGAAGGCGACGACGTTCACGCCGCGCATCGAGCAGATGGCGACGCGCTATCCGAAGGTCGAGGTCGTGCGCGACGTGCGCTGGGTCGACAACGGCCGCATCGTGACGTCGGCCGGGTTGTCGTCGGGACTCGACGCGGCACTGCACCTCGTCGCGACCTTGCACGGCGTCGACAAGGCACGCACGGCTGCGTTGCGGCTCGAGTACGACTGGAAGCCGGAAGGCGGCTTCGTCAGGTCGCTCATGGCGGATCGCTACCTGCCGCGCACGCTCGAGTCGGTGGTCGAGTGGCCCAAGGACATGGTCGTGCGCACCGACGTGTCGCTCGGCGACGAGCGGCAGTGGCGCACCGTGCACCGGATCGCCACCGCGATGCCCGCGGAGGAGCTGGACGCGCGGATCGCGCGCGGCATGGCCGGCCTCGAAGACTGGAAGCGCGAATCCGGCATGCGGCGCTGGACGCGCGTGCAGGACGGGCGCCGCATTGCGCTATCGATCGAGACCACGCCCGATTCCGCCGCGAAGGACCTGCGCCTCGAGCTACGCGTGGACGTCACGGAGCCGTAGAACCGTAGGGTGGGTCGCAGCCGCGCAGCGGCGAGCCCCACCATCTTCATGCGCGAGCCTCGCGGCGTGGTCTCGGGAAGTTCGTGGTGGCGGATCGTGCGCCTTCGGGGATGCGCGCTGGTGGGTCTCGCGCCTTCGGCGCTGCGACCCACCCTACGCATTCGCGCGCGGAACGCAGGGTGGGTCGCAGCCGCGCAGCGGCGAGCCCCACCATCGTGATGCGCGAGCCTCGTCGTGTGGTATCGGGAAGTTCGTGGTGGCGGATCGTGCGCCTTCGGGGATGCGCGCTGGTGGGTCTCGCGCCTTTGGCGCTGCGGCCCACCCTACGCATTCGCACGCGGAACGCAGGGTGGGTCGCAGCCGCGCAGCGGCGAGCCCCACCGTCGTGATGCGCAAGCCTCGCCGGGTGGTATCGGGAAGTTCGTGGTGGCGGATCGTGCGCCTTCGGGGATGCGTGCTGGTGGGTCTCGCGCCTTTGGCGCTGCGGCCCACCCTACGCATTCGCGCGCGGAACGCAGGGTGGGTCGCAGCCGCGCAGCGGCGAGCCCCACCATCGTGATGCGCGAGCCTCGTCGTGTGGTCACGGACGTTCGTGGTGGCGGATCGTGCGCCTTCGGGGATGCGCGCTGGTGGGTCTCGCGCCTTCGGCGCTGCGGCCCACCCTACGCATTCCGCGCGGAACGTAGGGTGGGACGCAGCCGCGCAGCGGCGAGCCCCACCGTCGTGATGCGCGGGCGCCGACTCAGGGCGGAACGCGTTCGTAGTCGCCGTCGAAGCTGACGTTCAATCCGCCGCAGGCGCCGTTGTCGCCGTCGACGATCAGTGCATCGGGCAGGAACTCGATCGTGAACTGGCAGCCATCGAGGTCGTAGCGCGCGGCATTGCCTTCGATCCGCACCATGCCGTCGATCGAACCCGCGTTGACGTTGCCGGTGGCGGCGTCGCCGACCCAGGTCGCCTCGCCCGTGACATGGACGAGATCGCCGCTGCCGGCCGCGATGGTCAACGTCGCCGCATGCGGGTCGACCTCGCCGTCGACGCGACGTTCGAAGATCCCGAGCGCCGCGGCACGCGTGTCCGCGGGCGGTCGCGTCCCGGCGCGGAGCGCGGCGACGCGGCGCAGGTAGAGGCGTTCGAGACAGCGGTCATCGGCGCAGGCATCGCGCTCGACCAGCCATGCGCGTTGCCGCTCGCGCAAGGCCGCCGGATTCGCCACGACGCCGAGCAGTTTGCGGAACTCCGTCGCCAGCTCTTCGTCGAGCCGCGACAAGCGTGGATTCGCGCAGACCGTGCGCTCGACGGCGCTCGATGCCTGCGTGCAGTCGAAGCTCGCAGCGCCGGCAGTCGCCGAGACGGACAGCAGCACGGCGGCGATGGCGATGCGTGCGCGCATGGACCTGTTCCCCTTGGCGGTGCATGGATTATCCATCCGCGAAGTGAACGGATGGCGCATGCCGCGGTGACGCAGGCCGCGCGCATCCCGCGTCACCGCAGAAGAGAAGGCAGCTTCTGTTTCCCCACGGCGGCTACAGGCGGCAGCGCAGAAACGCGAACCACGGGACTGCAGCCGACCGACTCAGGCCTGGTCCGGAAGCGCCGCGTTGTGGTAGACCTCCTGCACGTCGTCGAGCTCGTCGAGCCAGTCGAGCAGGTCGCGCAGGGTTTCTTCGGTTTCACCGCTGACGGCAACGCGGTTTTCGGGACGCATCACGATGTCGGCGGAGAGCGGCTCCAGTCCGGCGCCGACGAGCGCCTTCTTCACGCCTTCGAAGTGCTCGGGCGCGCACAGCACGGCACCGCGGCCCGCATCGACGACGACGTCGTCGGCGCCTGCATCCAGCGCCACTTCGAGCAATCGGTCCTCGCTGCCCGCTGCGCTGGTGTCGAACACCAGTTCGCCCAGACGCTTGAACTGGAACGCGACCGATCCCGACGTGCCGAGGTTGCCGCCGTGCTTGGACAGCGCGTGGCGCACGTCCGCGACGGTGCGGGTCGGGTTGTCGGTCATTGCGTCGATGATCAGCGCGACGCCGGACGGGCCATAGCCCTCGTAGCGAAGCTCCTGCATGTCGTCGGCGCCTTCGGCACCGGAGCCGCGCCTGACCGCGCGCTCGATCGTGTCCTTGGTCATGTTCGCCGACAGCGCCTTGTCCATCGCGACGCGCAGGCGCGCATTGCCGGCGGGGTCGGCGCCGTTGCGCGCCGCGATCGTGATCTCTCGGATCAGCTTGGTGAAGATCTTCCCGCGGCGCGCGTCTTCGGCGTTCTTGCGGTTCTCGATGCTGGGGCCTCTGCCCATGGGAATTCCTGTCGTGCGAGGTGACGGCCGGCATGGGCCGAACGCGCCATTTTAATCGAGCGCAGGCCTATTGGCAGCCGGCCGGCGCGGGCGTCACGCGCGTGAGGTCGAGGCGGCCGCTGCGGCCGGCGAAGGCGCCGCTCGTGTAGCGGTAATCGAGCCGCGCGGTCGTGCACGAGGTGAACGCGAGACCGGCCTTGCCGACCTGCACGGTCTCGGTATCGGCCGGGCCGTCGAACACGCCGCCACGGCTCTCGAAGAGGCCGATGTCCTCGAGCGCGCGCGCGCCCGCGGGAAACGCGGCCTGCAGCGTGATCCAGCGCTGGCCCTCGGCGCCCGCGACCGAACCGGTGGCGAACGTGTACCAGGCGCCGAACAACAGCGTCTGCGAGGGCGAGACATCCAGCACGAGCCCCTGTCCTCCGGTCCCGAAGTCGGCCCAGGTCCCGGCGTAGCGCGCATCCGCCGGCGTCGATGGCGGCGGTTGCGCGGTCGCGCAATCGACATTCGAGAGCAAGCGCTGCAACGGGATCGTGCCGCTGCGGCCTCCCTCGTCGAACCGGTACTCGAGCTGCGCGCGGTCGCAGGCTTCCAGCACGAACCACGCATGCCCGATCGCGCGCGTGGTGGTCGCCTGCGCGTGGTCGAAGCGCCCGCCCGTCGTCTCGTAGATCGGCAGGGCCGCACCCGCGACGTCGCCGGCCGCGCCCTGCAGCGTGTACCAGCGCTGGGACCCGTCGTTGGCGAACGTGAACCAGCCTGCGAACAGGTTGCCGGTCTGCGCATTGAAGAAGTCCGGCGAGACGTCGACGACGAAGCCCTGGCTGTCGGTCGCGGGATTCGCCCATGAACCGCTGACGCCGCGCTGGTTGAGACGCACGCCGGCCGATGCAGGATTCATCCAGGCCTCGAGCAGCCGCGTTGCATCCGGTGAGCCGAGCCCGGTCACGAGGTCGTGGCCGTGGCCGATGGCATGGCCGCGCAATGCCGCAGCGCCTTGTGCACCCGGCGTGCTGTTGTTGCAGGTCGAAGGCACGTCGAGGTCGCAGGCCTGGCCGGCGATCAGTGCGACATCGCGCAATGCACGGTTCAACGGATTGCCGGCGATCGCGTAGAGGCGCGGATTGAGATTGCCCTGTGGCGCACCCGCGCGCTGGTTGAGCATCGCCGCGATGCCGGCCATCGACGGCGCCGATGCCGAGGTGCCGGCGCCGAGCATGAAATGGAACGCGCCACTGTCGTCGCGCACGCATGAACCGCCGAACGCGGCCATGCAATGGAAATAGCCGGTATGCGAAGAGGCATTCAGCGCGACGTCGGGGACGTAGCGCCCTTCGCGGTCGAGCGGAACGCCGGCGCCGACCTGCCAGGCCGGCGTCGCGAATCGCGCGCTGACGCCGCCGCCGCTCGCGGCAACCTGGGCAGCGCCCTCGCGGTCGATCGGCTCGTTCCAGCCGCGCTCGGGAATGGGCCCGAGCGCGGACGTGAATCCGGGTCCGTTGCTTTCGCTCCAGTACGCGCCCGAGGCGCCGGTATCGTCGGCGAGTTCGGTGCCGCCGACGCAGGTCACGTGCGGCGAACTGCACAGCAGGTTGACGCTGTGCCGGCGGTCGCCGTCGGGTGGCTGGTGGTGCGGCGAGCAGTCGCCCGCGCCCGCATCGCCCGATGATGCGAATACCGAGATCCCGCGCATCGCCGCGTCGCCGAACACCTCGTTGACGTAGGCCGCTGCGCCTGCACTGTTGTCGGCTTCGCAGGTGCCCCAGCTGATGCTGATGATGCGCGCGGGCAGGGGTTCGGCCCAGACTGCGTGCTCGATCGCGAGAAACACGCCGTCGGCGCCGTCGGTCTCGCCGCTGGTCACGAGCTTGATGCGCGCGCCGGGTGCTGCGCCGCCCGCGAGCGAGACGTCCATCGTGGCTTCGGACTGGTCCATCACCGCATCGCTGCGATCGTCGCAATCGGGCTCGCCGACGTCGCCGCAGTGTCCGACCGGCGGGCCGGGATCGGTGCCGTCCTCGGCGATCACGGTGTCGAACGCCATCGCGGGCAGTGCCGCGCGCGCTCGGAATTCCGCGATGTCGGGCGCATGCACGCGCGTGCGCGCGACCACTGCGATCGATTGCCCGCTGCCGTCAAAGCCCTGCGCGCGCGCGCCTTCGAGGCCATACAGCACCGCGAAATCGCCGGGGAAGATGTAATGCTCGCAGCCCTCGGCGCCGCACAGGGTCGCCTTCGCGCGTGCGCGCTCCAGCGACGCCGAATCGCGCCGCTGCGGCGGCGCGGCGCGTGGGTGCAGCCGCAGCGTCTCGAGGCCGACGACGTGTTCCACGCGCGACGCGATCGCGTCGGGCAACGAAGGCACGCTGCGCGGCGCGATGCGCTTGCGACCGCCGACTTCGTATTCGGCAAGGCGCGTCGCGAACGCGCGCTCGACATCCTCGACGCGGCCGCCGAAGCGCAGGATGCGTCGCGTCGGCGACACCGACTCGATGTCCAGTCCTTCGCTCGCGAGCCAGCTCGACACGGCGGCGATTTCCGCCGCATCGGCGCCGAAGCGTTCGCCGATCTCGTGCGGTTCGAGCCACTGCGCGTGCAGTGGCGATGCCGGGTCCTGCAAGGCCGCGAGGTGCGCATCGAAGGCCTGCTGGCGTTCCTCGCTGCGCCGCAGGACGAGGCCGAGCCGGGACAGCCGACGCGAGGCATCGAGCGAGCGCGACGCACCCGCGCTCTTGGTCCAGGCCGGGAGTGCAGCATCGAGCGGAGTACGCGGCGTCGCGGCCGCGGCCGTGCCGACGCAGGCACCTGCGAGCGCGAGCGAGAGCAGCAAGGGGAGCGTGGGATTCGTCATGGGCCGGCCGCGGCGGGGAATCCCGGAACCTTGCCGCAGCCACTGCGTCGCCGCAAGCCGGCGCGGCAAGCGGACACACACGTTGGCGCTGTGCGCAGGAGCCGCAGGCCGCGGTGTCGAAGCGCATGCGCGTGGGGGTTCGGGCACGACGTGGCCCTTCGACTCCGGCCTCCGGCCTGCGCTCAGGGCGAACGGAAACATTCCCCGTTCGCGCTTAGCGCAGCGGTCGCAGGCCGCGGCGTCGAAGCGCCGCCCCGCATTGCGGCCTGCGTCGCCGTTTGGCGTTGTTCGTAGCACGATTGCGTATCCCTACCCGTCCCATGTCCGATCGATGTCGTGCCGTGGCCACTGCTGCAAAGTCCGAGCCATCCAACGAGGAAGCGCCATGATCCGTCCGATTCCACTCGCTGCCGCACTGGTTGCGGCAATGGCCGCATTCGCGGGCGCCTTCGCGCTCGCGCAGACCCGGGAGGCGCCGCGCGCCGGCATCGACCCGCTGTTCGAGGGCGCCGGTCCCGCCTGCGTTCCGAATGGCACCGGTCGTCCTCCGCTGCTGCAGGCGCTGGTCCTCGCGCAGTCGGAGACCAAGCCGTTCCCGCCGCAGCCGATGCGCGCGGCCGACGGCCTGCCGACGCGATACGACGACCTCGGCAGCCTCGGGTTCCCGGCCGGCACACGGAATGCCGAGGCACAGGCCTGGTTCGACCAGGGGCTGCGCTGGGCATTCGCGTTCAACCACGCGGAGGCGCAGCGCGCGTTTCGTGCCGCGCAGCAGGCCGATCCCGCGTTCGCGCTCGCGCACTGGGGCGAAGCTTTCGTGCTCGGTCCGAACATCAATGCACCGATGCTGCCCGACGCGGTCGCGCCGGCGTGGGCTGCGCTCGGCAAGGCGGTGCAACTCGCGCCATCCGCGCCGGAGAAGGATCGCGCGCTCATCGAGGCGCTGCGCACGCGCTATTCGTCCGATCCCGCGGCGGAGCGCGCGGTGCTCGATGGTGCGTTCGCGGATGCGATGAAGGCGGTGTCGGCGCGCTACCCCGATGACGACACGATCGCGACGCTCTACGCCGAAGCGGTCATGGACACGCAACCTTGGGACTACTGGGAAGCCGCGGGCACCCGGCCGAAGGCGCGTGGTGGCGAGATCTTCTCGACGCTCGAGAAGGTGCTCGCGCGCAATCCCGCGCATCCGGGCGCGATCCACCTCTATATCCACGCGGTCGAGGCGTCGGCTGCACCCGAACGCGCGCTGCCGCATGCGCGCCGGCTCGCGGCGCTGATGCCCGGTGCGGGCCATATCGTGCACATGCCGGCGCACATCTATTTCCGGCTCGGCATGTTCCGCGAGGCGCTCGCGGTCAACAAGACCGCGATCGCGGCGGACGATGCGTACTTTCGCACCTCGCCGTCGGATCCGATGTACCGCTACGCCTACTACCCGCACAACATCCATTTCGTGCTGGTGTCGGCGCAGATGGGCGGCGATGGTCCGACTGCGATCGATGCCGCGATGCGTCTCGATGCTTCTCTCGGCGACGAGGTCGTCGCGGACTTCCCGTCACTCGAGCCCATCAAGGCGGCGCCCTGGCTCGCGCATGCGACCTTCAGTGCGCCGGCCACGGTGCTTGCGCTGAAGGCGCCGCCCGCGAACCAGGTGCTGGTCTCCGCGCTCGCGCACTACGCGCGCGCGCTCGCGCACATTGCCAACCGTGACGCGCAAGCGGCGCGCCGCGAGATCGCGGCGGTCGCGAAGATCGAGGACACGGCCGAGTTCAAGCCGTATGCCGACTGGCTCGTGCCGGGCAGGGAAATCGTGCAGACCGCCCGGCTCGTCGCGACCGCGCGCGTCGCCGACGCGCAAGGCGACCTCGCTGGCGCGGCGAAGGCCTACGAGGCCGCGATCGCAGTCGAGGACTCGTTGTCCTACATGGAGCCGCCGTACTGGTACTACCCGATCCGGCAGTCGCTGGGTTCGGTGCGCCTGCGCCAGGGCAAGCTCGACGAGGCCGAGCAGGCCTTGCGCGGTTCGTTCGCACGCGTGCGCGGCAATGGCTGGGCGCTTTCGGGCCTGGCCGAGGTCTACCGGCGCAAGGGCGACGAGGTGTCCGAACGCACGACGCGGCAGGCGTTCGAGCGCGCATGGTTCGGCGGTTCCGCGCCTGCGGTCGAACGCTTGTAGCCATCGCATCGGTGCACCCTGCCGGCTACCATGCGGGCGTCCGGCAGGGGAATCCGATGGCGTCGACCACCACCGCGCCGAGCGTGCGCGGTTTTCGTTACTACGACCTGCTCGTCGGCGGCATGGTCGCGGTGCTGCTCTGTTCGAACCTGATCGGGCCGTCCAAGGTTTGCACGGTCACCTTGCCGCTGCTCGGCGCGCTGAGTTTCGGCGCGGGCAACCTGTTCTTCCCGGTCAGCTACATCTTCGGCGACGTGCTGACCGAGGTGTACGGCTATGCGCGCGCGCGCCGCGCGATCTGGGCCGGCTTCGCGGGCCTCGCGTTCGCGAGCTTCATGACCTGGGTCATCCTCTCGATGACGCCGAGCCCCGACGAGCCGTTCAACGCGACGCTGCAGCCCGCGCTCGAAACCGTGTTCGGCAGCACCTGGCGCATCGTGGCCGCCTCGATGGCAGGCTACTGGCTCGGCGACTTCACCAATTCCTACGTGCTCGCGAAGATGAAGGTCTGGACGCGCGGGCGCTGGCTGTGGACGCGCACGATCGGCTCGACGATGGTCGGGCAGGGCATCGACAGCCTCGTGTTCTACCCGATCGCGTTCATCGGTATCTGGGAAGGCGAGACGATCCTGAAGGTGATCGCGTTCAACTGGACGATGAAGGTGCTGGTCGAAGTCGCCTTCACGCCGGTCACCTACGCGGTGGTCGGTTTCCTCAAGCGGCGCGAAGGCGTGGACGTCTACGACGAGCGCACGCGCTTCACGCCGTTCAGCCTGCGGGACGAAGGGGAGTCGCGCAGGGTGCGCTGATCGCAGCTTGAGCGTTCGGGCACCGGCACCGGGCTGAAGCGACTCCCGCAAAGTCCCGGCCCGCCCGCAGCCCGCGCGCGAGGGACCTCAGCTCAGATCGGCCATGCGGGGACCACGCGCGTTCGCGATCACGGGCGCCGCGCCGAGATCACTGGCACGTGCCAGACCGCGTAATTCGGCGGCGTTTCGATCGCGTCGATCATCGCATCGAAGTCGGCGCGCACCTCGGACGGATCGAGGCGACCTGCTGCCGCGAGCACGTCGACGTAGCCGTCGCGCCACGCGCGCAGGATGCCGCCGAAGGTTTCACGCGGCACGCGTCGGGTGTCGACGACCACGTAGTCGACCGCGATGTCGCGATAACCGCGTTCCGCTAGCAGCGGCGGCGAATGCCGGCCGATGCGACCGTCGCAGCCGATCGACTCGAGGTAGGGCAGCACCACGTCGACCCAGAAGCGGTCCGGATCCCGCTCGCCGCGTGGCATCCGCAGCATCGCGTAGTCCTCGGACAGCAAGTGCAGCCAGCCGCCTGGCCGCAGCACGCGGCCGATCTCGTCGAGCACGCGCGGGAACTCCGGCACCGACTGCGACAGGTGGCGGCACACGACGAGGTCGAAGCTCGCATCCGCGTGCGCGAGCGCGAATGCATCGCCGGCCTCGTAATGCACGCGCGCTTCGAAACCGGCGTTCGCCGCTCGAGCGAGCGCGAGGTTGCCTTCGAGGATGTCGATGCCCGTGATGCTCGCGCGCGGATAGCGACGCGCGAGACGGCGCGAGATCTCGCCGGTGCCGCAGCCGAGGTCGAGGATGCGCACGGCGCCCTCGAGGGCGTAGCGTTCGAACAGCGCCTGTTCCTGCGGCCAGATCGCCTGCGCCTGGAACGCGAGGTTGCGCGCCATCGATTCGTCGCCCATCTGCTCGGCTTGCGGATTGAGGTCGCGGTTCATTCCCGGGTCCGGTGCGGTGGCGCCCAGATCATACGCGTCGCGATGCCGCTCGCGCGGCAGGCTCGAATTCGCGCTGACCAGCCCCATCTCGGGTGGATGGCCGTGCAGGAGTGCGCATGATTCCCCTCTCGATCCTCGATCTCGCTCCGGTCTGCGAAGGCAGCGACGTCGCGACCTCGTTCCGCAACACGCTCGACCTCGCGCGCCACGCCGAACGCCTCGGTTATCGGCGCTACTGGCTCGCCGAGCACCACAACATGCCCGGGATCGCGAGTGCGGCGACCTCGGTGCTGATCGGGCATGTCGCAGGTGGTACGTCGACGATTCGCGTCGGTGCGGGCGGCGTCATGCTGCCGAACCACGCGCCGCTGCAGGTGGCCGAGCAGTTCGGCACGCTCGCCTCGCTGTATCCCGATCGCATCGACCTCGGCCTCGGTCGCGCGCCCGGTACCGACCAGGCGACCGCGAAGGCGCTGCGGCGCTACTTCGACAGTGCGGAGGCGTTTCCGAACGATGTGCTCGAACTGCTCGGCTACTTCGAACCGGCGCAACCGGGGCAAGCCGTGCGCGCGGTGCCCGGCGCGGGCATCCCGGTACCGGTCTGGCTGCTCGGCTCGAGCCTGTTCAGCGCGCGACTCGCGGCCGCGCTCGGCTTGCCGTTCGCGTTCGCCTCGCATTTCGCGCCGGATGCGATGGAAGCCGCGCTGGATCTCTATCGGCGCGAGTTCCGGCCATCGGCGCGCCTCGATCGCCCGTACGCGATGCTCGCGGCGAACGTGATCGTCGCGGACGACGATGCGCAGGCGCGTCGGCTGTTCACGACGCTGCAGCAGAGTTTCGTGAACCTGCGACGCGGCAGGCTCGGGCTGGTGCCGCCGCCGATCGACGACATCGAATCCTACTGGACAGCGCAGGAGAAGGCCGGCGTGCAGAACGCGCTCGCCTGCTCGGTCGTCGGCGGCCCGGACACCGTGCGCGAAGGCCTGCGCGCGTTCATCGCGCGCCACCGGCCGGACGAGCTCATGCTCACCGCGAACATCCATGACCATGCGGCGCGCGTGCGCTCGTTCGAGCTGGTCGCGGGGCTCGGAGTCTAGCGCGCGCTTCACTCGTTCCCGACGGCGCGAGCCGGCACCCCGGTTCTTGATCCAGATCAGGGCCGTCCGCCGCGGGCGCCGGGAGGATGCCCCATCGCGGCGAGGGGAGTGGGGAGATGGCCAGCACTCGTGGTCGGCGTGGCGTGCGGCACGCGGTGTGGATGGCGGCTGCGTGGTTCGCCGCGCACGCGGTCGCCGATCCGATCCCGATGACGCAGAAGGATTTCCTCGTCTCGGGCACCCAGACCGGCGACGCGCATGCGGGTGCGTTCCAGTCGCCGCAACTGTGTTCGGCCTGCCACGCGAACACCGGTTCCGACGCCGCGCCGTACGACAGCTGGCGCGGCAGCCTGATGGCGCAGGCCGGGCGCGATCCGCTGTTCTACGCGCAGCTCGCGAACGCGAACCAGGACGTCGCCAACGTCGGCTCTTTCTGCCTGCGCTGCCATGTGCCGATGGCGGTGGTCAGCGGCAATGTCGCGGTCGCCGACGGCAGCACGCTGTCCGATCGCGACCGCGAAGGCGTGGACTGCCACTTCTGCCATTCGATGGTCGATCCGACCTACCGGCCGGGCAGCAGTCCGGCGCGCGACGAATCGGTGCTCGCTGCGCTCTCGTCGGTGCCCGCGCACACCGGCAACGCGATGTTCGTGCTCGATCCTGCCGGCGTCAGGCGCGGTCCGCGCCCGGATGCAGCGCCCTCGCATGAACTCCTGACTTCGCCCTACCACCGCAGCAGCGCGCTGTGCGGCACCTGCCACGACGTCGGCAATGTCGCGGTCTCGCGCCAGGACGACGGCAGCTACCGCTACAACGCGCTCGACACGCCGACCGACAGCGAGGACCTCGCGCACCAGTTCCCGCTGGAGCGCACGTTCTCGGAGTGGCGCCTGTCCTCGTTCGCGGCGGGCGGAGTCGACATGGGCGGCCGTTTCGGCGGCGACGGCGGCGGCGTGGTATCGAGCTGCCAGGACTGCCACATGCCGGTGCGCAGTGGCATGGCGGCCAGCGGCGGACCCCAACGCCCCGATCTGCGCAGCCACGATTTCGCGGGTGCGTCGTCGTGGGTGCTCGACATCATCGGCCGCTACTACGCCGATGATCCAGCGGTCGACCAGGCTGCGATCGCATTGGGGATGGAGCGCGCCGACGACATGCTGCGTCGCGCCGCGTCGCTCGAACTCGAACAGCAACCCGGCGGCGTGCTGCGTGCGCGCGTGATCAACGAGAGCGGGCACAAGCTGCCGACCGGTCACATCGAGGGTCGGCGCGCCTGGGTCGAGGTGCAGGTGTTCGATGCGGGCGGCGGCCTCCTGCAGGCCTACGGCCACTACGACGCAGAGACCGCGGAACTCGACGAAGCCGGCACCGTCGTCTACGAGATGGCGGTCGGCCTCTCCGCAACGGCCGCGGCGATGACCGGCCACGAGGCAGGGCGCACCACGCATATGGCGCTCGCCGACACCGTGGTCAAGGACTCGCGCATCCCGCCACGCGGCTTCTCCAATGCGGCCTACGCCGCGGCCGGCGCACCCGCGGTCGGGCGCGCGTACGCGGATGGCCAGCATTGGGACGACGCGCGCTTCCGCTTGCCCGACGGCGCCGCGCAGGTGCGCGTCGCCGTGCACTACCAGACCGCGACGCGCCACTACATCGAAGCGCTGCGCGACGGCAACACGAGCGACCATTGGGGCGACACGCTCTACGGCCTGTGGGAGCAGAGCGGCCGCTCGCCACCGGTCGAGATGGCCAACGCAACGCTCGCGCTCGGCGGCTTCCTGCGCGGCGACTTCGATGGCAACGGCGTGCTCGACGGCGGTGATGCGGGACGGCTCGAAGCCTGCGTCAATGTCGGCGAATCCGGTGTCGAAGCCTGCCTCGCGGGCGACTTCGACGGCGATCGCAGCGTGAGCTGCGCCGATGCGGCTGCGTTCGCGGCCGCGTGGCCCGGTCCGGATGCGGCGCCGATGCCCGCCGCTTGCCGCGGCGCTGTAGTTCGCGCGGTGCCGATCGATTCCCCCGCGACGCTGCTGCTCGCCGCGCTGCTCGTCCTCGCCGCCGCGTGGCGGCACGTTCCAGCGCTCCGAAACCCCGGGCAGCGCACGCGGTAGGAGCGCACCCTGTGCGCGATTCGCGGGAATCCGGGAACTCGCGAACGACCGGTTGCCTGCGCGCGTCGCCCACAGGGTGGGCTCCTACACGCGCGGCTTCCGCAGGAGCGCACCCTGTGCGCGATTCGCGGGAATCCGAAAACCCGCGAACGACCGGTTGCCTGCGTGGGTCGCCCACAGGGTGGGCTCCTACACGCGCGGCTTCCGTAGGAGCGCACCCTGTGCGCGATTCGCGGGAATCTGAAGACCCGCGAATGACCGGTATCCTGCGCGGATCGCCCACAGGGTGGGCTCCTGCATCTGTGCCTTGCGTGCGCCGCGTTGCGGTGTTTGACGCTTCCTTCGCCTGTTCCGCCAGCCGCGACCGCCGCGAACGGCTACAATGCGCGCCTTCGCAGTCCCGGCAACCCCATGATCGCCTTCCGAAACTTCTCGCTGCGCCGCGGTGAGCGCCTGCTGTTGTCCGAGGTCGACGTCGCCTTGCATGCGGGCGCGAAGGTCGGCGTGGTCGGCCGCAACGGCTGCGGCAAGTCGAGCCTGTTCGCCGCCGTCATGGGCGAGGTCGAGCCGGACAAGGGCGACATCGACCTGCCGAACCGGCTGCGCATCGCGAGCGTCGCGCAGGAAACGCCCTCGCTGCCGGATGCTGCGATCGACTTCGTCGTGTCGGGCGATACCGAGATCCACGCGGTGCTGCAGGCCGAGGCCGCGGCGACCGCGGCCGAGGACTGGGATGCGGTCGCCGCCGCGCACCAGAAGCTCGCCGAGATCAACGGCTACGACGCGACCGCGCGCGCCGGGCGCCTGCTGCACGGACTCGGCTTCCGCGCCGAGACCCACCAGATGGCGGTGTCGGAGTTTTCCGGCGGCTGGCGCGTGCGCCTGAACCTCGCGCGCGCGCTGATGATGCCGTCCGACCTCCTGCTTCTGGACGAACCCACCAACCACCTCGATCTCGACGCGGTGCTCTGGCTCGAGCAGTGGCTGCAGAAGTACCCGGGCATGCTGCTGATGATCTCGCACGACCGCGAGTTCCTCGACGGTTTGTGCACGCACACGCTGCACCTGAACGATGGTCGCGCCAAACTCTACAGCGGCGACTACACGAGTTTCGAGCGCCAGCGCGCCGAGCACCTGCGCCTGCAGCAGATCACGTTCGAGAAGGAGCAGGCGGAGCGCGCGCACCTGCAGTCGTTCATCGACCGCTTCAAGGCGAGCGCGGCGAAGGCCAAGCAGGCGCAATCACGTGTCAAGCGCCTGGCCAAGCTCGCGGGTACCGAGGCGGTGCGGGCAGAGCGGCAGATCCGCATCAACTTCGCCGAGCCGGCGAAGGTGCCGCATTCGCTGCTGCGCCTCAACCACGTCGATGCCGGCTACACGCTGCGCGGCTCCGCGCATGCGGGACCGTCCGACCATGCCGTGGTCGAGGATCACGGCCACGCGTTGATCCTCGAGAACGTGAAGTTCGGACTCGAAGCGGGCGACCGCATCGGCCTGCTGGGTCCGAACGGGGCCGGCAAGTCGACGCTGGTCAAGACCCTGGTCGGCGAACTGGAGCTGCTCGCGGGCGAGCGCACCGCGCATCCGGACATGGTGCTCGGCTATTTCGCGCAGCACACGGTCGAATCGCTGCACGAGGGCCAGACGCCGATCGACCACTTGCGCGACATCGCGCCGGGCGTCTCGACCCAGGATTTCCGTGACTTCCTCGGCCGCTGGAATTTCGGCGGCGACCGCGCGTTCGAGGTCATCGACGGCTTCTCGGGCGGCGAACGCGCGCGCCTCGCGCTCGCGTTGATCGCCTGGCGCAAGCCGAACGTGTTGCTGCTCGACGAGCCGACCAACCACCTCGACCTCGAGATGCGCGAAGCGCTGGCCGAGGCGCTCAGCGACTTCGACGGCGCGATCGTGCTGGTTTCGCACGACCGTCACCTGACCGGCCTGGTCTGCGACACGTTCTGGCGCGTCGCCGACGGCCGGGTCGAGGCGTTCAAAGGCGATCTCGACGAGTACGCCGCCTGGCTGCGCGCGCGCGGGTCGAACGGTGGCAGCGAGACGCGCAAGCGCGCGGCGGCGTAGCGGCACTCCGCCTCGACACCGGCGAGCCACTCCTCGGTCCGGTGGGTTGCCGGTGCGCACGCGCCGGAACGAACGGGTGGTCGCGCACAGGGTGCGCTCCTACAATGCGGCGAGGGTGGTGGGCATCGATGGACAAGCGACGTATCGACAACGCGAAGCTCGATGGCATCGTCGCGAAGGCGCGACGCGAGGCCGAACAGCGTGGCCACGGCTACCGCGAACGCGCGCTCGGGATGTACCCGTGGATCTGCGGTCGATGCGCGCGCGAGTTCACGCGCGCGAACCTGCACGAGCTCACCGTGCACCACCGCAACCACGACCACGACTTCAACCCGCCAGACGGCAGCAACTGGGAACTGCTCTGCCTGTACTGCCATGACAACGAGCATTCTCGCTACATCGACCACATCGAGGGCGATGCGCGCGAGGCAGGCGTCGCTCCCGCCACCGGCAATCCGTTCGCGGATCTCAAGGCCATGCTCGAGCGCGGCGGCCGCAAGGGCTGACACGGTGGCAACGTCCGACGACGCGGCGCTCGATGCGCTGTTCCTGCCGCTGGCGGTCGGCGAGATCGCGTTGCCGCCCGGCGAGGGTGGCGTGCTGTTCCTGCGCGCGCGCGCGGGCGCATGGCTGCACGCGTGGCCACGCAGCGCATTCATCTGCGAACAGAGCTTCAAGCCCGCGAATGACGAACTCGCGCACTATCGCGTGCATGCGGCATCACGCGTCGATCGCGATCGGCGCTTTGCGCGCGTGCTGGTGCTGCCGCCGCGCCAGCGCGACGAGGCACGCGCGCTGCTCGCGCGCGCGGTACGCCATGCGGCGCCAGGCGGCATCGTCGTCGCGTGCCAGGCCAACAGCGAAGGCGCGCGCTCCGGCGAGGCCGACCTCGCGCAACTCACTGGCCCCGTGCACAGCGTGTCCAAGCACAAGTGCCGCGTGTTCTGGAGCGCGCCTCTCGGCGAACGGACCGATGACGCGCAGCTCGAAGCATGGCTCGACCTCGATGCGATGCGGCCGATCCTCGATGGCCGCTACGTGAGCCGGCCGGGGCTGTTCGCCTGGGACCGCATCGATGCGGCGTCCGCGCTGCTGGCCGAGCATCTGCCGTCCACGTTGCACGGCCATGTCGCGGACCTCGGCGCCGGTTATGGCTATCTCTCGACCGAACTCGTGCGGCGCTGCGAACGTGTCGAGGCGATCGACCTGTACGAAGCCGAACAGCGCGCAATGGAGCCGGCGCGCCTCAATCTCGACCGCGCGATCGCCGCCGCGGGCCGGCCCGTCGCGACATCGCTGATCTGGCACGACGTCGCGGACGGACTCGAGCGCCGTTACGACGCGATCGTGAGCAATCCGCCGTTCCACCAGGGCCGTGCCGACCGTCCCGAACTCGGCCAGGCCTTCATCACGGCAGCGGCGCAAGGGCTGCGCGCCGACGGCGAACTCTGGCTCGTCGCGAACCGCCACCTGCCGTACGAAGCGACGCTCGCGGCGCGCTTCGGCGACGTGCGTCGCGTCGCGGAGCGCGATGGGTTCAAGGTGATCGCGGCGCGCGGGGCGCGCGCGTGAAGCTGCTCAAGCGCATCGCGAACCTCGGCTACGGCAGCCGCAAGCAGGTCGCCGCGATGTTCCGCGAAGGCCGCATCACCGATGCCGCCGGCGAGGTGCTGTACGCGGACGATCGCGTCGGGCACGCCGACGTGCGCGTCGACGGCGAACCGCTGGATCCTCCCGCGGGCCTCGTGCTGATGATGCACAAGCCGACCGGTTTCACCTGTTCCACGCGTGACGCGGGCCGCATCGTCCATGACCTGCTGCCGCCGCGCTGGCGCGCGCGCGATCCGGCGTTGTCGACCGTCGGCCGGCTTGATCGCGACACCTCGGGCCTGTTGTTGTTCACCGACGACGGCGCGTTGCTGCACCGGATCATTTCGCCGCGCGCGCAGGTCGCGAAGGTCTACGAGGCGACGCTCGCGCATGACCTGCGTGGTGACGAAGCCGCGCTGTTCGCGAGCGGGACCCTGATGCTCGAATCCGAAACCGTACCGCTCGAACCCGCGTCGCTCGAGGTGCTCGCGCCGCGCCGCGCGCGCCTGGCGATTCGCGAAGGCCGATATCACCAGGTGCGGCGCATGTTCGCCGCGGTCGGCAACCATGTCGTCACGCTGCATCGGAGCGCGATCGGCTGTTTGCAGCTCGGTGACCTCGGAGTGGGCGAGTGGCGCATGCTCGATCCGGCCGAAGTCGGCCACATATTCGCGCGCGAGCACCCGCACACGTAGGCTGGACGACCGAAGGTCGGCCGGCCGCTCCTGCTTCGACGCGCAGAAGGCGCCGGTCGCGCTGCGCGCGTCCAGCCGGCATCGGCATGGGTAGGCTGGACGACCGAAGGTCGGCCGGCCGCTCTTGCTTCGACGCGCAGAAGGCGCCGGCCGCGCTGCGCGCGTCCAGCCTACCGGGCGTCGCGCGTCAGCGCATGCAGGATCCGCAGGTCCTCGTCATCGAGCACCTCGCCGTCGGTGCCGCGGAAGCGCAGGTGGAACGCGCGCACGGTCGCGGCTCGGTCGTCGAGCGGGTATCCGAACAGGCGCAGGGCGATCCAGGGATCGAAACCGGGCGGAGGCGGTTCCTGCAATTCGCTCGGCCAGGCACCGAAGCCCGCGTCGGCGAGCCGGCGCCACGGGAACAGCGCGCCGGGATCGACCTTGCGCGTCGGCGCCATGTCCGCATGCGCGATGAGCTGCGTGCGGGGAATGCGCAAGCGCGCGCAGAGGTCCTCGAGCAGCACGATCAAGCTGTCGATCTGTTGCGGCGGAAATGGCGCACGACCGTCGTTGTCGAGTTCGATCCCGATCGACGCATTGTTGACGTCGGTGATCGTGCCCCAGCGCCCCGCGCCCGCGTGCCACGCGCGATCATGGTCGGCGACGAGCTGGTAGCGACGGCCGTCGCGTCCGATCAGATAGTGCGCGCTGACGGGCCCGCCGCCGTTGCGCGAGCGCAAGGTGTCGAGGCTCTCCTGCACCGAGTCCTGCTCGGTTGCATGGATCACGATCAGGATCGGCCGTCGCAATTCATGGTTCGGCGAAGGCACCCAGGTCGCGAGCGGGTTGCGCGACGGCGCCGCCGCGCAGGCCACAAGAAGGGTCGAGAGCGCCACGATCGTCGCGATGCGTCGCATGCAGCCAGTCCTGATCGAGCGCCACGCGGTGTCCGCGGCGCGTGGTCAACGCCTCACCAGGCTATTCGCCCGGGGGCTACGTGAGCTCCGTACCGGAATCCTCGTTGCGCCTTGCTAGGCGTCCTGGGTGCCTGGCCTTGGCGCCTTCCCGCGCGAGCCCCGACTCGGCCAACCTCAATCCCGGAAGTTGTCGAACTGCAGCGGCACCTCGAACTCGGACTTGCGCAGCAGCGCGATCGCGGTCTGCAGGTCGTCGCGCTTCTTGCCGGTCACGCGCAGCTTGTCACCGTTGATCTGCGCTTCGACCTTGAGTTTGGCGGCCTTGATCGCGGCGACGATCTTCTTCGAAACCGCCTGTTCAAGGCCCTGCTTGACCGTGATCTTCTGCTTCGCGGTCGCGAGGTTGATTTCGGGTTCGGCGACGTCGAGGCAACGCACGTCGATCGAACGCGCAGTCAGGCGCGCGCGCAGGATGTCCTGCATCTGCTTGAGCTGGAAATCGCTCGGCGCCGAGGCGGTGATCACGTAGTCGTCGAGCGCGAAGCGCGCATCGCTGCCCTTGAAGTCGAAGCGCGTGCCGAGCTCGCGATTGGCCTGGTCGACCGCGTTGGTCAGCTCGTGCTTGTCGACTTCGGAAACGATATCGAACGAAGGCATCGGGGTGGCATCCTGTGGGAACGAGGCATTCTACCCGGGCCGGGTCGACGCCCGTGGCGGCGCCAGCGCATCCCGCGCGACGTTTCGGTGCCGGCGCACGGTGCGCGCTCCGCCCGCGGCATCGAGTCGCCCGCGATCGACGGACGCGCGTGCGTGGGCGACAATGGGCGATGCGCATTTCCGTTCCCGCATGCGTCGCGTGCCTGGCGCTGGCGTCGTTCGCCCCGGCGGCCGAGGCGCTGCAAGCGCGCATGGTCCGGCATGCCGAAGGCGCGTATCGCGTGGTCGACCTCGATCTCGCGCAGGACCGGCTCGAGCTGCGCTGGAAGGATGCCGACGGCAAGCCGTTCGCGGGCATCGAGTCGCTGCGCGCGTCCGGCCAGGCCCAAGGACGGCAGCTCTTGTTCGCGACGAACGCGGGGATCTACGACCGCGAGTTCCGGCCGCTGGGCCTGCATGTCGAGGACGGCGTCGCGCTGCGCCCGCTCAATACCGCGCGCGGGAATGCGAGTCGCGGCAACTTCGCGATCCAGCCGAACGGCGTCTTCCATGTCGATCGCGACGGCAACGCGGGCATCACCCCGACCAGCGAGTGGCGCGGGCGCGGGATCGACGCGCGCATCGCGACCCAGTCGGGCCCGATGCTCGTCGTCGATGGCGAGATCAATCCGAACTTCGACGCGGCATCGGACAGCCTGAAATTGCGCAGCGGCGTGTGCGCGCGTGGTCCGCGCGACGTGGTGTTCGCGGTCAGCGAGGGTCCCGTGTCGTTCCACGCGTTCGCGCGGCTGTTCCGCGACGACCTCGGCTGCCGCGATGCGCTGTACCTCGACGGCACGCTGTCGCGCGTGTGGACGCGGGAAACCGGCTATTCAGGCGCGCCCGCGATGGTCGCCAAGCCCTACGCGGGCATCATCGCGGTCTTCGATCGACCCGCGCCAGCACCCTGAAGCGCGCCCGCGCGCCGCGCGCGGTCAGCGCTTGGCGGCCTTCTTTTCCTTCTTCTCCGCGCGCTTTTCCTTCATCGTCTTTTCCGGCTTCTTCTTCTCGGTCTTCTTCTGGTCGAGGCCCTTGGACATCGCTCGTGCTCCTTCTCGGTTGGCGCGCGCGCGGCGTGTGCCGCGCGCGAAGTGGATCCTAGTCGGTTTGCCGCGCCGGCGGAATGCGCATCGTCACAGCCTCGCGACGCGGACGTTGCGGCCCTTGATGCGGCCCGCGCGCAGCCGTTCCAGTGCCTTGCCGGCCTCGGCGCGCCGGATCGCGACGTACGAGCGGGTCGGGAACACGTCGATCTTGCCGACCGCATCGGCCGGCAGGCCTGCCTCGCCCGTGAGCGCGCCGAGGATGTCGCCCGGGCGCATCTTGTCCGTGCGTCCCGCATCCAGGCGCAGCGTCACCATCGCCGCGTGCAGGTCGCCCGGCTTGCCGCCGGCCTTCAGCGCCTCCCAGCGCAGCGGCGAACCCTGGAGTGACTCCAGCGCGACCGCGCGCGGCATCTCGCGTGGCGTGACGAGGTTCAGCGCAAGGCCGCTCGCGCCCGCGCGCGCGGTGCGACCGACGCGATGGCGGTAGGTGTCGGCGTCGTGCGGCAATTCGTAGTTGATGACCGCGGCGAGCTCCTTGATGTCGAGCCCGCGCGCGGCGACGTCGCTCGCGACGAGCACGCTGCAGCTGCGGTTGGAGAAGCGCACGAGCACCTCGTCGCGATCGCGTTGCTCGATGTCGCCATGCAGCGCGAGCGCGTCGATGCCGGCGCCCCCGAGCGACGCGGCGACCTCGTCGACGTCGCGACGCGTGTTGCAGAACACGACGCTGGATTCGGGCCGGAACTGCGCGAGCAGGGCGGCCAGCGCGGCAGGCTTGCGCGAAAGCTCGACCTCGAACCAGCGCTCGTCGATCACGGGCTGTTCGGCCGCGCCCTCGATCGTCACCTCGAGCGGCTCGCGCAACAGCTCGTGGCCGATGCGGCGGATGTCGGCGGGGAAGGTCGCCGAGAACAGCAGGCCCTGGCGCTTCGGCGGCAGGTGGCGGACGATGTCGCGGATCGCCTCCTCGAAACCCATGTCGAGCATGCGGTCGGCTTCGTCGAGCACGAGCGTGCGCACCCTCGCCAACGTCAGGGCCTGCTTCTTCAGCATTTCCTGCACGCGCCCGGGCGTACCGACGACGACGTGCGAATCCTTGCGCAGCGACGCGAGTTGCGGGCCGAGCGCGACGCCGCCGGTCAACAGCTGCACCTTGAGGTTCGGGATGCCCGCGGCGAGTCGGCGGATCGCCTTGGCGACCTGGTCGGCCAGTTCACGCGTCGGGCACAGCACGAGCGCCTGCGGCTTGACGAGCGCCGGATCGATCCGGTGCAGCAGGCCGAGGCCGAACGCGACGGTCTTGCCGCTGCCGGTCGGCGCCTGTGCGATGAGGTCACGACCGGCGATGATCGCGGGCAGGCTTCCGGCCTGCACCGGCGTCATCGTCGCGTAGCCGAGGGATTCGAGCGCGGCATGCAGCGCGGGGGGCAGCGGAATCGAAGAGAAGGCAGGCGTCATCCCGCGATGATCGCAGGTATCCGCAATGCGTGGGCGCGCCGCAAGGCCGCCGGACCGCAGGCCGGCCCCGCTCGCGTCACGGGAGCGGCGCGCGGGTCGGGCCGCTCGCCACGACGCCCGGATCCGCGCGCGAGGGGAGCGCATGCTCGCCAGCCGGGGCGTTCGCCGTTAGGCTGGCGGGAATCGGCGGACTGGACCCTGCATGCACCACCTTGCCTTCGGCCTGCGCATCGCGCTCGCCTTCACGCTGATCGGGTTCAGTACCTTGCTGCACGTCGTCCCGCTGCTGACGATTGCCGTGCTCAAGGCCGTGTTGCCGATCGCCGCCGTGCGGCGCGCGTTCAACGCAGCGCTCGGCGCGATCGCCGAAAGCTGGGTCGGCTTCAACAGCCGCATGATCGACCTCGTCACCGACACGCGCTTCACGACCACGCTGGAGGCCGCGCTCAAGCGCGACGGCCATTACCTCGTGCTCGCCAACCACCAGAGCTGGGTCGACATCCCGGTCATGCAGTACGTGCTCAACCGGCGCATCCCGCTGCTGCGCTTCTTCCTCAAGCGCGAACTGTTCTGGGTACCGCTGCTCGGGCTCGCGTGGTGGGCGCTCGATTTCCCGTTCATGCGCCGCTATTCGCGCGACCAGCTCGCGCGCAACCCGCACCTGCTCGGTAAGGACATCGAGGCGACTCGACGTGCCTGCGGGAAGTTCCGCGAGATCCCGGTGTCGATCACGAATTTCGTCGAGGGCACGCGCTTCACGCCGGCCAAGCGCACGGCGACGCGCTCGCCTTTTCGCCACCTGCTGCGGCCGAAGGCGGGCGGCGCCGCGTTCGTGATCGACGCGATGCGCGATGGCCTGCACGCGATCCTCGACGTCACGATCGTCTACCCGGATGGCCGCCCCGGCATGCTCGACCTGTTCGGCAACCGCGTGCGCGAAGTGCGCATCGACGTGCGCGAACGCCCGATTCCCCGCGAGTTCTTCGGCGGCGACTACCAGGCCGACGCCGCGTTCCGGCAACGATTCAAGGCCTGGATGACCGCGATCTGGGAAGAGAAGGATGCGCGCATCGAGGCGATGCTCGCGGACGCGCACGCTCCGCGATCCGCGCACCAGGGTCGCGACGAGGCCGCGTAGGAGCGCACCCTGTGCGCGATCGCGGGCATTCGTGCATCGCGGACATCCGGTTTCCTCCGCGGATCGCCCACAGGGTGGGCTCCTACAGACGCGTTCCGCGTAGGAGCCCGCATACCGGCTTTCATCCGGCGTCGGCGAGTGCATTCCCGCACGCATGCCCCGACGCCCACGCCCACTGGAAGTTGTAGCCGCCGAGCCAGCCCGTCACGTCGACGACCTCGCCGATGAAGTACAAGCCCGGCACGCGCCGGGACTGCATCGTCGATGAGGACAATTCGTCGGTATCGACGCCGCCGAGCGTGACTTCAGCCGTGCGGTAGCCCTCGGTGCCGCTCGCGACGAGTGGCCAGTCCGACAGCGCGTCGGCGATCGCGCGCAGATCGGAGTCGCGGTACTGACGCAGCGGCTTGCTGCCGAGCCAGTGTTCGCACAGGCGTTGCGCGAAGCGCTTCGGCATGCGATCCGCGAGCGCGCTGCGCAGTTCCGCGCCAGGGCGTTCGGCTCGTTGCGCGAGCAGCCAGGCCTGGGCGTCCTCGCCGGGCAGCAGGTCGAGGCGCAGGTCGTCTCCGGGTTGCCAGTACGAGGACACCTGCAGGATCGCGGGACCACTGACGCCGCGATGCGTCATGAGCATGAAGTTGCGGAACGCGGCGCCGTTGCAGCGCGCCTCGACCGGCAACGCGACGCCGGCGAGTTCCGCGAGCCGCTCCTGGTGCTTGCCCGACAGCGTCAACGGCACCAGCCCCGCGCGCGTCGGCAACACGCGGTGTCCGAACTGCCGCGCGAGTTCGTAGCCGAAGCCGCTCGCGCCCATGCTCGGGATCGACAGACCACCGCTCGCGACGACGAGCGCCGGCGCGCCGAATACGCCCGCGCGGGTGTCCAGATGGAAGCCCGCATCGCGATGCCGCACGCGCTCGATCGCGCATCCGGTCTCGATGCGCACGCCGGCGTCGGCGCATTCCGCGAGCAGCATGCGCACGATAAGCTTGGAGGATTCATCGCAGAAGAGCTGGCCGAGTTCCTTCTCGTGCCAGGCGATGCGGTGCCGGTCGACCAGGGCGACGAAATCGGATGGCGTGTAACGCGCGAGCGCGGACTTGCAAAAGTGCGGGTTTGTCGACAGGTAGTTGGACGGGCCCGCACCGGTGTTGGTGAAGTTGCAGCGCCCGCCACCCGACATCAGGATCTTCTTGCCGACCCGATTCGCGTGCTCGACCACGAGCACCCGCAGCCCGCGCCGGCCCGCCGTGGACGCGCACATGAGGCCCGCCGCGCCGCCACCGACGACGACGACGTCGAAGTCGCCTTCACCGCGACGCACGGCGGCCTCGGCGCCCATCGAGGTCGCCGCCGGGCACGGCGAGGGTGCGATGGGGGTTCATGACGCGATTGTCGGCGATGCGGGCGCGGCGCTTCAACGCACCGCGAGCCGCGCGCGGAACACGTCTGCATGGGGCGCTGCAATGCGCGCGAGGCGAGGCTCGATCGATGCGCGCAACGCGCGCGCCTCGCGGTCCTTGTGCTGCAGTTCGAGCGCGCGCACGAGCGCGACTTCGACCTCGAGTACGCGCGGGTCATCCACGGGATGGGGCGGGTGGCGCACGCGCAGCGCTTCGCGCAGCAGCTGCTCGGCATCGGCGCCGCGCCGCGCCGCGAGTTGCGTGCGCGCGAGCGCGTACATCGGTGCGCCGAGGCGGAAACCGCCCTGCGGGAACGTCGCGCGCGCGCCATCGAGTGCGCTCTGCGCCGCGATTTCCGCGGCCGAAGGATCGCCTGCATCGAGTTCGACCTCGGCCTGCACCGTGAGCAGGTAGATGCGGATCGGGCTGGCGCCCGCGGCGGTCTCGGGCAGTGCGGCGATCGCGCTGCGGATCTCGGCGAGCGCATCGGCGTGGCGGCCGGCCAGGCGCAGGGTATCGGCGAGCTGGCCGCGGCTGCGGTTGAGCCATTCCGAATCCGGCGGCTCGTGCGCGCGCTGGATCTCGATGAGCTCGCGGAACGCCGCCTCGGCCTCGGTCCAGCGGCCCTGGTAGTGCAGCGCGGTGCCGAGCGTCTTGAGTGCGTCCGCGCCGTCCCACGAGATGCGCGGCCCATGCAGCCGGCGCCAGATCGCGAGCGACTCGCGCGAGGCCTGCTCGGCTTCGACGAAGCGACCGAGGCCGGTGTAGTCGGACGAAAGGAAGTTCCACGCGACCGCGATCTGCTCCGGGCGCGTTTCGTGCAGCGCTTCGGAGAGCTCGCGCAGCTGCAGCCGACCCGCGAGCGCTTCCTCGTAGCGCCCCTGCATCTCGAGCGTCCACAAGAGGTTCGAACGCGCGACGATGGTTTCGCGATGGCTCGCGCCGAAGATCGACTCGGCGATCGCGGCTGCCTCGCGCAGGTTGCGCTCGGCATCGGCGAACTGGCCGCGGTGGCCCTGTGCGGATGCAAGCGATTCGAGCGCATTGACGACGCTGCTGTGCAGGCGCCCGTGCAGCGAGCGCGCGAGCTCGACCGCCTCGCGCGACACCGTGATCGCCTCGTCGTGGCGCGACAGTTCCTTCAGCGCGAGCCCGAGCAGGTAGAGGTTGTCGGCCATCGCCTCGCTGCGCGCGCCTTGACGCGCAGCGTCTTCGCGGATCGCCTCGCGCAGCAGCGCCTCGGCCGCGGTGGCGTCGCCGGTGCCGATGCGCGCGCCCGCGAGCACGCGGCGCGCGTCGGATGCGATCGACTCGCCGTCCGCGCCGGCCTTGCGCGCGAGCTCGAGCGCGCGCCCCGCGTGCTCGAGCGCATCGCCGAATGCGTTTCGCTCCTGCTCGGTGCGCGCGAGGCGCTGCAGGTTGCGCGCGATCACGAGATCGGGGACATGCGAGCGTTCGCCGAGCGCGATCGCTCGCTGCAGCAGCGGGCCCGCGCTCGCGTAGTCGCCGATGTCCCAGTAGAGCTCGCCGATGAGGCCGGTCAGCTCGGCCAGCATCGAGGGATCGGCATGCGGGCTCTGTGCGAGCTGGCGCTCGCCGATCGCGACGAGTTGCTGCGCGCTGATCGGCTGGTTGCGGTTGCGGTCGGGCGTCGCCTGTTCGAACACGCCGACGAGAAAGCCGCGCACCTCGTTCGCGCGACGCGCCTCCTGCCGCGCGATCGCAGCCTGTTCGCGCGCGCGCGCGGCCTGCTGCAAGCTCACGATCGTCGCCGCGACGCAGGCGACGGATGCGATCGCGCCGGCCGCGAGCAGCAGGCGGTTGCGGCGCACGAACTTGCGCGCGCGATACCAGGCGCTGTCGCGGCGCGCGCTGACCGGACGGCCATCGAGCCAGGCGCGGATGTCGCCTGCGAATGCATCGGCCGATCGATAGCGACGCTGCGGGTCGGGCTCGAGCGCGCGAAGCACCACGCGATCGAGGTCGCCGCGCAGCGCGCGGCGCAGCGTCCCCGCCGCGCCGCCGCGACGCGGCAGCGTGTGGCTCGGCGGCGTCGGTGCCTGCGCCGGATCGGTGGTTTCGGCGTGCGCCGCGTTGCGACGCGGCCGCTGGCCGGTCAGCAGTTCGTGCAGGATCACGCCGAGCGCGTACACATCGGTCGCGGTCGTGACCGGATCGCCGCGGAATTGCTCGGGCGCGGCGTAGTCGGGCGTCATCATGCCTGCCACGGTGCGCGTCGCCGCGGCGCCGTCGGTGCCGGCGAGCACCTTCGCGATGCCGAAGTCGAGCAGCTTGGGCGTGCCGTCTGCGGTGACGAAGATGTTCGATGGCTTGAGGTCGCGATGCACGACGAGCGCCTGGTGCGCGTACTGCACGCCACCGCAGACGCGAAGGAACAGGCGCAGCCGCGCGCCGAGGTCGAGTTCGAGGCGGCGTGCGTAGTCGGTGATCGGTTCGCCGTCGACGTATTCCATCACGAGGTAGGGCGCGCCGGCTTCATCGACGCCGCCATCGATCAGCCGCGCGATGTTCGGGTGCTCGAGCTGGGCGAGGATGCGGCGCTCCTGGCGGAAGCGCCACATCAGGCCGGGCGTCGGCCAGGCGAGCTGCTTGATCGCGACGCGCTGTTCGAACTCCCCGTCGTCGCGTTCGGCCAGCCAGACCTCGCCCATGCCGCCGACGCCGAGGGCACGGACGACGCGCCAGTTGCCGAAGCGTTCGGGCGCGGTCGGCGGCCGGGCTGCCTGCGCGGCCGCGCTGCGGACCATCCCCGGCGGCTGCTCCATGAAACCGACCGCGCGCGCGTCCGCGCGCAGCAGGCGCTCCACTTCGGCCCGCAGTTCCACGTCGGCCTTGCAGGTATCGCCGAGCCACGCATCGCGCTCGGTGGCAGGCAGGTCGAGAGCCTGTTCGAACAGCTCCGCGACGCGTCGGCGGTCCATCCGATCAGAGCTCCGGATGGAGGGACGCGTACAACTGCGCCTTCGCGCGGCGCCAGTCGCGATTGAGCGTGCGGTCGCTGACCGATTGCAGGGCCGCGATCTCGTGGATCGACAGGCCCGCGAAGAAGCGCAGCTCGACCAGGTGGGCGAGGCGCGGTTCGTCGCGCGCGAGCTGGTCAAGCGCGCGGTCGAGCCGCAGCAGCTCGTCGGCGTCGAGTTCCGGGCCCGCGATGTCGCCGGCCTCCTCGATGCCGACCAGGTGCAGGCCCTCGCCTCCGCGCTTGGCCGCCACGCGCGCGCGTGCATGGTCGATCACGATCTGTCGCATCGCCTTGGCCGCGAGCGCGAAGAAATGCACGCGATTGTGCAGGCTGCGATCGGGATCGCGCGCGAGCTTGAGCCAGGCTTCGTGCACGAGGCCAGTGGTGTCGAGGGTCGCGTCGCGAGAGGCCGCGAGCTGTTTGCGCGCGAGTGGCTTGAGCTCCTCGTAGACGCGCACGAACAGGCCCTTGAGCGCGGCCGTGCCTGTTTCGCCTGCCACGTCGTCATCCATTGCGTCGCCCGCGGTGGTTGCGCCCGGTCCCAGTATAGGCCGGTGTGCAAGAGCGGGATGTCGCATTCCGGTGGCTGCCCTCGTATGGGGGAGTGGACCCGCGATTGCGGGCGACTGAATCGCGGCGAGAGCCGCCGGGAGGCGCAATGAAAGTCTTGGGGCGTTATCACTGCAGGGGCGGGAAGTGGCAGATCGGGGCAACCCGGATCGCAGCGTTCGCGCTGATGGCTGCCTGGGCGGCATCGGGCATGGGCGTCGCGCACGCAAGTGACGTCGTGCTCGCGCGCGGTGTGCAGGACCTGGTCGCCCAGGCCGAGTCGGTCGCGATCGCCGATCTGGTCGGCGCGCAGGCGCGCCGCAACAGCCGCGGCAACCTGATCGTGACCGATTACCGCTACCGGACTGTGCAATCGATCCTCGGCGTCGCCGCGCCGGAGTTCGTGCTGACCCAGGGTGGCGGCACCCTCGCGGGCGAGACGCATGCGATCAGCGACGCACCGGCGCTGCGCGTCGGCGAGCGCTACCTGGTCTTCGTGCGCCCGGGGCGCGGCGAAATGTTCCCGCCGTTCGTCGGTGGCGCGCAGGGCGTCTACCGGCTCGCGCCCGACGGAAGCGCGACTGCGCTCGGCGGCACGCGCGAACGGCAGGCGGGCGACGCACTGCTCGCGCAGGTGCAGGCGCTCGTGCAGCAGCGCGGGACCGCGCCGCCACGCGCGCCCTCGCGCGTGACGATGCCGCCGGGCAGCTATCCGCAGAAGGCCTACCTGCCCGTCGCGCTGACGCCGCCGCCCGCTGCAGGTCGCGCACCTGCCGCGATCGACGCCGCCGACACGCTCGACGCCCCGGTATCGCGGGCCTCGGGTCCGACGCAAACGGGCCCCGCCGACGAGGCGCTGCAGACCGATGGCCCCGGCCTCGACTACGTCTACCAGCATCGCATCACGCCGCCCGCGGTCATCAACGGCTTCCCGCACGACTGGACGCCGTGGCATCCGGAGGAGGAGTACCAGATGTTCCGCTGGAACCAGTTCGGCGGCGACGTGCTGCGCGTGTATGCGACGCCGACCGGGAACTGGGCCTGGGAGAACGACCGTTTCGACCTCGCGGGCTGGCCCGACGACGCGACGATGATCGCGCAGTTCGGCGAAGGCTGGGGTCCCACCACGCTCGGCATCACGTGGTCGCGCTGGTTCGGCGATGGTCCGATCGTCGAATCGGACGTCGCACTGAACCCGGCCTACTGCTGGACGACGGACGAAGTCGCCGCGCTCGATGACGGCAACGCCTGCTGGGGATTCCGCCAGACGATGCTGCACGAGCTCGGCCATGTCTGGGGCCTGCAGCATCCCTGGGAAACGCAGGACGTCTGGTGGGATTCGGTGATGAACTACTCGCCCAAGCGCGACCGCTTCGCGCAGTTGTTCACCGACGATGCGAACGCGGTGCGCGCCGCGTTCGCGGGTCCGGGCATCCATGACGCACTGATCAGCCTGTACACGACCGCGGACAGCACCACGTCGATGAACGCGACCTACACCGCGACGCAGGGATTCCCGATCTCGGTGCGCCACGGCGACGACCTGTCGACGTGGATCACGAACCCGTTCAAGGTCGAGAACCTCGGCACCGACGAGATCCTGTCCCCTGTGGTCGAGTTCTACCTGAGCCAGCAGCGCCTGAACTGGTCGGCGTATTCCTACCTCGGCAACGCAAGCTATCCGACCGTGCCGACCTACTTCACCTACACCTACTCGCTGCCGTGGCTGCCGGTGCCCGCGTGGACGCCGACCGGCGACTACTACTTCGCCGCGTACCTGCCCGGTACCGACGCGATCGACTACAACAACAGTGCATGGGCGGACGCCGGCACGACCGTGCATGTCGACAACGTGCCGACGATGCTCCTGCCCGAGCTCTACTGGCAGACCAGCGAAACCGGCCTGATCGGGCCCGCGGGCAAGTGGCGGTTCGATTTCCAGGGCGCGGCGGGAACGACCTACTGGTTCAGCCTCTGCGGCGGCACGGGTGGATCGGCCACGTTCGACACGACGATCTCGATCGCCTACGGGTCGACCGAGCTCGCCTATGACGACGACACCTGCGGCCTGCAATCGGAGCTCGCGTTCACCGCGCCGTACGACGCGACGTTCTCGGTCACGATCGGAAGCTACGACAACCTCTACCAAGGTAGTTTCTCGATGGGTTACCGGCGCGAGATCAACGATGTGATCTTCGCGGACGGGTTTGGTCCGTAGGGAACCAGGGCCACGCATCGCGCACAGGGTGTGCTCCTGCGCAGAACCCGTTCCGCAGGAGCCCACCCTGTGGGCGACCCGCGCAGGAAACCGGTTGTTCGCGGGTAACTGGATTCCCGCGATCGCGCACAGGGTGCTTTCCTGCGAAAGCCGCCCGTGTAGGAGCCCACCCTGTGGGCGATCCGCGCAGGAAACCGGTTGTTCGCGGGTAACTGGATTCTCGCGATCGCGCACAGGGTGCTTTCCTGCGAAAGCCGCCCGTGCTGGAGTCCACCCTGCGGGCGATCCGCGCAGGAAACCGGTCGTTCGCGGGTATTCGGATTCCCGCGCATCGCGCACAGGGTGCGCTCCTACAGGATCGTGCTCCGTAGGAGCCCACCCTGTGGGCGATCCGCGCAGCAAACCGGTTGTTCGCGGGTAATTGGATTCTCGCGATCGCGCACAGGGTGCGCTCCTACGAGGCGGGCGTTCCGCTTTCGTGGACTAGCCGGCCGCCTGCGAACACGCGGTGTGCGAGGCTGCCGCCGATCCAGTAGCAGAGTTCGGCCGGTTCGCGCGCCCGCCACCACACGAAATCCGCGCGCTGTCCTGCAGCAAGCGAGCCGCGATCCGCCAGTCCGAGCGCACGCGCGGCGTTCAATGTCGCGCCGCGCAGGGCTTCCTCCGGCGTCAGCCGGAACAGCGTGCATCCCATCCCCATCGCGAGGCGCAGCGAGAGCAGGGGCGAGGTGCCGGGATTGAGGTCGGTCGCGACCGCGATCGGCACGCCAGCCGCGCGCAATGCGTCGATCGGGGGCAGCCTGGTCTCGCGCAGCGCGTAGAACGCACCCGGCAGCAACACCGCGACGCTGCCGGCTGCGGCCATCGCGCGCGCGCCTTCGTCGCTGGTCCACTCGAGATGGTCGGCCGACAGCGCGCCGAACCCCGCGGCGAGCGCCGCACCGCCGAGGTCGGACAACTGGTCCGCGTGCAGCTTCACGCGCAGGCCATGCTCGCGCGCGCGTTCGAACACGCGCCGCGTCTGCTCCGGCGTGAAGCCGATCGTTTCGCAGAAGGCATCGACCGCGTCGGCGAGCCGCTCGCCTGCGGCTGCAGGAATGATCGCGTCGCAGACGAGGTCGATGTAGTCGTCGGCGCGACCCGCGTACTCGGGCGGCAAGGCGTGCGCGGCAAGCAGGGTGGTGCGCACCGTCACGCCGAGCGCGGTTCCGATGCGACGCGCGACGCGCAGCATGCGCAACTCGCTGTCGAGATCGAGTCCGTAACCCGACTTGATCTCGATCGTGGTCACGCCGTCGGCCAGCAGTGCACGGGCGCGCGGCAGCGAGGCTTCGAACAGCGCGTCGTCGTCTGCCCCGCGCGTGGCACGCACGCTCGAGACGATGCCACCACCCGCGCGCGCGATCTGCTCATAGCTCGCGCCGCCGAGTCGTTGCTCGAATTCGCCCGCGCGGTTGCCGCCGAACACGAGGTGGGTATGGCAGTCGACGAGGCCCGGCGTGACGAGCGCGCCGTCGGCCGAAAAGACATTCGCCGTGCCGTCGCGGACGGCCGCGGGCAGGTCGCGCCGGCTGCCGGCGTACACCAGCAGGCCATCCTTCCATGCGAGCGCGCCATCCTCCACCATGCCGTACGGCTGGCCCGTCGCGCACAGCGTGGCGAGCCTGCAGTCGAGCAGCAGTCCCTCGGCAGCGGTGGTCGGCATCGGCATTCTCCGGTGTTCGCGGGGCCGCGCGATTATCGCAGACGTGCGTTCGCGCCTGCTGGCAAAGATCGGCTCGGAAGGCTAGGCTCGCGGGCTTCCACGGTCGGAGGCGTCATGGAATCGCGCGCGTATTTCGCCGGCCACGCATGGCTGCCGCACGGCTTCGGCCGCGATGTTCGCATCGAAGTCGACGAAGGCCGTTACCTGCGCGGCGCGCTGCTCGCGGTCGACGAGGACGGCGCACGCGATGGTGCACAACCGCTCGGGCGCTTCGTGGTTCCGGGCATGCCCAACCTCCACTCGCATGCGTTCCAGCGCGCGATGTCCGGTCTCGCGGAACGGCGTGCGGGCAATGGCGACAGTTTCTGGACCTGGCGCGAGGTGATGTACGCGTTCGCGGGCCGCATCGGCCCGGACGAGTTGCGCGCGATCGCGGCGCAGCTCTATGTCGAGATGCTCGAGGCAGGCTACACCCAGGTCTGCGAGTTCCACTACCTGCACCACCAGCCGGACGGACAGCCGTATGCGGATCCCGCCGCGATGTCGCTCGCGCTCGTCGAAGCCGCGCAGGAAGCCGGCATCGGACTGACGCTGTTGCCGGTGCTGTACATGACCGGAGGTTTCGACGGGCGCGCCTTGTCGGAGCGGCAGCGGCGTTTCCGGCACGATGTCGACGCCTATCTGCGACTGGTGGAGCGCCTGCGGATGCTCGAGTCGCCGCTGTTGCGCGTCGGCATCGCGTTGCATTCGTTGCGCGCGGTACCGCCGGCCGCGATGCGCGCGGTGCTCGACGGCGCACTGCGGCTTCCGGCGTCGCGCGACGCGCATCCCGCCGATGCGATGCCGATCCACATCCATGTCGCCGAGCAGGTGGCCGAGGTCGAGGAATGCGTCGCGGTCCATGGCGCGCGCCCGGTGGCCTGGCTGCTCGACCATGCCGAGGTCGATGCGCGATGGTGCCTCGTGCACGCGACGCACATGGATCCCGGCGAGCAGCGCCGGCTCGCCGTGAGCGGCGCGGTCGCGGGCCTGTGTCCGACCACCGAGGCGAACCTCGGCGATGGACTGTTCCCGCTCGCGGCGTGGCTCGAAGCGGGCGGTGCGATCGGGATCGGTTCCGACAGCCACATCTCGGTGTCGCCGGTGGAAGAACTGCGCTGGCTCGAGTACGGCCAGCGACTCGTCACGCGCCAGCGCAACATCGCCGCGGATGCGCGCACGCCGAGTACGGGCGAGCGCCTGTTCGGCCGCGCGCTCGAAGGCGGCGCACGCGCTTCCGGCGTCGCGGTCGGGTGGCTCGCGGGCGGCGATCCCGCGCTGCCGTCGGTCGGCCCGCGCGCGGACCTCGTCGTGCTCGACGAGCGTGCGCCCCTGCTCGCGGGTCGCGGCGCGGCGGACGCGATCGACACCTGGCTGTTCGCGGGCAACGCGAACCTCGTGAGCGACGTGATGGTCGCGGGCGAATGGGTCGTGCGCGATGCACGCCATCGCGACCGCGACCGCATCGCCGCGCGCTACCGCGCCGCGGCAGCGCATCTGGCGAAATCGTTGTAGCGCGCGGCCCCTTCGATCCCTGCGTGCGAGTCGAGCGCGTCAGCTTCCGAGCAGGCGCAGGAGGTCCGCGTCGCTGGTCGAGGAGTCGGTCAGCCGGTTCGCGCTGACGCCCGTGTACCAGTCCTTCGGATACGACACCTTCGGTTCGGCGAAGCGGATCCAGTCGACCTTGAGGATCATGTCGGTCGGCAGATGGGTCGGCACCTGGCGGTTGATGACGTCGGCGACTTCCGGCCCGGGCTGCGTATTGGCCTTGCTCGTGGTGTAGGCGACGAGTCCGACCTGCAACTGCGGAGGAGCGAGCATGCGATGGAAACGGTCGCGCACATGCCACGCGCTTTCGCCATCGGCGCGCGCGAGCGCGATGAATGCGCTGCCGACGCGCACCAGGCGCAGTTCGACCCAGCCGCTCGCGAACGGCCGCAGCTTCAGCGAGGAATCGCTGTTGACCGTGGACTTGGTCTCGGTCATGACCTCGCCCGGCCGTTCGCCGATGCCGGTCGTGATGAACATCCAGTTCTCGCGCCTTGGCTCCCAGGTGCGTGCGGTCTGCATGCCCGGGAAACGCACCAGGACGCCGCCGAGGGCCCAGGTGTCGGTCGGCGATGGCGTCTCCCGGCCGCGCACGCGCACGCGCGCGCGGACATCGAAGTCGCCCGCGACGGTCTTGTAGAGGAAGGGTGCGTGCAGGTCGCGCACCCAGGCCGAATCGTAAGGCTCGAGGTACAGCGCGCCCGGCGTCGTGGTGTCGACATCGAGTCGCCGTGCCTTGTCGGGCCAGCCATAGACTTCGTTGAAGCGCGACCAGGACGCGAGCGAGGCGGCGTCGTTGAACTCGTCGCCGAGATCGGCGAGACCTGCTGCATCGGCGCGCACGCCGGTTGCCGCGAGTGCGGCGAGGCAGGTCGAGAGCAGCAGGGTGCCGGCGCGCGACGTGCGCGGCAGGCGTGCGGATGCGCGTGCTTCCATGGTGACTCCTTCGGGGATGGAACGCTGCGGGCGCGTCAACCGGCGCCTGGCGTGCGCGCAGCCGGCAGCGGGATTTCGACCCTGGGCGAGCGGCCCGAGCCGATCACGGCCACCGCGCGCAGTTCGACCACGGCCCCCGGCGAGAGCAACGCGGTAGTGCCGACCGCGGACCATGCCGGATAGTGCGCGGGGAAGAACTCGTGGTGGATCGGCGCGAAGCGCGCGAACTCCGCGTTGAACGACTTCGCGTCGGTCGGCGTCGCGTGGAAGCTCGTGAGTTCGACGACGTCGGCGAGGCTGGCGCCGGCCGCTTCGAGGTGTTTGCGCAAGGTCACGAACATGCGCCTGACCTTGTCCTCGTACTCGCCCGGGCCGGCTGCGGGGATGCCGGAGACGATCACGCTGTCGCCGACCTTGATCACGGGCGTGTAGTGCCAGTCGTGGTACGCCGCCTCCATGCCCTTCGGCGACAGGTGCTCGCGCGAGGGCGATCCGGGCTCGGCGGCAAGGGCGGGGGCGCAACAGGCCAGTGACAGTGCGATCGCGGCGCCGAGCGTGGAAGTCATGCGGAAGTCCGGAGGGAACGAAGGCCGGCATCCTCGTGCCGGCGCCGCCGCCTGCTCCGGGTCAAAGGTCATGCCGCGGGCCGAAGCGCCGCCGCGGTGCGCCGGGCCGTTGGATTCAGCGCGACGCGGGCGCCCGCGTCGCGCCCGCGCGCCGCGATTCGCGCAGCACCGGCGCGACGGCCTCGAAGTCGCCATCGTTCGACGCGGGTTCGATCCCGAGCACATGCGTGAGCAGCGGATAGACGTCCACGCCCTCGAAGGCGGGCACCACCGCGCCGCGCCGGAATGCGGGGCCGCGCGCGACGAACAGCGCGCGCATCTGCGGGTCCTCGTTGTCGTAACCGTGCTCGCCCGCGGAATAGCGTCCGCCGCCTTCGGCATATGCGCGCGATGTGATGACCCCGCCGCGCGCCGCGAGGCAGAGCAGCGACGGCACGCGCGGGTGGCTTCCGTAATGGAAGCGGGGCGGAAACGCGGCCTTGCGCCAGCATTGCATGTGTGGATGCGGTGCGAGCAGCGCGCGTTCGATCGACGCGGCGTGTCCGGGCAAGGGTTCGATCCCCGCGAGCACGCCATAGTTGACGACGTTCACCTGGTCGAGCGGGATCACGTCGTCGAGCACGATGCGCAGGTCCGGATCCGTGGCCGCCGAGCCG
>JAEYZH010000038.1 GCA_023430685.1 Pseudomonadota bacterium | reverse complement strand
GCGTCGCTCGCGGCGCCGCTGTCGAAGGAGACCGGCGTCGCGGTGGTCGCCGCGGTCATCGTGTTGTGGTCGCAGCGTGCAGCGTCGGTACCCGCGTGGCGCGCGGTCGGCCTGCGCGGCGTCGCATGGATGGCCGCTTGCGTCGTCGCGTGGTTCGCGTGGCGCGCGGCAGTGCTCGGTACCGCGACGACGGGACTCACCGGCGCCACCTCGCTCGCGGCGACGTTCGTGCGCGGAACACTCGAATGGCTCGGCAACGCGGCCGGCTTCTTCTCCTGGTGGACGCGGCTGGTGCTGCCGGCGCGCCTCGCCTCGCTCGCGGCCGTGCTCGTGCTCGCCGCCGCCATCGCGATGCGCGCGCGCGCGGGCGGCCCTTCGCGGCGCGACACCGGCTGGATCGCGTGCGCGTCCTGCCTCGTGCTGCTGCCGGTGCTGCTGCAGGCGCCGGTCGCCGCGCTCAATGCGGCGCCGCTGTCGGCGGCGGACTCGGCGGTGCAATCGGCGATGCAGTCGCGGCTCTACTACCTCGGCATGGTCGGCCTCGCCGCGCTCGGCGGCCTGCTGCTCGACTGGATCTGGCGCGCGCGGACCCGCCACGCGCGCGTGTTCGCACTAGGCGCGGCGCTGCCGCTGCTAACGGCGTGGGCGTTCGCATCGCACGCGCAGGCCGATTCGTTCGCGCGCAGGAGCGTGGAGATCGCGCGCGTCGCGCATGCGGCGAGCGATCGCGTCGCGGCGCTCGACCTGCGGTCGGAGCGTTGCCATGTGATCGTGTACGGCCTCGGCCAGCCGCCGGAGTGGGGCGGCTACGTGTCGGTCGATTCGGTGCTCAAGGCGCTCGCGCCCGAGCCGGCGCGCATCGCGCATTGCTGGTTCCACGGCGAACAGCCAACCTGGTTCCATCTGCTCGCGGCACCCGTCGGCTATCGCGATGCCGAGCCCTTCGAGCCGCTCGCACTCGACGGCGTGCGGCTGCCCTGGCGCGAAATCGGCGGCGTCGTGATCGCCTATCTCGATGCGCAGCAGCCGATCGACGACGCGATGCTGCGGCAGATCCGCGTGTTGCGCCTCGACGACGCCGACGTCGTGCAGCCGGTGCCGATGCCCGGCGCGGACGGAGCGCCTGCGCGCGGCGAGGCGCCGCGACGCTGAGTCGCGGGCGGTTGCGTCCGCCGCGGTTGTCCACCCGCGCGGGCGCGGCTATCCTTGCGCGCCTTTTCGGATGAACGGGATCGCGATGCGTCGCCCGCTGGTGGCAGGAAACTGGAAGATGCACGGATCGCGCGCGATCGCGCGCGATCTCGTCGCGGGCGTGGCCGCGGGCCTGCCGTCCGGCGTCGACGTGGTCGTGCTGCCACCGTTTCCGTATCTCGATGCGCTGATCTCCGCGCACGCGGCGACCCCGATCGGATTCGGCGCACAGGACCTCAGCGAGCACGCGCAGGGCGCGTACACCGGCGAGGTCTCGGGCGCGATGCTCAAGGACATCGGCTGCGGCTACGTGCTGGCCGGCCATTCCGAGCGGCGCCAGTACCACGCCGAATCCGATGCGCAGGTCGCGGCGAAGTTCGTCGCGGCGCAGGCCGCCGGGCTGGTGCCGATCCTGTGCGTCGGCGAAACGCTGGCCGAACGCGAGGACGGCGCGACCGAAACCGTGATAGCGCGCCAGCTCGGCGCGGTGATCGAGCGCGCAGGCGTCGCCGCGTTCGCGAACGCGGTGGTGGCGTATGAACCGGTCTGGGCAATCGGAACCGGCCGCACCGCGTCGCCGGAGCAGGCGCAGGACGTGCACGCGTTCATGCGTGGCATATTCGCGGGACGGGATGCTACAATCGCCAGCTCGCTGCGGCTGCTGTACGGCGGCAGCGTCAAACCCGCCAACGCGGCCGAACTGTTCGGCCGGCCCGACGTGGACGGCGGATTGATCGGTGGCGCATCGCTGGTGGCCGGGGATTTCCTCGCGATCTGTGCAGCCGCCGGAACCTGAAGAGTCAACCATGCTGTCCATTGTCGCCAACGTCTTCTACATCCTGATCGCGATCGCCATGGTGGTCCTGATCCTGCTTCAGCGCGGTGCAGGCGCGAATGCGGGTTCGGGCTTCGGTGGCGGCGCGTCGGCGACCGTCTTCGGTGCGCGCGGCTCGGCCAATTTCCTGTCGCGCAGCACGGCGGTCCTCGCTGGTTTGTTCTTTCTGCTCAGCCTCGGCATGGGCATGTTCCTGTCTCGACCCGGCGTCAGCACGGCGCCGGTCGACGACCTTGGCGTGATGTCCGGCGTTGCGGTTCCGGCCGCGGCTCCTGCATCGGTGGACGGGGTTCCGCAACCTGCGGCGTCGGCGGATACGCCGGCACCGGCGGTCGCGCCCGCACCCGATCCGGCCGCACCGGCGACCAACGCGGTCGAGCAGCCTGCCGCGCAGTCGACCGCGCCGGAGGCGGCGACCGGGTCGACGGAAGAGGGGAAGGACGGAAAGTAAGCTGTGCCCAGGTGGCGGAATTGGTAGACGCACTACCTTGAGGTGGTAGCGGGGAAACCCGTGGAGGTTCGAGTCCTCTCTTGGGCACCATTCGATTCGGCGGAACGCCCCGGGCAACTTGCCCGGGGCCGGACGCAGGATCGTTCTTTACCGTCGTCGCGCCGGCTGCGCCGCCGCGACCGCTGATGCGCCTTCGGCGCGGAGGTGTCTGTGCTGGCCGAGTATTTCCCGGTCCTGCTGTTCATCGTGGTCTCCGCCGTGGTCGGGATCGGCTTGATGGTGGCCGGTAACCTGCTCGGCCCGCGCCGACCGACGCCCGAGAAGTCCTCGCCCTACGAATGCGGATTCGAAGCGTTCGAGGACACGCGCATGCGCTTCGACGTGCGCTACTACCTGATCGCGATCCTGTTCATCATCTTCGACCTGGAAATCGCGTTCGTCTTCCCGTGGGCGACCGTGTTCGACTCGCTCGGACTGCTCGGGCTGGTCGAGATGGGACTTTTCCTCGGCATGCTCGTGCTCGGCTTCGTCTACATCTGGAAGAAGGGTGCGCTGGAATGGGAATGACGAGCACCCACGCCGGTTCGCGGCCGTCCGATCCTGCCACCTGCACGGGAATCGCAGCATGAGCCTGGTCACCCGCATCGCCGACACGATGCACAACCCGGCGCCGGTCAACGTCGTCGACGACATCCTGCGGCCCGGCGACGACAACCCGCTGATGCAGCGCGGCTTCGCCACCGCGAGCCTCGACAGCCTCGTCAACTGGGCGCGCACCGGGTCGATGTGGCCGATGACGTTCGGCCTCGCCTGCTGTGCGGTCGAGATGATGCACGCGGGCATGTCGCGGCTCGACCTCGATCGCTACGGCGTGATCTTCCGCCCGAGCCCGCGCCAATCCGACGTGATGATCGTCGCGGGCACGCTCGTCAACAAGATGGCGCCCGCGCTGCGCAAGGTCTACGACCAGATGCCCGATCCGAAGTGGGTGATCTCGATGGGTTCGTGCGCGAACGGTGGCGGCTATTACCACTATTCGTACGCGGTCGTGCGCGGATGCGATCGCATCGTGCCGGTCGACATCTACGTGCCGGGCTGCCCGCCGACGGCGGAAGCCTTGATCCACGGCATCCTGCAGTTGCAGAAGAAGATCCGCCGCACCAACACGATCGCGCGCTGAGGCCACGTCATGACCGACCACAGCTCCGCAACGACCGCCGCGTCGATCGAACAGCCTGCATGGATCCGCGCGCTCGAGGCGAAACTCGGGCAGAAGCTCGCGCGCATCGAAGATCCCCTCGGCGAGGCGACGATCGAGGTGCTGCCGGAGAACTGGCTCGCGGTCGCGGCGATCCTGCGCGACGACCCGGATCTGCGGTTCGAGCAGCTGATGGACCTCTGCGGGGTCGATTACCTGTCCTGGGGCGACAGCGAATGGGACACCACCGACGTGTCGTCGGAAGGCTTCTCGCGCGGCGTCGAAGGCGCGGGTCCCGGGCGTTTCAACTGGGCGGGCCGCCCGCGCGACGTCCACAAGCCACACCGCTTCGCGGTCATCGTGCACCTGCTGTCGGTGAGCCACAACCGGCGCCTGCGCGTGCGCGCCTGGTGCAGCGACGACGAATTGCCGATCCTGCCGTCTCTGACAGGCACCTGGCCGGTCGCGGACTGGTTCGAGCGCGAGGCGTTCGACCTCTACGGCATCGTGTTCGAAGGCCATCCCGACCTGCGCCGCATCCTCACCGACTACGGCTTCGTCGGCCATCCGTTCCGCAAGGACTTCCCGCTGATCGGCAACGTCGAGGTGCGCTACGACCCCGACAAGAAGCGCGTCGTGTACGAGCCGGTCACCTCGGTCGAACCGCGCGTGCTGGTCCCGCGCACGATCCGCGACGATTCGCGCTACGAACAGGCCGAGGCCGAAGCGGCATCGGAGCGCAGGAAGTGAGCGCACACGAAGAGGCCCTGCGCAGGCGTGCTGCGCGTGCTCCGCGTTTCAGTCTTTCGATCCCTTGATGTAGTTCGGGTCACTCGACATGCAGGAAATCAAGAACTACACGATGAACTTCGGCCCGCAGCATCCGGCCGCGCACGGCGTGCTGCGCCTGGTGCTGGAGATGGACGGCGAGACCGTGATGCGCGCCGATCCGCACATCGGCCTGCTGCATCGCGCGACCGAGAAGCTCGCGGAGTCCAAGCCGTTCAACCAGTCGATCGGCTACATGGACCGGCTCGACTACGTCTCGATGATGTGCAACGAACACGCCTACGTGCGCGCGATCGAGAACCTGCTGGGCATCGAGGTGCCGGAACGCGCGCAGTGGATCCGCACGATGTTCGACGAGATCACGCGCATCCTGAACCACCTGATGTGGATCGGCTCCAACGCGCTCGACCTCGGCGCCATGGCGGTCATCCTGTACGCGTTCCGCGAGCGCGAAGAGCTCATGGACTGCTACGAGGCGGTCTCCGGCGCGCGCATGCACGCGACCTACTACCGCCCGGGAGGCGTCTACCGCGACCTGCCGGAGAAGATGCCGCGCTACAACGAGTCGAAGTGGCACAAGGGCAAGGACCTCGAGCGCCTCAACGACTGGCGCGGCGGTTCGATGCTCGATTTCCTCGACGCGTTCTGCGGCGATTTCCCGCACCGCATCGACGAATACGAGGAACTGCTGACCGGAAACCGCATCTGGAAGCAGCGCACAGTCGACATCGGCATCGTGCCGCCCGACAAGGCGCTCGCCTGGGGCATGTCCGGCCCGATGCTGCGTGGTTCGGGCATCGAATGGGACCTGCGCAAGAAGCAGCCCTACGCGAAGTACGCCGAAGTCGACTTCGACATCCCGGTCGGGGTCAAGGGCGATTGCTACGACCGCTATCTCGTGCGCGTCGAGGAGATGCGCCAGTCCAACCGCATCATCCAGCAGTGCGTCGCCTGGCTGCGGGCGAACCCCGGTCCGGTGATGCTGCGCAACTACAAGGTCGCGCCGCCTTCGCGTGTCGAGATGAAGGACGACATGGAAGCGCTGATCCACCACTTCAAGCTGTTCACGGAAGGCTATACCGTGCCTGCGGGCGAGACCTATGCGGCCGTCGAGGCGCCGAAGGGCGAGTTCGGCATCTACCTCGTCTCCGACGGCGCGAACAAGCCGTTCCGCCTGAAATGCCGCGCTCCCAGTTTCGTGCACCTGTCGTCGATGGATGCGATCGTGCGCGGCCACATGCTGCCGGACGTCGTCGCGATGATCGGTACCTACGACGTCGTATTTGGAGAAGTCGACAGATGAAGGCGACGGGCACCTACGACCAGGTCAAGGACGTCGATCCGCTGGTCGCGTTGGACGCGCACACGCGCGAGCACATCGACCACTGGGTCGCGAAGTTCCCGCCGGACCGCAAGCGCTCGGCGCTGATCCAGGGACTGTGGGCGGCGCAGGAGCAGAACGGCGGCCACCTGACCGACGAGCTGATCACCGCGGTGACGAGGTACCTCGGCCTGCCGCAGGTCTGGGGCTACGAGGTCGCGACCTTCTACTCGATGTTCGAGACGAACCCGGTCGGTCGCCACAATGTCGCGATCTGCACCAATATCTCGTGCTGGCTCAATGGCGCCGAGGACATCGTGCGCCACTGCGAGCAGAAGTACGGGATCAAGCTCGGCGAGACCAGCGCGGACGGCCGCATCTACCTCAAGAAGGAAGAGGAATGCCTGGCCGCCTGCTGCGGCGCGCCGATGATGGTCGTCAACGGCCACTACCACGAGAAGCTCGACATCACGCGGGTCGACCAGATCCTCGACGCCCTGGAATAGCAGCTCCCCTCGAACAGCGCGGCCATGGATGGCCGCTATTTGATCCTCGCGATCCAGAGGATCGCAAAGGTACAGGCAATGGCATACGGCGCACCCCCACAGGCACACCAGGTCGTCTACACCACGCTGCACAACGAGCAGCCGTGGACGCTCGACAGTTACCTGAAGGCCGACGGCTGGAAGGCGTGGAAGAAGATCCTCGCCGAGAAGCCCGACCCTGCCTCGATCATCGAGGAGGTCAAGAAGTCGGGCCTGCGCGGCCGCGGCGGCGCGGGCTTCCCGACCGGGCTCAAGTGGTCGTTCATGCCCAAGGGCACGATGCAGAAGTACATCCTCTGCAATTCGGACGAATCCGAGCCGGGGACCTGCAAGGACCGCGACATCCTGCGCTTCAATCCGCACGCGGTGCTCGAGGGCCTCGCGATCGCGTGCTACGCGACCGGCTCCACCGTCGCCTACAACTACATGCGCGGCGAGTTCCACCACGAGCCGTTCGAGCACATCGAGCAGGCGCTGCGCGACGCGTATGCGGCCGGCCTGCTCGGCACCAACATCCAGGGCAGTGGCATCGACGTCGACATCCACAACGCGCTCGGCGCGGGCGCCTACATCTGCGGCGAGGAAACCGCATTGATGGAGTCGCTCGAGGGCAAGAAGGGGCAGCCGCGCTTCAAGCCGCCGTTCCCCGCCAATTTCGGCCTCTACGGCAGGCCGACCACGATCAACAACACCGAGACCTATGCCTCGGTGCCCGCGATCCTCAACAAGGGCGCGGAATGGTTCCTCGACCAGGGCAAGCCGAACAACGGCGGTCCGAAGATCTTCTCGGTCTCCGGCCACGTCAATCGCCCCGGCAACTACGAGGTCCGCCTCGGCACGCCATTCACCGAACTGCTCGAAATGGCCGGGGGCGTGCGCAACGGCCACAGGCTCAAGGCGGTGATCCCCGGCGGGTCCTCGATGCCGGTGCTGCCGGCCGAGACCATGCTCGGGCTCACGATGGACTACGACGCGATCCAGAAGGCCGGTTCGGGCCTCGGTTCCGGCGCGGTCATCGTCATGGATGAGACCACCTGCATGGTGCGCGCGTGCCAACGCATCGCGCGCTTCTACTTCGCCGAATCCTGCGGCCAGTGCACGCCGTGCCGCGAAGGCACCGGCTGGATGTATCGCATGCTGACGCGCATCGTCGAAGGCAACGCGGAACTCGCCGACCTCGAGATCCTGCGCCAGGCCGCGGGTCAGATCGAGGGCCACACGATCTGCGCGTTCGGCGAGGCGGCCGCGTGGCCCGTGCAGGGCTTCCTGCGCCACTACTGGAACGAATTCGAGTACTTCATCACGAACGGGCGTTCGATCGTCGACGCGCGGGTGGAGGTTGCGGCATGAAGCACGTGATTCGTCATTCGTCATTGGTGATTCGCGCAAGCGGCAGCGCGACTTCGTCGCTGCCACCGCGAATCACCAATCACCCATCACCGGTCACGGCTCCGACAGGAGCCAAACCATGAGCGCCCAGCCCGCCGCACCCGGCGTGCCGCCGGATCACGTGACGATCGAACTCGACGGCCGCTCGATGGTCGTGCCGAAGAATTCGATGATCATCCAGGCGGCCGACAAGGCCGGCATCGCGATCCCGCGCTTCTGCTACCACGAGAAGCTGCCGATCGCCGCGAACTGCCGCATGTGCATGGTCGAGGTCGAGATGGGCGGTCGGCCGATGCCGAAGCCGCAGCCGGCCTGCGCAACCCCGGTCGCCGACGGCATGAAGATCCAGACGCAGTCGGCCAAGGCGCTGTCGGCACAGCGCAACGTGATGGAGTTCCTGCTGATCAACCACCCGCTCGATTGCCCGATCTGCGACCAGGGTGGCGAGTGCGAACTGCAGGACCTGTCGATGGGCTATGGCCGCTCGGTCAGCCGCTTCGTCGAACGCAAGCGCACGATCCCGGACGAGGACCTCGGCCCGCTGGTCGCGACCGAGATGACGCGCTGCATCCAGTGCACGCGCTGCGTGCGCGTGATGGCGGAAGTCGCGGGCACCTACGAGCTCGGCGGCATGGAGCGCGGCGAGCGCCTGCAGATCGGCACGTATGTCGGCAAGCCGCTGATGAGCGAGCTGTCCGGAAACGTGATCGACGTGTGCCCGGTCGGCGCGTTGACCAACAAGCCGTTCCGCTTCCGCGCCCGCGCCTGGGAGCTGATCGCGCGCGAATCGATCGGTTACCACGATGCGCTCGGCTCGAACCTGTGGCTGCACCTGCGCCGCGGCGAAGTGCTGCGCGCGGTGCCGCGCGACAACGAGGCGATCAACGAATGCTGGCTGTCCGATCGCGACCGCTACAGCCACGAAGGCCTGTACGCGGACGACCGCGCGCGCCTGCCGATGATCCGCAAGGACGGCGAACTGGTGCCGGTCGACTGGAACGAGGCACTCGCTTTCGTCGCGGACGGCCTGCGTCGCGCCGGCGGCGACATCGGTGCCCTGGTCGCGCCGCTCGCATCGAACGAGGAAGGTTTCCTGCTCGCGCAGCTGCTGCGCGGCCTCGGCAGCGACCATATCGACCATCGCCTGCGCGTGCAGGATTTCTCGGACCAGCCGGCCGCGCCGATGTTCCAGATGCCGGTGGCCGAAATCGAGCGTGCCGACGTCGTCGTGCTCGTCGGCTGCAATCCGCGCCACGAAATGCCGTTGCTGCACCAGCGCATCCGCAAGGCCTGGAAGGCCGGCGCGCAGGTGCACGTGATCAATCCGCTCGATTTCGACCTCGCGTTCGAACCTGCCAGCAGGACGATCGTGCCGCCAGGCGCGCTCGCGGCGACCGTGCTCGCGCTCGCGAAGGCCGCGAACGACCTCGGTCACCTGCCGCAGTCGGCCTCGCTCGCGCGCGCGATCGCGGGCCGCGACGCGGGCAATTCCGCGCGCTCGCTCGTCGACGCGCTCGCAGCCGCGGGGAATGCCGTGCTGATCCTCGGCGAGACCGCGGTCAATGCGCGCGACGCGTCGAGCCTGCGCGCAGCCGCGCGCTTTGTCGCGCTCGCGACCGGTGCGGCGTGCAACGAGATCCCGTCAGGCGCGAATGCGATCGGGCTCGCGCGCGCGGGCGCGCTGCCGCGCAGCGGCGGCCGCGATGCCGCCGCGATGCTCGCCGATCCGCCTGCGGCGTTGCTGACCTGGCACGCCGGTTCGCAGGACATGCACGCGCCTGCCGCGTACGACCGCGCACGCTCCGGCACCGCGTTCCATGTCTACGCGGGTGCGTACGCGTGCAGCGGCGTGCGTCGCACCGCGCATGCGGTACTGCCGATCGGCTTGCCGCCCGAAATCGAGGGCACCTACACCAACGTCGACGGCATCGAGCAGCGACTCGCGCCCGCGGCGAAGTTGCCGGGGGACGCGAAGTCGGGCTGGAAGGTGCTGCGTTCGCTCGGCGCCGCGTTGTCGCTGCCGGGTTTCCAGTTCATGAGCTTCGACGAACTGCGCGAGCTGTGCGCGCACGCCGAGCCGGTGAACCCGCCTGCCGGGCAAGCGTCGGCATCGACCGATGCACCCGCGGCCGCCGGACCCGGGCGTTTCGATCGCATCGCGACCACGGCGATCTACCGCGCCGACGCGGTGCTGCGACGCTCGCCTGCGCTGCAGGCCCATCCGCTCAATCGCGCGGCCAGCGTGACGCTGAACCCGGAAGACGCACTCGCGCTCGGGCTCGGCCATGGATCGGCGGCTCGCGTGGACGGCGTCGACCTGCCGGTGGAACTCTCGCGGCGCGTGCCGCGTGGCGCCGCCTGGATCGAAGCCGGCCATTCCGCGGCTTCGGCCTTGCCGGCGCATGGCGCCTCCCTCGAGATCGTGAAGGCGTGACGTCGACATGAGCCAGATCATTGCCGCCTACGAGTGGTTCGTCGCGACGTTCCCGACGCTGTCGATGGCGATCGGCCTGTTCCTGTTCCCGCTGCTGCCGCTGATCATCGCGGTCGCGATGTACGTGTGGTGGGAACGCAAGGTGATCGGCTGGATGCACGTGCGCATGGGGCCGAACAGCGTCGGGCCGTTCGGACTCGCGCAGACCTTCGCGGACGTGTTCAAGCTGCTGTTGAAGGAAGTCGTCTACCCGGCCAAGGCCAATCGCGGCCTGTTCCTGCTCGCGCCGCTGTGGGCGCTGCTGCCTGCGTTCGCCGCGTGGGCGGTGGTGCCGTTCGGTCCGCACAAGGCATGGTCGGACGCGAACGCGGGACTGCTGTTCCTGCTCGCGATGACCTCGATGGGCGTGTACGGCATCATCATCGCGGGCTGGGCCTCGAACTCGCGCTACGCGATGCTCGGCGCGATGCGCTCGGCGGCGCAGGTGGTCAGCTACGAGATCGCGATGGGCTTCTCGCTGGTCGGCGTGCTGATCCTCGCGGGCAGCCTCAATCTTTCCGACATCGTCGCCGCGCAATCCGGTGCCAAGGGCCTGCTCGACTGGTTCTGGCTGCCGCTGCTGCCGATGTTCGTGATCTATTTCGTCTCCGGCGTGGCCGAGACCAACCGTTCGCCGTTCGACGTCGCCGAAGGCGAGTCGGAGATCGTCGCGGGCTTCCACGTCGAGTATTCGGGCGCGCCGTTCGCGGTGTTCTTCCTGACCGAATACGCGAACATGATCCTGGTCTCGTTCCTCGTGCCGCTGCTGTTCCTCGGCGGATGGCTGTCGCCGTTCCCCGCGAGCTGGGGCGTGCTCGGCGCGCCGGGCTGGTGGTGGTTCGTCGCCAAGGCGTTCTTCTTCGCAACTGCGTTCGTCTGGTTCCGCGCGACGTTCCCGCGCTATCGCTACGACCAGATCATGCGCCTCGGCTGGAAGGTCTTCATCCCGATCACGATCGCGTGGGTGTTCGTGGCCGGTTGCATGAAGTACTTCGGCTGGGTCACGGCGGGCGCCTGAGGCCATCGGAATGAAACGAATCGCGAACTATCTCGAAAGCCTGCTCCTCCTGGAACTGCTCGGGGGCCTCAAGCTCACGTTCAAGTACCTGTGGAAGCCCAAGTACACGATGCGCTACCCGATGGAGCACATCCCGAAGTCGAACCGCTTCCGCGGGCTGCACGCGCTGCGCCGCTATCCGAACGGCGAGGAACGCTGCATCGCGTGCAAGCTGTGCGAGGCGGTGTGCCCGGCGCTCGCGATCACGATCGACTCGGCGCCGCGCGAGGATGGCACGCGCCGCACCACGCGCTACGACATCGACCTGTTCAAGTGCATCTTCTGCGGCTTCTGCGAGGAGAGCTGCCCGGTCGACTCGATCGTCGAGACTTCGATCCACGAGTACCACTTCGAGCAGCGCGGCGAGAACGTCGTGACCAAGCTGCAGCTGCTCGCGATCGGTGATCGATTCGAGGCCGAGATCGCCGCGGCACGCTCACAGGACGCGGCCTACCGATGATGCACACCAACCAGACATGGCAGCCGGCCCCGACGCGCGTACGCGCCGGCCGGCACGGCGGAGCGGGGCGCGCATGACTTTCGAGCTGATCTGCTTCTACGCATTCGCGACGGTCTCCGTCCTGGCCGCGCTCGCCGTGATGGGCGTTCGCAGTCCGGTCCACGCCGCGCTTTGCCTCGTGCTCACGTTCTTCTCCACCGCCTGCAGCTGGCTGCTCGCCGATGCCGAGTTCCTCGCGATCGTGCTGGTGCTGGTCTACGTCGGCGCGGTGATGGTGCTGTTCCTGTTCGTCGTGATGATGCTCGACCTCGACCTCGACCCGCTGCGCGAGGGCTTCATCCGCGCGTTGCCACTCGGGCTCGCGGTCGCCGTGGTCATGCTGCTGGAGATGCTCGCGCTGATCGGCGTGCGCGCGATGCAGGTGCCCGCGATCGCCGATCCCGCGCTCGCGGCGGGCATGTCGAACACCGAGTGGCTCGCGACCGCGTTGTTCAGCCGGTTCCTGCTGCCGTTCGAAGTCGCGGCGTTGATCCTGACGGTTGCGATCATCGCGGCGATCCCGCTGACCCTGCGCCACCGCGTCGGCGTGCGCACGCAGAATCCGGCGAGGCAGGTGCTCGTGCAGCCGCGCGACCGCATCCGCATCGTCAAGATGGCTGCGGAGAAGCCCGCCGCCAAGCCGGAGGCACCCACGCCATGATCACGCTCGCCCACTTCCTGACCCTCGGCGCGGCGCTGTTCTGCATCGCGGTCGCCGGCATCTTCATCAACCGCAAGAACGTCATCACGCTGCTGATGGCGATCGAGCTCATGCTGCTCGCGGTCAACACCAACTTCGTCGCGTTCTCGCGCTGGCTCGGTGATCCCGGCGGCCAGGTGTTCGTGTTCTTCATCCTGACCGTCGCGGCGGCGGAAGCCGCGATCGGCCTCGCGATCCTCGTGGTGCTGTTCCGCAACCGCGCGACGATCAACGTGACCGAAATCGATTCGATGAAGGGCTGATCGATGATGCTCTCCAAGACACTGTTGCTGCTGATCGTGCTGGCGCCGCTGTTCGGCGCGGTGGTCGCCGGCCTGTTCGGCCGCCAGGTCGGTCGCGCCGGCGCCGCCGCGGTGACGATCGCGGGCGTGGCGCTGTCGTGCGCGTTGTCCTTCGTCGTCCTCTACCAGCTCGTGTGGGGTGGCGCGGGAACGTTCAACCAGAACCTCTACACCTGGTTCGAGGTGGGATCGTTCAGCGCCAACGTCGGATTCATGGTCGACCGCCTGACCGCGATGATGATGGTGGTCGTCACCTTCGTTTCGCTGATGGTGCACGTCTACACGATCGGCTACATGCGCGACGACGACGGCTTCCAGCGCTTCTTCAGCTACATCGCGCTGTTCACGTTCTCGATGCTGATGCTCGTGATGAGCAACAACTTCCTGCAGCTGTTCTTCGGCTGGGAAGCGGTCGGCCTCGTGTCCTACCTGCTGATCGGTTTCTGGTTCAAGCGTCCGAGCGCGATCTTCGCGAACCTCAAGGCGTTCCTCGTCAACCGCGTCGGCGACTTCGGCTTCCTGCTCGGCATCGCGGGCGTGGTGTTCTGGTACGGCTCGCTCGACTACGCGCAGGTGTTCCAGAACACGCTAGGCGACGCGGCCGGCGCGCGCACCGTCGAGATCTTCGCGGGGCACCCGTGGAGCATCGCGACGATCGTCTGCATCTGCCTGTTCATCGGCGCGATGGGCAAGTCGGCGCAGGTGCCGCTGCACGTGTGGCTCCCGGATTCGATGGAAGGCCCGACGCCGATCTCGGCGCTGATCCACGCGGCGACGATGGTCACCGCGGGCATCTTCATGGTCGCGCGCATGTCGCCGCTGTTCGAACTCAGCGAAACCGCATTGTCGTTCGTGCTCGTGATCGGCGCGACCACCGCGCTGTTCACCGGGCTGATCGGCATCGTGCAGAACGACATCAAGCGCGTGGTCGCGTACTCGACACTGTCCCAGCTCGGCTACATGACGGTCGCGCTCGGCGTGTCGGCCTACGCCGGCGGCGTCTACCACCTGATGACGCATGCGTTCTTCAAGGCGCTGCTGTTCCTCGGCGCGGGTTCGGTCATCGTCGCGATGCACCACGAGCAGGACATGCGCCACATGGGCGGCCTGCGCCGCCATATGCCGGTCACGTGGATCACGATGTGGCTGGGTTCGCTCGCGCTCGCAGGCGCGCCCGGTTTCGCGGGCTTCTTCTCGAAGGACGCGATCATCGAGGCCGTCGGACTTTCCGACCGCTTCGGTTCGGGATATGCCTACTTCTGCGTGCTCGCGGGCGTATTCGTGACCGCGCTGTACAGCTTCCGGCTGCTCTACATGACGTTCCACGGCAAGGAACGCTTCGTCGTCGATGCGCCCCACGCGCATGGGCATGGCCACGGGCACCACGACGACCACGGGCACCATGCGCCGGGCCACCTCGCGCATGCGCCGCACGAATCGCCGTGGGTGATCACGCTGCCGCTGGCCCTGCTCGCGATCCCCTCGGTGCTGATCGGCTGGCCCACGATCGGGCCGATGCTGTTCGAAGGCTGGTTCGGCGGCGCGATCCGCGTGCGCGAAGCGAACGACGTGCTCTCCGAACTCGGCCACGAGTTCCACGGTCCGCTCGCGATGGTCGTGCACGGGTTCACGCAGGCACCGTTCTGGCTCGCGCTGGCCGGCTTCGCGGTCGCGACCTGGATCTGGCTGCTGAATCCCGGCATCGCCGACAAGGCGAAGGCTGCGTTGCGTCCGATTTACACCGTGCTGGCGAACAAGTACTGGATCGACGAGCTGTACCAGGCGGTGTTCGCTCGCGGCGGCGTCGCGCTCGGACGCGGCCTCTGGAAGGGCGGTGATGCCGGCCTCATCGACGGCGTCGCGGTCAACGGCTCGGCAGCCCTGGTGGCGCGCGTCGCGGCCACGGTGCGCTGGCTGCAGTCGGGTTACCTCTATCACTATGCATTCGCGATGATCCTCGGCCTGGTCGCCTTGCTCGGCGGCGTGTGGTGGTACGCGCGCGCGGCCCTCTGATCGACAGGACAGAACACGACCATGCAAGTCCCGCATCTCCTGAGCGTCCTGATCTGGCTGCCGATCCTCGGCGCGGTCGCCGTGCTCGCGTTCGGCCGCGAGGCGAACGCGGCGCGCTGGCTCGCGCTCGCGACGGCGCTGGCGACCTTCCTGCTCTCGATCCCGCTGTGGACGGGCTACGATCCGTCCGGTGCGGTGATGCAGTTCGCCGAATCGCTCGAGTGGATCCCGGCGATCCGTTCCAACTACGCGCTCTCGGCAGACGGCATCTCGGTCGCGATGATCGTGCTGACCTCGTTCACGAGCGTGCTCGTGGTGATCGGCTCGTGGGGGCCGATCCAGCAGCGCGTCTCGCAGTACATGGCCGCGATGCTGGTGCTCGAGGGCATGCTGATCGGCGTGTTCGCGGCGACCGACGCATTGCTGTTCTACGTGTTCTTCGAGGCGATGCTGATCCCGATGTTCATCATCATCGGCATCTGGGGCGGGCCGCGCCGCGTCTACGCGACGCTGAAGTTCTTCATCTACACCTTCCTCGGCTCGATCTTCATGCTGGTCGGCCTGATCTACCTGCACATGAAGACCGGCGAGTTCTCGCTCGCCGCGTTCTCGGCCGCGAACCTCGGGCCGCGCGAGCAGGCGTGGCTGTTCTTCGCGTTCCTGCTCGGGTTCGCGATCAAGGTCCCGATGTGGCCGGTGCACACCTGGCTGCCGGACGCGCACGTCGAGGCGCCGACCGGCGGTTCGGTGATCCTGGCCGCGATCATGCTGAAGGTCGGCGGCTACGGCTTCATCCGCTTCTCGCTGCCGATCACGCCGGATGCGTCGCAGGAATTCGCGTGGCTGGTGATCGCGTTGTCGCTGGTCGCGATCATCTACATCGGCTATGTCGCGCTGGTGCAGGAGGACATGAAGAAGCTGATCGCGTACTCCTCGATCGCGCACATGGGCTTCGTGACGCTCGGCATCTTCATCGCGCTGGCGCTGGTGCGCGAGAACGCGAACCCGCTCGGCGCGCGCCTCGGCATCCAGGGCGCGATGGTGCAGATGGTCTCGCACGGCTTCGTGTCCGGCGCGATGTTCTCGTGCATCGGCGTCATGTACGACCGGCTGCACTCGCGCATGATCAAGGACTACGGCGGTGTCGCCAACGTGATGCCCTGGTTCGCCGCATTCATGGTGCTGTTCGCGATGGCGAACTCCGGCCTGCCCGGGACCTCCGGTTTCGTCGGCGAGTTCATGGTCGTCCTCGCGGCGTTCCAGCAGAGTCCGCTGGTTGCGCTGTTCGCGACCTTCACGCTGATCATCAGCGCCGCCTACACGCTGTGGCTGGTCAAGCGCGTCGTGTTCGGCGAAGTCGCCAATGCCGAGGTCGCGAAGATGAAGGATCTCGATGCGCGCGAGTGGATCGTGCTCGGATCGTTCGCGGCGGCGGTGATCGCGTTCGGCGTGTACCCGAAGCCGTTGATCGACCTGATGGAACCTGCGGTGCTGCAGCTCGTGCAGCAAATCGGCCTGGCCAAGCTGTGAGCAGCACGACATGATCCAGTTCAATCCCGACGACCTGACCACGCTGTTGCCCGAGATCTTCCTGCTCGGCGCGACCTTCGCGATCCTGCTGGTCGACCTGTTCATCAAGCCCGACCGACGCGACCTCACGCACTGGCTGTCGCTGGCCGCGATCGCGGTCACCGCATGGTTCGTGTGGCAAGGCGCGCCGGAGGCCGGCGCCACCGTGCCCGCGTTCGACGGCATGTTCCTGCGCGATGGCGTCGCCACCGTGCTCAAGCTGTTCGTGCTGCTGACGACGGCGCTCGTGTTCGCCTACAGCCGCGACTACCTGCGCCAGCGCAAGCTGTTCGTCGGCGAGTTCTACCTGCTGCTGCTGTTCGCGACGCTCGGCACGATGCTGCTGGTCTCGGCCGGCAACCTCGTGACGGTATTCCTCGGCCTCGAACTGCTCACGCTGAGCTCGTACGCGCTGGTCGCGCTGAACCGCGATTCGCCGGTCTCGGCCGAGGCCGCGATCAAGTACTTCGTGCTCGGCTCGCTCGCCTCCGGCATGCTGCTGTACGGCATGTCGATGATCTACGGCGCGACCGGCTCGCTCGACCTCGCGACGATCCAGGCGGCCGCGACGTCGGCGAGCCCGCATCGCACGCTGCTCGCGTTCGGGCTCGTGTTCCTCGTGATCGGCGCCACGTTCAAGCTCGGCGCGGCGCCATTCCACATGTGGCTGCCCGACGTCTACCAGGGCGCGCCCACCGCGGTCACGCTGTTCATCGGCTCGGTGTCCAAGCTCGGTGCGTTCGCACTCGCGTGGCGCCTGCTCGAGGGCGCGATGGGCGGCATGAGCGAGCACTGGACGCAGATGCTCGCGCTGCTCGCGGTGCTCTCGCTCGCGGTCGGAAACCTGTTCGCGATCGCACAGACCAACCTCAAGCGCATGCTGGCGTACTCGACGATTTCGCACATCGGCTTCCTGCTGCTCGGCTTCGTCGGCGGCACGCCCGACGGCTACGCGGCGGCGATGTTCTACATGATCAGCTATGCGCTGATGGCGGCGGTCGCCTTCGGCATGATCATGCTGCTCGCGCGAGCGGGCTTCGAGGCCGAGGAGATCGACGATTTCAAGGGTCTCAACCGCCGCAATCCGTGGTACGCCGGCGTGATGGCGGCCGCGATGTTCTCGCTCGCGGGCGTGCCGCCGCTGATCGGCTTCTTCGCCAAGCTCATGGTGCTGAAGGCCGCGATCGACGCGGGCCAGCTGTGGCTCGCGATCGTCGCGATCGTTTTCGCGATCGTCGGCCTCTACTACTACCTGCGCGTGGTCAAGGTCATGTACTTCGACGCGCCCGCCGACGACGCGCCGCTGGCGCTGCCGCGCGACCGCGGCTTCCGCTGGACCCTGTCGCTGAACGGCCTCGCGCTGTTCGCGCTCGGACTCGGGTGGGGCCCGCTGCTCGACTGGTGCAACGAGGCGATGCGCGTCGGCAGCTCGATCGCGCCGTGAGGCGTCGCCGGGCTTGCCTGCCGGCGCGCTTCCCGCTATCCTGCGCAGCTCGGTGCGGGGTGGAGCAGTCTGGCAGCTCGTCGGGCTCATAACCCGAAGGTCGCAGGTTCAAATCCTGCCCCCGCTACCAGTTTCGAGTCCAAGGGATGGGCCGCCTCTGGCGGCCTTTTTCTTGGGTCTTGAACGCTGCCGAGATCAGGCGCAGGATGCGCCGGCTGCCCGCGGGCAGTGCCGCCGATGTGGGATGCATACAACGGCGAACTACGGAATGGGCCTCGTGCCCATTTTTTGTTTGTGTTTCCAGGACATTCGGGCCGCGGGATCTGGTATTCGCGCGGCCGGCCCATACATGACGAACGACGAACTCAGCCAGTTGCTCGAGCCCGCGATCGCCGATCTCGGCCTCGAACTCGTGGGCATCGAGTTCAGCGCGAACAGCGGCAGCAGCCTGCTGCGCGTCTACATCGACGAGCCCGAGCGCGGCGTCACGATCGACGACTGCGAGCGCGCGAGCCGCGAGATCTCGGCGCTGCTCGACGTGAACGATCCGGTCGCGGGCCGCTACACGCTCGAGGTGTCGTCGCCCGGGCTCGAGCGTCCGCTGTTCACGCCGGCGCATTTCGAGCGCTTCCTCGGCGAGCAGGCGAAGATCAACGTGAACCTGCCGATCGACGGACGGCGCCGCTTCCAGGGCCGCATCGAGGCCGTCGACGACGAGCGCGTGACGATCGACCAGGACGGCAAGCCGGTGCAGGTCGCGCACGCGAACATCGCGAAGGCGCGGCTGGTGCCGGATTACGCGGCGCTCGGACTCGCTCCCGCGAAGGCGGGCGAGCCCGCGCCGGGCAAGCGCAAGCGTGGAGTTCAATAGCGGTATCGCGGCCGCGGCGAAACAGGCGCGCGGCGCGCGGAAGGCGTCATCACCCATGGAACGCGGCGGCCAGAAGCCGGCGCGGTCAACCGGAAGCCGGGTTCACCGGATCATCGTTCGGGCCCCCGTCGGGCGGACCGAAGGAGCATGAAATGAGCAAGGATCTGTTGCTGGTCGTCGATGCGGTGGCCAACGAAAAAGGCGTCCCGAAGGGTGTGATCTTCGAGGCGATGGAAGCCGCGCTCGCGTCGGCGGCCAAGAAGCGCTATCCCGAACAGGATGTCGCCGTGCGCGTGTCGATCGACCGCGACAGCGGCGAGTACGAGACATTCCGTCGCTGGGAAGTCGTCGCCGACGACGTCGTGATGGAATCGCCGGATCGCCAGCTGCGCCTGATGGACGCGATCGACGACGTGCCGGAGATCGAAGTCGGCGCGTTCATCGAGGAGCCGATCGAAAACCCGGATTTCGGGCGCATCTCGGCGCAGGCTGCCAAGCAGGTCATCGTGCAGCGCGTGCGCGAGGCCGAGCGTGCGCTGGTCGTGGATGCCTACAAGGACCGCATCGGCGAGCTCATCACCGGCATCGTCAAGCGCGTCGAGCGGGGCAGCGTCTACCTCGACCTCGGCGGCAATGCCGAGGCGTTCGTGCCGCGCGACCGCTGCATCCCGCGCGAAGCCGTGCGCGTCGGCGACCGCCTGCGTGGCTATCTCTACGAAGTGCGTTCCGAATTGCGCGGTCCGCAGCTGTTCGTTTCGCGCACCGCACCCGAGCTGATGATGGAACTGTTCAAGCTCGAAGTGCCCGAAGTCGGCCAGGGCCTGGTCGAGATCAAGGCCTGCGCGCGCGATCCGGGCGACCGTGCCAAGATCGCGGTGCTCGCGCACGACCATCGCACCGATCCGATCGGCGCCTGCATCGGCATGCGCGGTTCGCGCGTGCAGGCGGTGTCGAACGAGCTCAACGGCGAGCGCATCGACATCGTGCTGTGGAACGACAATCCGGCCCAGTTCGTCATCAACGCGATGGCGCCGGCGGAAGTGCAGTCGATCATCGTCGACGAGGAAAAGCACTCGATGGACATCGCGGTGGCCGAGGACAAGCTGTCCCAGGCGATCGGTCGCGGCGGCCAGAACGTGCGCCTCGCGAGCAAGCTCTCGGGTTGGCAGCTCAACGTGATGACCGCCGACCAGGTGCGCCAGAAGAGCGAGGCCGAGCAGGCTTCCGCGCGCGAGCTGTTCATCGCCAAGCTCGAGGTCGACGGCGAGATCGCGCAGATCCTCGTGCAGGAAGGCTTCTCGACGGTCGAGGAAATCGCCTACGTGCCGACTGCCGAACTGCTCGGCATCGAGGGCTTCGACGAGGACATCGTCGAGGAACTGCGTGCGCGTGCGCGCGATGCGCTGCTGACCGAAGCACTCGCGGTCGAGGAAGGCATCGACGAGCACCAGCCCGCGCAGGACCTGCTCGCGGTCGAAGGCATGGACGAGGCGCTCGCGTTCGAACTCGCCTCGCACGGCATCGCCACGCGCGAGAACCTCGCCGATCTCGCCACCGACGAGTTCATGGAACTCGGCATCGAGGGCATCGACGAGGACACGGCGGCAGGATTGATCATGGCGGCACGCGCGGCGGAAGCCGCGTAACCGCCGAACCCGCGATGCGGGACGGGTGGGCGCCGGGATCGGCGCGCCGCCCGGGGTGTCGAGGCACGACGGGCGCCCTGCGGGGCGGAGCCTGATCGGCGACAACCGTACGTGCAGGACGGACCTTAGGAGTACCAAATCGATGTCGGACGTCACGATCAAGCAACTGGCCAAGGTCCTCGGCACCCCGGTCGACAAGCTGCTGTCGCAGCTCGGCGAAGCCGGCATGAAGTTTTCGGATCCCGAACAGGTGATCAGCAGCACCGAGAAGGTGAAGCTGCTCGGATTCCTGCGCCGCACCCACGGCAAGAAGGAAGAGGCGCCCGCCGAAGCCGCCGCGTCGCCGCGCCAGATCACGTTGAAGCGCCGCACCGTCAGCGAGATCACGGTGGCTCCGGGCCAGCGTGGTGCGGCGGCCAAGACCGTCAACGTCGAAGTGCGCCAGAAGCGCACCTACGTCAAGCGCAGCGTGGTCGAGGAAGGCCAGCAGGTCGATCCCGAACGCGAGGACGCATTGCGCAAGCTCGGTGAGTCACAGCTCAAGCGGGAAGCCGAGGACCAGGCGCGCGCCGAGGCCGATCGCCGCCGCCAGGACGAGGACGCGAAGATGCGCGCGGCCGAGGAAGCGCGTCGCACCGCCGCCGAGGAAGAAGCGCGCAAGCGTAGCGAGGAAGGCCGCGTCGACGCCGTCGCTGCGCCTGCCGGCGCGCCCGTCGATGCCGCGGCAGCGACACCGAAGGAAGGCGAGCGCCCGCGTGTCGAGCGCCCGCGCGAACCCGTCGCCGAGCCCGATGGCCACGGCCGCCACAAGCCGCGCCATGGCTCGCACCGCATGCGCGAGGAAGGCACGAGCGAGGAAGGCGGCGCCGCGCGCTACTTCGGCAACGAACTGCATCTCTCGCGCGAAGGCGCGGCGCGCCGTACCGGTCGCAAGCGTCCGAAGACGCGTTCGGCCGAACAGACGCGCAGCGGTCCCGCACATGCGTTCTCGCGCCCGACCGCGCCGGTCGTGCGCGAGATCGCGGTCGGCGACACGATCACCGTGGCGGACCTCGCCGCAAAGCTCGCGGTCAAGGGCGCCGACGTGGTCAAGGCGCTGTTCAAGATGGGAGTGATGGTGACGATCAACCAGTCGATCGACCACGATACCGCGGTGCTGGTGGCCGAGGAACTCGGCCACAAGGTGGTCGCGGCCGAGGACACGAGCGCCGAAACCACGCTGCTCGCGCAGCAGGTGGAAGGCGATCGCGCGCCGCGTCCGCCGGTGGTCACGATCATGGGCCACGTGGACCATGGCAAGACCTCGCTGCTCGACTACATCCGACGCACCAAGGTCGCGTCGGGCGAAGCCGGCGGCATCACGCAGCATATCGGCGCGTACCACGTCGACACGCCGAAGGGCGTCATCACGTTCCTCGACACGCCGGGCCATGCGGCGTTCTCGTCGATGCGCGCGCGTGGCGCGCAGTCGACCGACATCGTCGTGCTGGTCGTCGCCGCCGACGACGGCGTGATGCCCCAGACCGTCGAAGCGATCCAGCACGCACGCGCCGCGAAGGTTCCGCTGATCGTCGCGATGAACAAGATGGACAAGCCGGAAGCCAATCCGGACCACGTCAAGCAAGGCCTCGTGCAGCATGAAGTGGTGTCCGAGGAATGGGGTGGCGACGTGCAGTTCGTGCCGGTGTCGGCCAAGACCGGCGACGGCGTGGACAACCTGCTCGACGCGATTTCGGTGCAGGCCGAGGTGATGGACCTGCAGGCGGTGCCGGACGGCCGCGCGAGTGGCGCGGTGATCGAATCGAGCCTCGACAAGGGCCGCGGCCCCGTCGCGACCGTGCTGGTGCAGCAGGGCCTGCTCGCGCGCGGCGACTTCCTCGTCTGCGGCGTCGAGTACGGCCGCGTGCGCGCGCTGTTCGACGAGACCGGCCGGCAGGTCGAATCGGCCGGTCCGTCGATCCCGGTGCAGGTGCTCGGCCTCTCGGGCGTGCCGCAGGCGGGCGACGATTTCGTCGTGGTCGCCGACGAGCGCCTGGCCAAGGACGTCGCGCAGCAGCGCCACCAGAAGCGCCGCGAGTCGCGCCTGGTCAAGCAGGCGGGCAACCGCATGGAAGACATCATGGCGCAGATGGGCGAGGGCCAGGGCCAGTTGACCCTGAACCTCGTCGTCAAGGCCGACGTGCAGGGCTCCGCCGAAGCGCTGCGCGAATCGCTGAGCGCGATCACCACCGATGCGATCCGCGTCAACGTGATCGCGTCGGGCGTCGGCGGCATCACCGAATCCGACGCGACGCTGGCCGCGGCCTCGAAGGCCGTGATCATCGGCTTCAACGTTCGCGCGGACGCGTCCGCGCGCCGGATCATCGAGTCGAACGGGCTCGACCTGCGCTACTTCTCGATCATTTACGACGTGATCGACCAGGTGAAGCAGGTCGCGACCGGGCTGCTCGGCAACGAGGTGCGCGAGGAGATCATCGGCATCGCGCAGGTGCGGGACGTGTTCCGCAGCTCGAAGTTTGGCGCGATCGCCGGCTGCATGGTCATCGAGGGCACCGTCAAGCGCAACAAGCCGATCCGCGTGCTGCGCGACAACACGGTGATCTTCCAGGGCGAACTCGAATCGCTGCGCCGCTTCAAGGAGAACGTCGACGAGGTGCGCAACGGCACCGAATGCGGCATCGGCGTGAAGCAATACAACGACATCAAGCCGGGCGACCAGATCGAGTGCTTCGAACGCATCGAGGTCGCTCGCACGCTGTAGCCGATGTGTGAATGGTGATTGGAGATTGGTGATTGGTGAAAGCCGGGATCAGAGGTAGTTGTATCTCCCGGATGCCAACCACCCGACACCGATCATGATCTGCAAATCACCAATCACCAATCACCAATCACCAATCACCAATCACCAATCACCAATCACCAATCACCAATCACCAATCACCAAACACCAAT
>JAEYZH010000037.1 GCA_023430685.1 Pseudomonadota bacterium | reverse complement strand
GCGCGGACCGATCTCGAGTACATGCGCACCCGGATGGAGGATCTCGAGCCGGCTGCGCACGTTCACGAGCCCGGTGCCGTCGACCGCGTCCGCTGCGAACCCCGCGCCGTCATCGTCGACCGTGCATCGCAGGCGCGCGCCGTCGCGCCGGATCGAGACCACCACGCTGCCGCGACCCGACGCGAGCCCGTGCTGGAACGCGTTCTCGACCAGCGGCTGCAGCAGCAGGCGCGGCATGCGCAGCGCGCACGCCGCCGGATCGACATCGATGCGGGTTTCGAGCTTGCCGCGGAAGCGCTCGCGCATGAGGTCGAGATAGCGCTCGAGCCACGCGACCTCCTCGGCCACCGCCACCTGCGTCTCGCCCGATTCGACGAGCGCCGCGCGCATGAGGCCCGCGAACGCGGCGATCATGCGATCGGCCGCGTCGACGTCCTCGTGCATGCGGTTGGCGATCGCATTGAGCGTGTTGAACATGAAATGCGGTTCGACCTGCGCGGTGAGCCGGGCCAGGCGCGCGTCGACGAGGTCACGCTCGAGCCGCAGCATCGCGAGTTCGCGCTCGCGGCGCCGGCGCAGCGCGCGGATGCCGACGCACGCCGCGGCGATCAGCGCGTAGCTGATCAGGTCCTTCTGCAGTTCGTAGGCGTAGCCGAGCAGCGGATCGCCGAAGTCGTAGCTGCGCCCCTGGAGCAGGTACACGGCCTTGCGGATCGCGACCATGCCGACGGTATGCAGCAGCGAAAACACCGGCACCGCGAGCAGGTGCGGCCACAGCCGGCGCGTCCAGCCCGCGCCCGAGAGCGGGAATCGCCGCTCGAACGCCGCGAGCGCGAGCGCGAGCACGGCCATCACGACCGCGCTGCTGAGTTCCCAGGTCATCGGCTCCCACGGCGGGATCGCCTCGCCGCTGTTGCGGTGGCCGATGACGACATTGATGCCGAGCCAGAGTCCGATCGCGAGCCACGCCGCCGCATAGGCGAACCAGCCGCGCCAGCTGCGCAAAGAAGAGCGCACCGGCCCTGCACTCATGCGCGCGGATCGCGGCCGCGGCGCGCCCGAGCGTTGCCCGGCCTGGCCACCCGCTGCGGTCACGCCGGCGGGTCGGAGAGCGTCGCCTGCAGCTTCTTCGACAGGTTCGCGCGCACGAGTTCGTAGGAACGGCGAACGTAAGCGGCGAGTTCGTCGCGGTCGAAGCGCTCGGGTTCGGTCACGCTGATCCAGAACGCGCGTGCCATGTAATGCGCCGGCGCCATGCCGGGCTGGTCGCCGAGTTCGAGGAAACGTTCGGGGTCGACCTTGAACGACAGGCGTCCGCGCTCGGGGCCGATCGTGCACATCACCGCGAACATCTTGTTCGCGACGCTGTAGACCAGGTCGACTTCCCACTTGACCGAGTGCGTGACGCCGGGCCAGCCGCCGCACAGCGCCTCGAGGTCGGCCTCGCCCATGCCCGTCACCGGCTGCTTCATCACACCCCCGTTCAGCTGCCGGCGTGCGGCGATCCGCGACGCGCTGTCGCACTGGCGATGCCGAACTGCGGCATCATGTCCTGATCCAGGTCAATCCGCGATCGAGCGGATTGGCCGAAAATACGCGGTCCACAGCCTTGGTGCAGCATGCCGAACACCGAAACCTACAACGACCACGTGGTCCGACTGTTCCTGCTCGCCGCGGCGATCTGGGGCATCGTCGGCATGGGCCTCGGCGTCTTCGTCGCGGCCCAGCTCGCCTGGCCTGCGCTCAACTTCGACCAGCCCTGGCTCACGTTCAGTCGCCTGCGCCCGGACCACACCTTCGGCGTGATCTTCGCGTTCGGCGGTTCGGCGCTGATGGGCACCTGCTACTACATCGTGCAACGCACGGGCCACACGCGCCTCGCCCTGCCGCGACTCGCGAACCTGACGTTCTGGGGCTGGCAGCTCGCATGCGTGCTCGCGATGGTGACCATACCGCTCGGTTTCACCCAGAGCAAGGAATACGCCGAGGCCGAGTGGCCGATCGACGTGCTGATCGCGGTGGTCTGGGTCAGCTTCGGCACGGTGTTCTTCGGCACGCTGCGGCGTCGGCGCATCCAGCACATCTATGTCGCGAACTGGTACTACGGCGCGTTCATCATCGCGGTCGGCCTGCTGCACATCGTCAACAACCTCGTGCTGCCGGTATCGCTGTTCAAGTCGTATCCGATCTACTCGGGCACCGTCGATGCGATGGTGCAGTGGTGGTACGGCCACAACGCGGTCGCGTTCTTCCTGACCGCGGGCTTCCTCGGGATGATGTACTACTTCGTGCCGCGCCAGGCGCAGCAGCCGCTCTGGAGCTACCGCTTCTCGATCGTCAATTTCTGGGCGCTGATCTCGGTCTACATGTGGGCCGGGTCGCACCACCTGATGTACACCGCGCTGCCCGACTGGGTGCAGTCGGTCGGCATGGCGTTCTCGCTCGTGCTGCTGATGCCGAGCTGGGGCTCGGCCGCGAACGGCCTGCTCACGTTCAACGGCTCGTGGCACAAGCTCAAGACCGACCCGGCCGCGAAGTTCATGGTGCTCGCGCTGGTGTTCTACGCGGCATCGACCCTCGAAGGCTCGATGATGGCGATCAAGTCGGTCAACGCGCTCTCGCACTACACCGACTGGACGATCGCGCACGTGCACGCGGGCTCGATCGGCTGGGTCGCGATGATCACGATCGGATCGCTGTACGCGATGGCGCCGCGCGCGCTCGGCAAGCCCGAGATGCACTCGCGCGGCGCGATGGAATGGCATTTCTGGCTGCACACCTCGGGCCTGCTGCTGTACGTGATCTCGATGTGGGCGGCCGGCGTGACCGAGGCCCTGATGTGGCGCGCGACCGGCGACGACGGTTCGCTCACGTACGCGTTCATCGACAGCCTGATCGCGGTCAAGCCGCTCTACCTCGTGCGCTTCCTCGGCGGCGTGCTGATCGTGATCGGCATGGTCGTGATGGCGTGGAACCTCTGGCACACCGCGTCGGATGCGCGCAAGCACCTGATCTCGCCGATCCCGGTGCCGATCCCCGAGCCGGTGCCGCACCAGGTGCCGGCGCCGCTGCCGGTGGCGAGCTGATGCCCGCATCCGCGCTCGCGGCTTCGGCCGTTGTCCCGCGACGGGAATGCCGTCGAAGGATGGCATCCCGGCAGCGGCCATCCATGGCCGCACCTTTCAACTGAAGGCAGCACGATGGCAGGTGGATACAAGTATTTCGAGGCGATCGAGAAGCACGCCGGCAAGCTCGGCATCGCGATCGCGATCATGGTGTCGCTCGGCGGACTCGCCGAGATCACGCCGCTGTTCATGCGCGCGCACGCGATCGCCCCGACCGCCGACGTCGTGCCATACGACCCGCTGCGACTCGCTGGCAAGGACATCTACGTGCGCGAGGGCTGCTACCTCTGCCACACCCAGATGATCCGCGCGTTGCGCGCCGAAACGCAGCGCTACGGCCACTACTCGGTCGGCGAGGAATCGGTCTACGACCGCCCGCACCAATGGGGCTCCAAGCGCACCGGCCCGGACCTCGCGCGCATCGGCGGCAAGTACTCCGACGAGTGGCAGCGCCTGCACCTGATCGATCCGCGCAAGGTCGTGCCGGAGTCGAACATGCCGGGCTACCCGTGGCTCGAGAACGAGCCGATCGACGCGGACGACATCATGGCGCGCATGCGCACGCTGCGCACGCTCGGCGACCCGTACGCCGACGCGGACATCGCGTCGGCCCCGAAGGCGCTTGAAGGCAAGACCGCGCTCGACGCGCTGGTCGCGTACCTGCAGGGACTCGGCACCGCGCGCGGACCGCAGCCCGGCATCGTGCAGCCGACCCACGCGGGCACGACGCCATGAGTCCCGCCTGGGGCCACGTGGTGGGCGTGATCACCGTGATCCTGATGCTCAGTTTCATCGGCACCTGGATCTGGGTCTGGAACAAGCGCCACAAGAAGAAGTACGACGCGCTCGCGCGCATCCCGATGAAGGACGGAGAAGACGAGCCATGAGCCTCGGCTGGTCGTTGTGGGTGATGTTCCTCGTGGTGCTCAACATGGGCATCACGTTCTTCCTGTTCATCTGGGGACAGCGCGTCGAGATCCCGGTGCAGCCCGACGGCACCAGCGGCCACGTATGGGCGCACGGCGTGCTGCGCGAGGGCGTGCGCAAGCTGCCGCGCTGGTGGGTGTTCCTGTCGGCGAGCATGTTCGCCTGGGGCCTCGCCTACCTCGCGCTGTACCCGGGCTTCGGCAATTCGAAGGGACTGCTCGGCTGGACCTCGCGCGGCCAGCTCGCCGACGACATCGCCGCGATGAACTCGCGCATCGGCGAGTACAAGCAGTTCTACCTGTCGCTGCCGATCGCCAAGCTCTCGACCAATCCGTCGGCGGTGCGCATCGGCGAACGCATGTTCGTCGACAACTGCGCGGGCTGCCACGGCCGCACCGCGCAGGGCAACGTGCTGCTCGGGGCACCGGACCTCACCGACACCGACTGGCTGTACGGCGGCGACGAAGAGGCGATCCGCGCGAGCATCCTCGAAGGACGCCACGGCACGATGCCACCGCTCGGACCCGCGCTCGGCGAAGGCGGCACCGACAAGCTCGCGAACTACGTGCTGAGCCTCTCGGGGGCGCCGCACGACAAGGCCGCCGCGGCCGCGGGCCAGGTGCAGTTCCCGGTCTGCGCGGCCTGCCACGGCGTCGACGGCAAGGGCAACAAGGCGCTCGGCGCACCCGACCTCACCGATTCGATCTGGCTCTACGGCGGCGACCTCGAGACGATCCGGCACACGATCAACCACGGTCGCGCCGGCCGGATGCCCGCATGGAAGTCGCGTCTCGATGATGCCGAGGTGCACGTGATCATGGCCTGGCTGCACGCGCAGTCCAAAGGCAGGGGCTGAGGCCGCCACCGCGATGGCCCGCGAACCAACCCCACGCGGCGGCTGGTACCGGCAACCGGTGGCGTGGCTCGGCCTCGCGATCCTGCTCGCCTCGCTCGCAGGCTGCATCTGGATGATCGTGCTCGGTGCGCGGCACGCGGACGAACCGGTGCCGACCGGCGCGCGCGTGTTCAAGGTGCCGACGACCGAGCCGGCCGACGCGCCGCCGGAGCAGTCACCCGAGCCCGCGCAATGACCATCGACGCGCACGCGTGCTGGCACTGCGGCGACGCGCTGCCTGAGCGCGACGCACCGGTCGCGACGATCGGCGGCCAGCCGCGCACGATGTGCTGCCACGGTTGTCGCGCTGCGGCCGAATGGATCGAGCAGCTCGGACTCGCCGACTACTACCGCCTGCGCAGCGAACCCGCGCAACGTCCGTCCGCCGCGCGCGCGTCCGGACAGGCGTGGTCGCGTCCGGGCATCGAACGCCACCTCGTGCGCGATGCCGCGGACGGCACGCGCGAGGCCGTGCTGCTCGTGGACGGCATCCGCTGCAGCGCCTGCGTCTGGCTGATCGAACGTTCGCTCGGCGCGGTGCCGGGCATCGAGCGCGTGCAGGTCAATGCGACCGCGCGCCGCGCGCGCGTGGTCTGGCGTCCGGATGTCACTTCACTCGAACACGTGGTCGAGGCGCTCGCGCGCACCGGCTATGAAGCGCTCCCGCTCGATGCCGAGGCGATCGACGACGCGCGCCAGCGCGAGTCCCGTGCGGCGCTCAAGCGCCTCGTCGTCGCGGGCTTCGGCGCGATGCAGGCGATGATGTACGCGACCGGGCTCTACCTCGGCGCATTCCACGGCATCGACGACAGCACGCGCGACCTGCTGCGCTGGTTCGGCCTGCTGGTCGCGACGCCCGTCGTCTTCTATTCCGCGCGCCCGTTCTTCGAAGGCGCGCGCCGCGCGTTGCGCGCGCGCGTGCTCGGCATCGACGTGCCGGTCGCGCTCGCGATCGCGCTGATCTACGCGGCAAGCGTGTTCGAGGCGCTGCGCGGCGGCGTCGAGGTCTATTTCGACTCGGTCAGCATGTTTGTGTTCATCCTGCTGGTCGGGCGCCACCTCGAGATGCGCGCGCGCCATCGCGCGGGTGACCTCACCGACGCGCTCGCGCGGCTCGCGCCGCGCTTCGCCGACCGCATCCGCGACGACGGTTCGCTCGAACGGGTCGGCGCGGCGGAGTTGAAGCCCGGCGACCGCGTGCATGTCGCCGAGGGCAGCGGCGTGCCGGCCGACGGCACGCTCGCGAGCGCCGCTTGCCGTGTCGACGAGGCGCTGCTCTCGGGCGAATCCGCGCCAGTGCGCAAGCGTCGCGGCGATCCGCTCGTCGCCGGAAGCCTGGTCGTCGAAGGCCCGGCCGAGCTCCTCGTCGAGCGCGTCGGCAGCGAGACGGTGCTCGCCGGCATCGCGCTGCTCGTCACGCGCGCGGCGACGACGCGACCGCGTCTCGCGCAGGCCGGAGAACGCGCGGCTGCAGGCTTCGTCGCGCGCGTGCTCGTGCTCGCGACGCTGACCGCGATCGGCTGGATCCTGGTCGACCCTTCGCGTGCATTCGCGGCGACGCTCTCGGTGCTCGTCGTCTCCTGCCCCTGCGCATTCGCGCTCGCGGTGCCGGCCGCGCTGACGCGCGCACTCGCCGTGCTCGCGGGCGCAGGCGTGCTCGTGGTGAAGCCCGATGCGATCGAACACCTCGCGGGCGCGACGCACGTGGTATTCGACAAGACCGGCACGCTGACCGAACCCGAACTCGATCTCGATCGCATCGAGACCGCCCCCGGCATCGACCGCGACGAAGCACTTGCGCTCGCGACCGCACTCGCGCGCGGCAGCCGCCATCCGGCCTCGCGCGCGATCGCGGCGCACGGCGCCGAACTCGCGCCGCGCAACGCGAACGATGTCGCGGCCGAAGCCGGCGGCGGCCTCGCCGGAACCATCGATGCGCGGCGCCTCCGGCTCGGTCGCGCCGACTACGCACTGCCCGATCGCGTGATCGCCGACGAACACGAGGACGCAGTCGTGCTCGCCGACGAGCGCGGCCTTGTCGCGGCGTTCCACCTCTCCGAGCGCGTGCGCGCGGGCGCGCAGGACGCGGTGGCCGCGCTGCGCGCCTCGGGACTGTCGCTCGAGATCGCGAGCGGCGACGCGCCTTCGAAGGTCGCCGCGGTCGCCGCGCGTCTCGGCATCGACGCATGGCACGCGCGCCTGCGGCCCGCCGACAAGCTCGCGCGGCTCGCCGACTTGCGCGCGCAGGGCGCGCGCGTCGTCGCGGTCGGCGACGGCATCAACGACGCACC
>JAEYZH010000034.1 GCA_023430685.1 Pseudomonadota bacterium | reverse complement strand
GCGTCGCGCGGCCGAGGCCGCGATCGCCGCTTCCAGCGCGTCGAGCTCGGCGGGCAGCGGCGGCGTGCGCGCGGACGCGAGCCTGCGCACGCGCGCGCGCAGGCGTCCGGCGTCGCGCGTGAGCACGCCGTCGAGCGCATCGCGCAGGGTGTCGAGTCGGGTCATCGAGGTCGGGCGATCGGGGGCCGCGATCATAGCTGCGGTCGATCGCCGCGACATGCAAGGTCGATTTCCATCGTGCTTCCGGACGCGCTAGCCTAGGCGTCCCAACCGGAGCCACGACATGGCCATCGACATCGGCATCGCGAAGAAGGATCGCGAGGGCATCGCGAAGAACCTCTCCAAGCTGCTCGCGGACACCTATTCGCTGTACCTGAAGACGCACGGCTTCCACTGGAACATCACGGGGCCGATGTTCAACACGCTGCACCAGATGTTCGAGACCCAGTACAACGAACTCTGGACCGCGGCCGACGTGATCGCCGAACGCATCCGCGCGCTCGACGTCTACGCGCCCGCTTCCTACACGCAGTTCGCCAAGCTCACGTCGATCAGCGAGGAGTCGGGCATTCCGGACTGGAAGGCGATGGTGCAGCAGCTCGTCGACGGCCACGAAGCCGCGGCGCGCACGGCGCGCGCGACGTTCAAGGCGTCGGACAAGGTCGACGACCAGCCGACCGCCGACCTCGCCACGCAACGCATGCAGGAACACGAAAAGACCGCGTGGATGCTGCGCTCGCTGCTGAAGTAGGCCACCGCGCGCGCGTCGCCGCCGGAGCGCGGCGGCGGCGCACCTCCCGGCCGGCCCGACGGGTCCGGACTCACGCCTTGGCGTCGCGTCCCGCGCTCGTGCCCGATCCCGAATCCCCGCCCCCCGATTCCCGCTCGCCAGCCATTTCGATCGCCTGCGCGAAATCATCGGCGAACCTCAGCGTGCTGCCGTCGGCGACGATGCCCATGTCGGCGAGGATGCGCGCGGGCTGCGGCTGCAGTCCCGTGAAGATCAGCGCGATGCCCTCGCGCCGGCAGCGCTCGACGAGGTTGCCGATCGCGGTCGCGCCCGATCCGTCGATCAGCGGCATCTGGCGCAGGCGCAGGATGAACACGCGCGGCGGCTTGCCGAACGCGCGCAGCACGTCGTCGATGCGGTTCGCGACCGCGAAGAACAGCGGCCCGTACACGCGGTAGGCTTCGACGCCCGGCGGCAGGGTCGCGCGTTCCTCGATCCTGCGCGCGCGACCGAGGTCGTCTTCTTCCTGCTCGACCAGGGTCACGTGCGATTCCAGCGCGACGACCTCGCTCATGCGGTACATGAACAGGAACGCGGCCAGCACCACGCCGACTTCGACCGCGACCGTGAGGTCGATCGTGACCGTCAGCAGGAACGTGACCACGAGCACCATGCGGTCGCCGATCGGTGAGCGCATGAGCTGGCGGATGCGTTCGATCTCGCTCATGTTCCACGCGATGATCAGCAGCATCGCGGCCATCGCGGGCAGCGGCACGTGGTTCGCGAGCGGCGCCGCGACCAGCACGAATACCAGGATGAACAACGCGTGCGCCATGCCCGCGACGGGCGAGCGCGCGCCTGCGCGCACGTTCGTCGCCGTGCGCACGATCGCGCCGGTCGCGGGCAGGCCGCCGATCAGCGCGGACGCGCCATTCGCGACGCCCTGCGCGACGAGCTCGCAGTTCGAGCGATGGCGGCCGTCGATCATGCCGTCGGACACCACCGCCGACAGCAGCGACTCGACGCCGCCGAGGAACGCGATCGTGAACGCCGCCGGCAGCAGGTCGCGCATGCGCTCGAGGTCGAACGCGGGCAGGTGCGGGACCGGCAATTCGCGCGGGATCTCGCCGAACTGCGACAGGATCGTCGCGACCGGCAAGTCGAGCAGCACCGTCGCGAGCGTCGCGACCGCGACCGCGATCAGGAACCCGGGCCAGTGCGGCCGCCAGCGGCGCAATGCGATCAGCAGCGCGAGCGTCGCGAACGCGAGCCCGGCCGATGCCGCATCGATGCTGTGGATGTGCGCGGCATAACTGTGCCAGCGCGCGAAGAACTCGGCCGGCACCTTCGCGATGTCGAGTCCGAGCAGGTCCTTTATCTGGCTACTGAAGATGCTGACCGCGATGCCCGCGGTGAAGCCGGTGATCACCGGCTGCGGCATGTACTTCACGAGTGCGCCGAGGCGCAGCAATCCGGCGATCACGAGCATCGCGGCGGCCATCAGCGTCGCGAGCACGAGGCCATCGTAGCCATGCGTCGCGATCACGCCGTAGACGACCGGGATGAACGCCGCGGTCGGCCCGCCGATCTGCACGCGTGAACCGCCGAGCGCGGAGATCAGGAAGCCCGCGATGATCGCGGTATGCAGCCCGACCGCGGGTGGCGCGCCGGACGCGATCGCGAGCGCCATCGAAAGCGGCAGCGCGACGATCGCGACCGTGAGGCCGGCCAGCAGGTCGTGGCGGAAGTCGTCGAGACCGTACCCGCCCCGCAGGACGGTGACGAGCTTCGGCACGTACAGGTGCCAGGCCGGGGCAGAGGCCGGCGTAGGGACGGACATGGCATTCCGGACAGGCACGGCCGCGCGCGCGGTCACGCCGCGATTGTACCAAGGCGCTCGAGCGCGCAGGCGCGGAAGGTTGTCGCAACACGAG
>JAEYZH010000193.1 GCA_023430685.1 Pseudomonadota bacterium | reverse complement strand
CGGCCGCGACGAGCGAACGCGACGACGAGGTCGACAGCCCCGATTCGCTGCCGCCGGCCGCGCTGCCGAGCGGCGATCCCACCGCGCCCGCGGCCGCGACGCCGAAGCGCCCGACCTACCGCTGGCAGACGCTGGTGCCGGGCGCGATCAAGTGAGCGGCCGCTGCGGCGGCACGCCGTGAGCCGATGATCCGCCGCTGGCTGCAGCGCCTGCGTGCGTCGCCCGCCGACATCCCCGAATCCGACTGGGCCGCGCTGCTCGCGCGCACGCGTGCTTTCGACGCGCTGACGCCGCCGCAACGCGAACGCCTGCGCGCGCTCGCGGCGCGCTTCCTCGCGAAGAAGACCTTCAGCGCCGCCGGCGGCCACACGCTCGACGACGCGCAATGCCTCGCGATCGCCGCGCTCGCGTGCCTGCCGGTGCTCGGCCAGGGGTTCGACGCGCTGTCCGGGTGGCGCGAGGTGATCGTCTATCCGGGCGAATTCCGCGTGAAGCGCGAGCATCACGACGAGCACAGCGGCGTCGTCACCGAAGGCGAGGACGAACTGATCGGCGAAGCCTGGGATCGCGGCCCGGTGATCGTGTCGTGGGCGGATGTCGCGACCGACCTCGAGCACCCGTTCGATGGCTTCAACGTGGTCGTGCACGAGATCGCGCACAAGCTCGACATGCTGGACGGCGCGATGAACGGCATGCCGCGCCTGCCGGCCGGCCTCTCGCGTCGCGAGTGGATCGGCGCGATGCAACCCGCCTACGACGGCCTCGTGCGCGCGGTCGAGCGCGGGCGCGAGACCTTGATCGATCCGTACGCGGCCGAGAGCGTCGACGAATACTTCGCCGTCACGAGCGAGCTGCACTTTTCGGACCCCGACGCGCTGCGCCGCACCGCGCCCGCGGTCGCCGACGTGCTCGCGCGCTACTATGCACCGTCCTGATCGATGGGGGGTGTCGCCGATGCACGACGGCAACATGCTGCTCCTGGTAGCCGCGCTCCCGCTCGTGTTCGGCGTCGCGGCCTGGTTCGCCTGTGGTCGCGGCCTCAGGCACGGGCTCGTCTACGCCACCTTCGTCATGATCGCGTACGCGTTCTGCGGGGAGGTCGTCGCGGGCGCGGTCCTGGCGGCCTACCCATCGCCCGCCGACGCCTACGCGTCGGTGCATCAGGCGCTGATGGTGCGCCTCGCGGGCGCCGTCTGCGCCGCGGCCGTGGGCACGTGGCTGGCCTGGAAGCTCAGGCAGGTGATGGTGTCCGCCGCGTAGGCCGGTGGGGACCGCGAGTCGGCCCGCGCATCGCGCGTCTCTTGCGGGAGGGATTTCAGTCCCGGGCCCTTGCTCGTTCCCTGGGGCCACCATGCCGTGACGAGGATCGCGCAGGGTGTCGTTCACCGCTCGCGATTGCGTAGCACCGGATCGAGCCACTCCGGCCCGCCGCCTCTCCGATTCCCATGCGCAGCTGCCTCGCGATCGTCCTCGTTGCCTTGTCCGCCGCGATCGGCGACGCGCGCGCCGGCGCGCCGGTGTTCTGGGTCGGCGCCGCGGCGCCGTGCAATTTCAACTCGCTGCAGACCGCGATCGGCGCGGTGCCCGACGGCGCCGAGATCCGGCTCGCGAACAACGAGGCCTACGCCGACGTCAACGTCGCGATCAGCGACAAGTCGCTGCTGATCTCGGGCGGCTGGGAGGACTGCACCGACGACGCGGCCTCGGGCGTGACCGAACTCGTCGGCGACCCGTTGCTGGCCGCGCCGGTGTTCGCGATCGACAGTCCCGCGACCGCGCGCGACGTGGTGCTGCGCCGGCTGCATGTGCGCGGCGGGCGCCGCAGCGGGATCGAACTGTCCGGCCACGTCGAGCTGCGCGTTGAACGCAGCATGGTCGATGCGAACGAGGCCCAGGTCGGCGGCGGCATCCGCGTCGTCGGCGTTTCGCACGACGACACCGTGCTGCGCGTCGTCGAGAGCATCGTCGGGAACGCGACCGGCACGGGTGGCAACCTCGCCGACTACGGCGGCGGCATCGCCTGCGCGGACGCGCACGTGCGCCTCGGCGGCAGCGCAATCGTCGGCAACCAGGCCGCTTCCGAAGGCGGGGGCCTGTTCCTCGACGGCTGCGCGCTCGACACGGCCGGGAACGTCTACGCGTTCGAAGGACTCGGCACCGTCGCGCTGTGGATCGCGTCGAACACCGCGACGATCAATGGCGGCGGCATCGCGGCGGTCGGCGCGTCCGTGCTCGAATTCGACGCTCCGGTCGCGCCTTACGCGATCCACGCCAACCACGCCAACGAGGGCGGCGGACTGCTGCTGCGCGACCCGGGCACCACCGTGCAGGCGCAAGGCCTCGTGCTGTCGGACAACGTCGCCACCGATCGCGGTGGCGCCGCCTCGCTGCGGGATGGCGCGCAGTTCACGATGCAGCGGCTGCTGCCGCTGCTCGCGGGTGGCGGCGTGGTCGCCACCAGCTGCGGGCTCGCGGCCGCGTGCAATGTCGTGAGCGGCAACCGCGCGGAGACCTACACCGGCGGCGCGTTCTACGTCTCGCAGGGTTCGCTGGCGCTGCGCCAGGTCCTGCTCGAGGGCAACTACTCGGCCAACGGCAGCGTGCTGCTGCTCCACGACGGGATCGTGCGCATCGAGAACAGCCTGCTGCGCGCCAACGATGCGGGCGGGGGCGCGCTGGTGCGCGTGCTCGACGACGCGAGCTTCGTGCTGAACTCCTCGACGATTGCGGGCAACGCGACCGGCGCCAGCCTGTTCGAGCTGTTCTCGGAAGGCGGCGCGAACAACCTGCACCTGCGCAACAGCATCGTCTGGCAACCGGGCACGACCGTGGTCGTGGCGACACCGGTGGACATCGTCACCAGTGCGTGCCTCAACGCACACGAGCAGGCGAGCGTCGACGCGCTCGTGCACGATCCGGGGTTCGTCGACGTCGCCGCGGGCGACTACCGCCTGCAGGCGGGATCGCCGAACATCGACGCCTGCACCGACCCGTTCGCCGGACCGACCGTGGACCTGCTCGGGCGCGAGCGGCCGACCGACCTCGGACCGGACCATGGCGAGGGCGATTTCGACCGCGGTGCGTACGAACTCGGCGATCGCATCTTTGCCGATGGCTTCGACGGCGTCGGAAGTCCGTTCGGCGCCGCACGCTGACTCGCCCGGCGTCGGGTTGCGGGTGTCGCGCAGGACCGGTAGCCTAACCGGCCCGAATCCGTCTGCCGCGCCCGTCTTCGCGCGAGCGCATCCGCCATGCCCCCCAGTGTTTCGATCCGCGCGTTCGCGCTGTTGTTGCTCGCCTCTCCGGTCGCCGCGCTCGCGTGCAGCGGCCAGCTCCATATCGAGGTCGAGGAGGCCTCGGTCTACACGCTCGACCACGCCGCGATCGCGGCTGCGCAGCCCGGTCTCGCCGACTGCGCCGCGTCCGATCTCGTGCTGAGCCACCGCGGCAAGGACGTGCCGCTGCGCGTGGTCGCCGCGGGCGAGCGCTTCTCCGACGGCGACCACATCGAATGGGTCGGGCAGCGCCTGCACGGGCCGATGTCGTGGTTCGATGCGTACAGCGTCGAGAACGTCTACCTGCTCGGTGCCGCGCCGGGCGCGCATGCGCGCATGCGCGATGCGGACGCGCCGGATGGGGCAGGTGCCGTCGACGGCCGCGCTCCGCTGCAGCGCGCGCTGCACCTCGAGCAGGAAAACCTCATGATCCGGCTCGACCAGCGCCAGCAGAAGCCCGGCGAGGAGCCGGACGTCTGGCAGTGGGCCAAGCTCACGCACGTCGATCCGAAGCCGTTCACGACCTCGTTCGACCTTCCCGACCTCGAAGCGGGCGCGACCGGTGCGCGCCTCGTGCTCGGGTTCCGCGGGTTGTCCGAGGTGCGCCTGCCGCCACGCCACGCCGGCGACAAGCCGAGCGACCACGAAGTCCGCATCGAACTCAACGGACGCGCGCTCGCGCCGCTCGCATGGGATGGCCGCGACGAGCACACGCTCGAACTGGAGATCCCGGCCGGCCTGCTGCGCGCCGAGCGCAATGCGCTCGTGCTCAGCGTGCCCCGGCGCGCGACGCCGTGGAACGCGTCGACCGACCTCGTCGACGTCGTGATGTTCAACTGGCTCGAAGCGCGCTATCCCGTCAGTGGCAACCTCGACGCATCGAGCCTGCCGCTGTCGGTGCGCGACGCATCCGGGGCGCCGCTCGTGCTGCGCCACGCCGAAAGCGAGGCGCCCGCGCTGTACGGCAGCGACGGCGTGCGCCGGCCCGCGCGCGCCGTCGGTGGCGGACGCCATGCCTACGCGACGGCCGCGCCGGATGTCCAGCTGTTCCCCGCGACCCGTGCGTCCATGGCCAAGCCGCTCGCGCTGCGCGCGGTGCGCGGCGAGCAGTGGCGCGCGCCCGCGCAGGGCTACGACTACCTGATCGTCTCGCATCCGCGCCTGATCGACGCGATCGAACCGCTCGCGGCGTTCCATCGCAAGCGCGGACTCGACGTCGCGGTGATCGACATCGATGCGGTCTACGACCAGTACAACCACGGCATCACGCATCCGCAGGCGATCCGCAACCTCGTCGACGCCGCGTACCATCGCTGGCCGAAGAAGCCGCGCTTCCTGCTGCTGGTCGGCGATTCGAGCTTCGACATCCGCCACGAGACCTACAACGACCTCGCGTACGCGAAGTGGACCAACCAGGAGCTGCTGTTCCCGGGGCACTTCGGTTCGGTGCCGGGTGGCAAGTACGAGAACGCGCCCGAGAAGCTCGCCGACCGCAACCTGATCCCGACCTGGCAATACCCTTCGCCCGAGGGCCAGTCGGCCAGCGACAACTGGTTCGCCGCGGTCGACGGCGACGACTGGCACCCGGTCGTCGCGGTCGGGCGGCTGCCGGTGGTCGAGCCCGAGGAGGTCGCGGGCATCGTCGAGAAGACGATCCAGTACATGTCCACGCCGCAGTTCGGCGCGTGGCGCCGCGACGTGATGTTCATCACCGACGAGATCGATTCGTTCAAGCGTGCCTCCGACGAGATCGCGACCGCGCTCGGCGAGCAGGGCTTCGTCGCCGACAAGGTCTATGCGAACCCGGCCGTGGAAGAGAATGCCGCGCACCAGCGCGCGATCCAGGACGGCATCGACGAAGGCCGCCTGCTCGTGCACTTCATCGGGCACGGCGGGCGCTACATCTGGCGCACCGGTCCGCCCGACCTCAAGAAGAACCAGGACCTGTTCACGCTCGACGACGTCGGCCGGCTCGCGAACGGCGCGCGCATGCCGATGGTGCTCTCGATGACCTGCTACTCGGCGCCGTTCGACAACCCGACCGAGGATTCGATCGGCGAGCGTTTCCTGCGCGAGAAGGACAAGGGTGCGATCGCGGTGTTCGCGGCGTCCTGGCGCAACTCGCCCTCGCCCGCGTACAGCAAGGGCGTGATCGAGGAACTGCTGGTGCCGGGCGCGACGATCGGCGAGGCGATCGTGCGCGCGAAGAAGCGCTCGAACGACCGCACCCTCGTCGAGATGTACAACCTGCTCGGCGATCCGGCGGTCGTGCTCGAGCGGCCGCGCGACGAAGCGCGGCTGGCGCTCGACGGCGACCGCTGGAATCGGGGCGTGCTCGTCGATCTCGGGCAGGCCGCGTTCGCGGGCAAGGTGACGGTCGACTGGCTGGGTGCGCAAGGCGCGCGACTCTCGTCGACGACGTTCACGGCGAACGCGCCGCGCTTCCGCCTCGCGCTGCCCGCACAGGCCGAATCGGTGCGCGTCTACGCGGTCGCGCCGACGACCGGCCGCGATGCGGTCGGCAGCCTGTCATTGAAGGCGGCCGCGGCTGAAGCCCCCGCACCGTCGCTGCTCGCGCGCCTCGCGGACTGGTGGCAAGGAGAGCCGCCGCGGCCCGAGCCGCGCGCGCGCCATGCCGACACGATCACGATCGCGGAGTTCGATCCGCTGCCCGCAGGCGCTTCGGGGCCGGGCGCGGCGGCGACCGCCGCACGCTGATCAGCGCGCGAACTCGCGGTAGACCGCGAGGGTCGCGTCGACGCAGCGCTGCCAGCCGAACGCGCGCGCCTGCGCGAGTCCGCGCGCGGACGCATCGGCGCGCCAGGCGTCGTCCTGCAGCAGGCGTTCGAGTCCCGCGCGCAGCGCGTCCACGTCGAGCGGGTCGACGCAGAGCGCGATCGGACCGAGCGCGTCGCGCGCGATCTCCTCGAGGGACGAACCGCGCGATGTCAGCACCGGCACGCCGCTCGCCATCGCCTCGAGTACGGGCAGGCCGAATCCCTCGTACAGCGACGGGAACGCGAACGCATGCGCGCCCGCGTACAGCAGCGGCAACTCCGCTTCGTCGACGTAACCGAGGCGCCGCACTTCGCCGCGCGCCTCGAGCGGCGCGACCGCGCGTTCGAGCTCCGCATTGAGCCAGCCGCGCCCGCCCGCGATCACGAGTGGGTGGCGCGCGCGCAGCTCCGGCGGCAGCGCGGCGTACGCACGCGCGAGGCGCGCGAGGTTCTTGCGCGGCTCCTGCGTCGCGACGACGAGCAGGTAGGCCTGATCCGCGAGCGCGTGCCTGGCAAGCACCGGCGCGAGTTCGCGAGGCGCGCGCGGCCGGTACGCCGCGTCCACGCCAAGCGGCACCACGCGCAGCTTCGCGCGCGCGACACCGAGCTTGGCCGTGATCTCGTCCGCGATGAAGTCCGAATCGGTGAGCACCGCGCTGGCCTGCTCGAGCGAGCGCGGCAGGTGCCGCTCGAGGAAACGCACGCGCTCGGGCGGATGCGTCTCGGGATGCGCGAGCCACGAGAGGTCGTGCACGGTCGTCAGCGCAGGGCCCGCGAACGGCATCAGCACGTAGTTCGGCGTGTGCAGCAGCCAGTCGCCGAGGCCGCGCGTGTGCAGCCGGAACATCGCCGAGCGCAGCTGCGTGTACGCCTCGAGCGCGGCCGACTTGAACGGCACATGGCGTCGCACCGCCGCGATCGTGCGGTTCGATCGCAGTGCATGTTCGGGATCCTCGACCCACTGGTATGCCGAGTACAGCCTGAGTGCCTCGACGTGCTCGCTGCGCGCGAGCCCGCGCGCGAGTTCGAGCGCATAGCGCCCGATGCCGGTCAACGGCGCGGTGATCGCATCGACATTGAAGATCACGCGCATGGAGGAGCGGCACGCTCGCGCGCGAGATCGGCTTCGACCATGCGGCGTGCGAGGCCGG
>JAEYZH010000023.1 GCA_023430685.1 Pseudomonadota bacterium | reverse complement strand
GCTGCGCGTCGCGCCAGACCAGCCGCGCCGCGTAACGCGTCGGCGCGGTTTCGAATGCGTGGCGGACGTCGACGCTCGCGGGCGCGTCGGCGAACGCGGCAGGAACGGGCAACAGGGCGAGCGTGAGCGCAGCCACGAGCGGGCGCAGGCGCGCGGTGGTGCATCGGGTATCAGGTGGGGTCATGCATACCTCCAGGGTTGGGCCGCGATGCGGCATGCGAACAGCGACCATACCAGCCGCAGGCTCTGCTATCGTCCGGTCGCAACTGCGATGACGTCGAAATCCGCCAACGATCAATTGCTGCACCATGCCGCGCTCGACGAGCGCCTCGACGAGGCGACGCGCGGCATCCGGCTGCTCGCTTCGGTGAGCTGGCCGGCAAAGGCCGAACTCGAGTTCCTCGCGGCATGGCGAGCCGGACGCACGAGCTTGCCCGAGGTCACCTATCCGCAGGCTGACTTCGCGCCGACGCGCGCCGCGCTCGATGCAATCACGCACGCGGCAGACCCGGGCCACCCGATCGGCGACTACATCCGACGCAGCGCGGAATCCTGGCGCATCGCGACGGAACTGCTCGACGCGGCCGGCACGCCCGCGATGACCGCGCATTCGCTGCGCCTGTTCGGCGGACCCGGCGACCGCGTGCCCGGCGCGACGCTGACCAGCATCGATGCGGCGAATCATTTCATCGAGATCGCCGACGAATATCACAGCGGCGCGCCGCTCGACGAGGTGGTGGCCGAGATCCCGGCCGAGGTATTGCGCGCGGACCTGCAGCAGGAAATGGACGCGTTCTTCGGCGCGGGCGTGATCGCGGTCGTGACCGATCCCGACCTCATCGCGAAGGCCGCCGCGGGCGCGACGCGCATCCGCCTGCGCTCGGCGACGAACTTCAGCGAGTACGACCGCCACCAGCTGCTCGCGCACGAGGCGTTCGTACATACCCTGACCGGCCTCAACGGCCGCATGCAGCCGCACCTGAAATCGCTCGCTCGCGCCTCGCCGCGCGTGACCGCGAGCCAGGAAGGGCTCGCGGTGTTCGCCGAACTCATGTCCGGTTCGATCGACATCGCGCGCATGAAGCGCATCAGCCTGCGCATCCTCGCGATCGACATGGCAATGCGCGGCGCCGACTTCGTCGAGGTGTTCCGCTATTTCCTCGAAGCGGGCCAGAGCGAGACCGACAGCTTCTCCTCGACCCAGCGCGTGTTCCGCGGTGCTCCGCTCACGGGCGGCGGCGCGTTCACGAAGGACTCGGTCTACCTGCACGGCTTGCTGTCGGTGCACACGTTCTTCCGCTGGGCGCTCAAGGAACAGCGCATGTCGCAGTGCCGCAACCTGTTCGCTGGCAAGCTCGCGTTGCAGGACGTGGTCACGCTCGATCCGTGCTTCGCCGATGGCTCGATCGCACCGCCGCGCTGGCTGCCGCCGTGGGTGCAACACTCGCACGGCCTCGCGGGCATCCTCGCGTTCTCGCTGTTCGCCAATCGCATCCGCATCAATCGCGTCGAAGCCGGCGACCTCGTGCTCGGCCTGTAGGAGCGCACCCTGTGCGCGATGCGCGTGGAGACGGGTGTCCCGCGAGCAACCGTCTTGCTGCGCGGATCGCCCACAGGGTGGGCTCCTACACGCGGGTTCTCGCAGGAGCGCACCCTCTGCGCGATTCGCGTGAATGCGAATGTTCTCGCGAAAACACCTTTTCCGCGCGGATCGCCCACAGGGTGGACTCCTACGGCATACGCGGGCGGGTTGCGGTCCTGCGGCAACCTCGACGTGGCGGATTGCTTCCGGAATCCCCGTAGAATCGGGTTGTGCCATCGCAAACGGGAGGTCGGGTGGAGATCACCGAATTGCTCGCACGCGCGCGCGGCGGGGAGCCCGAGCGACTGGCCGAGGTGTTCGAGGCGCTGTATCCGGAACTGCGACGCATCGCGCAGGCGAGGCCGGCCGCGCGTGGCGCGACGCTGACGCCGACCGTGCTCGTGCACGAGGCGTTCCTGCGCCTGACCGAGAACCACGGCCTTGCGCTTGCCGACCGTCGTCACTTCTTTGCCTGCGCCGCGCGCGCGATGCGCTGCATCGTCGTCGACCACGCGCGGCGGCGGCACGCGGACAAGCGTGGCGGCGGACTCGCGCCCGTCACGCTCGACGAGCATCTCCCGGTCGGCGAGGACGCCGGCGACAGCGACGTGTTCGCGCTCGACCAGGCGCTCGACCAGCTCGAACGCGTGAGCCCGCGCCAGCGCGAAGTGGTCGAGCTGCAGTTCTTCGCCGGGCTCACCTACGCCGAGATCGGCGAACTGCTCGGCTGCGCCGAGCGCACCGCCAAGCGCGAATGGGAGCGCGGCCGCGCGTTCCTTTACGCGCAGATGGCCACATGAACACGCCGCGCGATGCGCTCGACGCGGCCGCCTGGCGCGAGGCCGACGCGGTGCTCGATCGCCTGCTCGACTTGCCCGACGACGCGCGCGGCGCGGCGCTGCGCGCGCTGGATCTGTCTCCCGCGGTGCGCGCATGCGTATTGCGCCTGCTCGGCGCGCACGGCAGCACTGATGGCGTGCTCGAGCGGCCCCTGCGCGGCGGCCCCGCACCCGATGCGCTGGCCGGTCGGCGACTCGGCGACTGGATGCTCGAACGCGAGATCGGTCGCGGCGGCATGGCGGTGGTCTATCGCGCGTGCCGCGACGAGGGCGGCCAGCGTCGCGTGGCCGCGATCAAGCTGCTGACGATCGGCTCGCTCGCGGGGCTCGGGCCGGCGCGCCTGCACAACGAACACGCGATGCTCGCGCGACTCAATCATCCGCACATCGTGCCGCTGTTCGACGCCGGTGTCGCCGACGACGGCACGCCGTGGCTCGCGATGGCGCTCGTCGACGGGGTGCATATCGATGCCTGGTGCCACGAACGCTCGCTCGACGCGCGCGCGATCGTGCGGCTGAGCCTGGATGTCTGCGACGCGGTCGGCTACGCGCACCAGAACCTCGTGATCCATCGCGATCTCAAGCCCTCCAACGTGCTCGTGGATGCACACGGCCACGTGCGCCTGCTCGATTTCGGGATCTCGCGCCTGGCCGATGGCCACGCCGATGCGACCGCGACGCTGCAGCGCGCACTGACGCCGTCCTACGCGGCGCCCGAGCAGTTCGACGGCGCCGCGCCCGCGACAACGATGGACGTGTACGGCCTCGGTGCGCTGCTGCACCGCCTGCTGGTCGGCGACAGTCCGCGGAACGGGCAAGGCGTCGCGGCGACGCGCGCTTCGCGCGTGGCCGCTGCAGCCGGCGCGTCGAAGCGACGCGTGCGCGACCTGCGCAACGACCTCGACGCGATCCTCGCCAAGGCCCTGCAGGTCGACGCCGCACAGCGCTACCCGAGCGCGGGCGCGCTCGCGGCCGACCTGCGGCGCTGGCTCGAGGGCCGCCCGGTGCTCGCGACGCGGCCTTCGGTCGGTTATCGCCTGCGCAAGTTCCTCGCTCGGCATCGCCTCGGGGTCGCAGCGAGCGCCGCGGTCGCGCTCGCACTCGCGGCCGGCGTGTCCGGCACGCTGTGGCAGGCACGCGTCGCGCGGCTCGAAGCGGCGCAGGCGACCGCGATCAAGGATTTCGTCGTCGACCTGTTCGCGGCGACCAATCCCGACGTCGCGCAGGGCGCCGACCCGCCTGCGTCGTTGCTGCTGCGCGCGGGCGCGCAGCGCGTGCGCGAGGAGTTCGCGGCGCGCCCGGCCGTTCTCGGCGAAATGCTCGGCGTGATCGGTCGCGTGCAACTCGAGCGCGGCCTGCTCGAGGATGCGCGCGCTTCGCTCGATGACGCGGATGCGGCGTATGCGGCGCTGCGCCGCCCGGTGGCCGCGCATGCGGTCGCGCTCGGCGATCGCGCGATGGTCGCGTACGAGAACGGAAACGCGGTCGATGCGCTGCGGCGCCTGCGCGAGGCAGACGCCGTCGCCGAGGCAGCGGGCCTCGCAGCGGTCGATCCACGGCGCCTCTACCTCGAGGTGCGCATCGCGGAGATGCAGGTCGAAGGCGGCGACGCAGCCGCGGCCGAAACCACCGCGCGCGCGGCGCTCGCACGCATCCGCGAAGCCGGTCTCACCGCTAGCCTGATCCATCCCGATGCACTCTGCGCGCTCGCGACCTCGTTGCATCATCAGGCGCGCGCGCAGGAAGCCTTGCCCTTGCTGATCGAGGCCGAGGCGCTGCAACGGCGCATCTCGCCCGCGCATCCGAAGATGGCGGTGATCCTCAACGACCTCGCACTGCTGCAGAACCGGCTCGGAGAGCACGAGCTCGCGGAGGCGACGCTCGCGCGCGCGGTCGAACGCCACGAGGCGATCTACGGCACGCGGCATCCGCAGACCCTTCGCGCGCGCGCGAACCAGGCCTCGCTCCAGCGCACGTGGCATGGCCCCGCGGCCTCTGCGCGCGCCTACGAAGCCCTGCTGCCGGCGGCGCGCGAGGCATTCGGATCGGGACACGCCTATCTCGTCAATGTGCTCGGTCAGTACGCGGTCGCGCTCGACGAGGCCGGCGAGGCGGCGACGGCATTCGAGGTCGCACGCGAGGCCTGGGCGGCGCAGTCCGCACTGCCGGCCGAGCAGCAGGGCGCCAACGCATGGGTCGCCGGTGTGCTCGGCGTGATGCTGTTCGAACGCGGCGATGCGGGAGCGCGCGCGTTACTCGAGGGGTTCGAGGCGAACTGCGTCGCGCTCGAGCAGCGCACGGGTTTCACGCGGCGCGTCTGCATCGCTCGTGCAGTGCTGGCGTCGGACGTCGGTCGTTGTTCCGCGCCGCAGGCACGCCCACCCTCCGCGTCGCTGCTCGCAGGACGCGAGCGCGCCTGGTGGGCAGGCTGGTGGTTGGTCCGCGCGCGCTGCGATGGGGATGGCGCCGCGGCCGCCGAACTCGCGGCGCTCGCGGCGGACGGCGAGGTGCCCGCATGGCTCGCCACCCGCCTCGCTGCTCGCGCGGCGGCGTTGTAGCCGCACCGATATCGGCGCGAATCGCGCACAGGGTGCGCTCCTACACGAAAACGCGGTTGTGGGAGCCCATCCCGCGGTCGCGGCTACTCGAAGCCGTTCGCGAACACCGGATCGCCGCGTTCCATCGCGGCCTGCATCGCCCAGCCGAGTCCGCTCGATACGCGGTGCTCCCAGCCGTACTTGCGCCACGGCGAGACGCGGTAGGCCGGCAGGCCCGAGGCCGGGCCGTTCGGACGGATCCAGAAATTCACGCCTTCGTCATAGGTGAAGTAGAGCGTCTCGGCCATTTCGGCGAGTGCCGGATCGGGCTGGCCCGTCGCTTCGGCGAAGTAATGCGCCCACGCGATCGAGGCGGCGACGTCGAGCGCGTGTTCGACGTCGGCGTCGTTGACCTGGCCGTCGCTGCCGTCGGAGAGCATCGCGTAGCGCGGCAGCGCGAGCGCGCCGTCGTGGTTGTCGTACTGGTGCTGCACCGTCATCACGGTCGAGGCGCGCAGGAAATTGCCCATGCGCCGCACGAACTGCGCGATCACGGGATCCTCCGAGGTCGCGTACGCGCGCAGCATCGCATCGACGATCAGTGCGCTCATCCAGCTCGACGCGCCGAGCGAGGCATCGGCCCAGTCGCCGTCATGCTGCGAGCCGTAGTGGTAGAGGCCGCCATCGACGTAGCCCGAAGGGCGAGGGATCTGGCCGCCCGCGCCATCCTGGTGCCAGGCGAGGCGCGAGACCACGGCGGTGACCTTGTCCTTGTATTCGGCGGTGCCGAGAAGCTCGTAGGCGACCTGCATCGCGAGCAGCTTGAAGCCCGCATGGCGCTCGGTCCAGAAGCCGATCGACGGCGTCCAGGAATGATTGAAGCCGTCGTGCGCGGATGCGACCGCGGCGACGCGCGCGAGCGCGGTCTCGTCGCCCGTCAGCCAGTAGCGATACGCGAGGTTTTCCGAGTACGCGTACTTGGTGTCGCCGTCGCGCATGTCGAAATGGCCGCTCGCGGTCAGGTGGTCGCCGTAGAAGTCCGACGCACGCACGGCTTCGCGCAGCGCGTTCGGAAATCCGCTGCGCAGGTACAGCACGAACATCGACGAGGCGCGGTCGTACAGCCACGGCTCGTAGGTGCTGCGATACGGGTTCTGGTTGCCCGCCGTCACGCGCGGATCGTCCTGGTTCACGAGGTTGTAGAAGTTGTTCTTGGCCGCGCGGTCGGCTTCGGTGTAGCCGGGCCAGTGCTGGATGCCCGCGTTGACCGCGGGATCGTCGCGCGGCTCGGTGTTCGTATCGTCGAACGGAAGCGAGGGGTTGCCCTTGAGCATGCCGCGCGCGAGCCAGTCCCTGGGCAGCACCGCGTAGACGTTCGGCTCCTGCACGCCGTCGGAAGCGACGAAGCTGCCACTCCCGACCGTGTGCCAGCCATCGCGCGCGGGCACCGGCGCGGGCACGTCGAGCACGCGCGGCTGGCTGCCCCACTCGATGCGGATCGACTCGGGCGTGCTGCCCGCGAACGTGTAGCGCAGCTGCACGCGCGCGACGCGCACCGAGGTGCCATCGAGCGAGGGATCGAGCCGATGCCGCCACGGCGTCATCTCGCTCACGTGCGCGGGCAGTTCGGTCGAGCCCTCGAGTACGCGCAGGTTCGCGAGGCCGGCCTCGGTGATCGACCCGCGCGGGAACGGCACGCCGAACGTGACGAGCTGTTCGGCACCGGGCGAAACGGCCTCGGTCGGGACCAGGCGCACGTCGAGCGTGCCCTGGCTGACGGCAGGCGCGACGAACGGCTCGAGCGCGATCGCCGGGGCGCTGCACGCGAGCAGCAGCGCGAGAAGAAAATGTTTGAGGTTCAAGGAGATGCACTCCGGTCCTTCAGGGGGCGGCGATGATCCGTCCGACCCGGCCGGATTGTCTTGAACGGTGTCACAGCGTTGCGAAATTGCACGCGGGCGTGACCATGCGTCCGGGCAGCGTTCAGCCTGGCCTGCGCGGGGCCACGCAGGCGGGCCGTCCCGCGCGGCACGGGGCCCGATGCGCTCTTGCTAGACTGCGGCCCCCACGACCTGGAGCTCCGCATGGACGTCGCCGCCCTGCCCCGTCCCGACGACACGCGCGTTGCGATCATCGGCCTCGGCTACGTCGGCCTTCCGCTCGCGGTCGGCTTCGGGCGCGTGCTGCCGACGCTCGGGTTCGACATCAACCGCGCGCGCATCGACGAGCTCAAGTCGCATCGCGACCACACGCTCGAGGTGTCGGAGGAGGAGCTGAAGGCGACGCCGCAGCTGCGTTTCAGCGCGGACCCGGCGGACCTCGCCGGCTGCAACGTGTTCATCGTCACCGTGCCGACGCCGATCGACGACGCCAAACGCCCCGATCTCGCGCCGCTGGTGTCGGCGAGCCGCAGCGTCGGGCGCGCGATCGCGCGCGGCGCAGTGGTGGTGTTCGAGTCGACGGTCTATCCGGGCGCGACCGAGGAAGTGTGCGTGCCGATCATCGAGCGCGAATCGGGGCTGCGCTACAACGTCGACTTCCACGCCGGCTACAGCCCCGAGCGCATCAATCCGGGCGACCGCCAGCATCGCCTCGAGACGATCCTCAAGGTCACCTCGGGATCGACGCCGGAGGCCGCCGAGTTCGTCGACGCGCTGTACCGGCGCATCATCACCGCGGGCACGCACAAGGCGTCGAGCATCCGCGTCGCGGAAGCGGCGAAGGTGATCGAGAACACCCAGCGCGACCTCAACATCGCGCTGATCAACGAACTCGCGCTGATCTTCCATCGCCTCGGCATCGACACCAGCGAAGTGCTCGCGGCCGCGGGCACCAAGTGGAACTTCCTGCCTTTCCGCCCGGGTCTCGTCGGTGGCCACTGCATCGGCGTCGATCCGTACTACCTCACGCACAAGGCCCAGCAGATCGGCTACCACCCGGAAGTGATCCTGTCGGGGCGGCGCATCAACGACGGCATGGGCCAGCACGTCGCCCAGCGCGTGATCAAGCTCATGACGCAGCGGCGCATCCATGCGTCCGGCTCGAACATCCTCGTGCTCGGCCTCGCGTTCAAGGAGAACTGCCCGGACCTGCGCAACACGCGCGTGACCGACGTGGTCGGCGAGTTCGCGAGCTACGGCGCGAAGGTCGACGTGCACGATCCGTGGGTCAGCGCGGACGAGGCGCGCCACGAGTACGGCCTCGAACTCGTCGGCGAACTGGTGCCCGCGAGCTACGACGCGATCGTGCTCGCGGTCGCGCATCGGGAGTTCGTCGAACTCGGCGCCGACCGCATCCGCGCGCTCGGCCGCCCCGGCTGCGTGCTGTTCGACGTCAAGCAGGTATTGCCGCGCGAAAGCGTGGATGACAGGCTGTGAGGGGCGGGGAATCGGAAACGGGGTTATCGGGAATGGAAAGAGCGGCGAATCGCTGATCGCAAGCTCCACCCGTAACCCGCAGCAAGATCCATTGCCCGTTACTGCTGTTGACCATCCTCGATTCCCTGTTCCCCATTCTCCATTCCCGGCTCCGCACATGCGCATCCTCATCACCGGCGCCGCCGGTTTCATCGGATCGGCCCTCGCGGCGCGGTTGCTCGCGCGTGGCGACGAGGTGCTCGGCTACGACAATCTCAACGACTACTACGATCCGACGCTCAAGGAAGCGCGGCTTGCGCGGCTGACGCCGCAGGCGGGGTTCGGGTTCGTGCGCGCCTCGCTCGAGGACCGGCCCGCACTCGAGCGCGCGTTCGCCGGCTTCCGCCCGCAGCGCGTCGTCAACCTCGCGGCGCAGGCCGGCGTGCGCTATTCGATCGAGAATCCTTACGCCTACGTCGAGTCGAACCTCGTCGGCTTCATCAACGTGCTCGAGGCGTGTCGCCACGGCGGCGTCGAGCACCTCGTCTACGCCTCCTCGAGCTCGGTCTACGGCGCGAACCGCAAGCTGCCGTTCTCGGTGCAGGATGCGGTCGACCATCCGGTCAGCCTGTACGCCGCGACCAAGAAGGCGAACGAGCTGATGGCGCACACCTACAGCCACCTGTACCGGCTGCCGACCACGGGCCTGCGCTTCTTCACGGTGTACGGGCCCTGGGGTCGGCCCGACATGGCGCTGTTCCTGTTCACGCGCCGGATCCTCGCGGGCGAGCCGATCGAAGTGTTCAACCATGGCCGACATACGCGCGATTTCACGTACGTGGACGATATCGTGGAAGGCGTGATCCGCACCCTCGACCGCGTGCCCGCGGCCGACCCTGCGTTCGACCCTTTGCGGCCGAACCCGGCGACGTCGTCGGCGCCGTATCGCGTGTACAACATCGGCAATAACCGGCCGGTGGAGCTTGCGCGCTACATCGAGGTGCTCGAAGCGACGCTCGGGCGCGAGGCGCGCAAGGTCCTGCTGCCGCTGCAGCCCGGCGACGTGCCCGACACCTGCGCGGATGTCACCGAACTGGCCGCGGACACCGGGTATGCTCCGTCCACGCCGATCGAGGACGGGGTGGCGCGGTTCGTCGAGTGGTATCGCGCCTACTATGGGGTTTGATGTCGGGGTTTGAGGTGGGTTTGACGCGGAGCCTGGCGCTCGGTTCGAGCCCGGGCCTGCGACTGAAATGTGATAGATTTCACACTTTCGCACGAACAGGGGAGCGGATCATGCAACGGCTATGCAAGCTATTGATTGCATTGGGCTTTGTGACCCTCGTCGGATGTGCCGCCGGACCCCGACCGGGTGACGCGCCAAGCGTCGACCCGCAGGTGCAGGCGGTCAAGGAATACCGGATCGGCGTCGACGACCAGATCCGCGTCGCGGTCTGGCAGAACCCCGACCTCAACGTCACGGTGCCGGTGCGCCCGGACGGCATGATCTCGGTGCCGCTGGTCGGCGACGTGCAGGCGGGCGGCAAGACCCCGCAGGAAGTCGCCGCGGAGATCAAGGAAAAGCTCCAGACCTACGTGCGCGAGCCGCAGGTCACCGTGATCGTCGACCAGTTGCGCAGCCACGAATACCTCTCGCGCGTGCGCGTGACCGGCGCGGTGCGCACGCCGATCTCGGTCCCGTACCGGCAGGGCATGACGATGCTCGATGCGGTGCTCGCCGCCGGCGGCACCACCGAGTTCGCGGCGCCCGACCGCACCGAGCTCTATCGCAAGGAGGGCGATGGCACGCGCTCCTACACGATCCGCCTGGATCGCATCCTGCAGAAGGGCGACCTCGCGACCAACTACGAAGCGCAACCGGGTGACGTGATCACCGTGCCCGAGCGCGCGTTCTGACCGCGACGGAGCCGGCCTCGCGCATGCGGGACAAGGAACGATGAACGAAGGACTCAACCAGCTCACCGAGCTCGTGCCCTCGCTGTACCGCGAGGCGAGGCGGCACGGCATCCTGCTCGCGGCGATGTTCGCGGTGATCGCGCTCGCCGCGCTCGTGGTCGGCTCGTTCTGGCCCAAGACCTACGCCGCGTCGACGACGATCCTCGCGCAGGCGACCGACATCATCCAGCCGCTGATGGAAGGCCGCGCGGTACCGACCAGCAACACGGATCGAGCGGGCATCGCGCGCCAGGTGGTGTTCGGGCACAAGGTGATGGCCGAGATCGTGAAGACCGGCGGCTGGGACAACGAGCCGCCGGTCGTGCAGGACCGCATCATCGAGGACATCAAGCACCGCACCGAGATCACGAGCCCGCGCCCGGAGCTGATCCAGATCACGTACCGCGACAGCGACCGCAAGCGCACGTTCGACATCACGCAACGCATGGCCGACCTGTTCATCCAGGAAAGCCGCGAGGCGAAGCAGCGCGAGAGCCGCGAAGCGTTCGAGTTCATCGACAGCCAGGTCAACAGCTACCACAAGAAGCTGACCGACGCCGAAGAGAGCCTCATGAAGTACCGCTCCGCGCACGTCGACGCGCAGCCGGGCAGCGCGGCCGATTCCAATTCGCGCATCAATGCGCTGCGCACCGAAGTCGAGCGCGCGCGGATGTCGCTGATGGAACAGGAGTCGAGCGCGTCGGCGATCGGCGCGCAGCTCTCGGGCGAGGCGCAGGTGACCGCGGTGCAGACGCGCGAGTCGCTCTACCGCGCGCAGCTCGTCGACCTGCAGGCGCAGCTCGACCGCCTGCTGCTGACCTACACCGAGCAGTACCCCGACGTCGTGCGCACGCGTCACCAGATCCAGGACATCCAGCGCCAGCTCGAAGCCGAGGCCGCGAACCGCGCGAACCGACCCTCGGGCGATGTCGCGAGTGCGTTCGACAATGCGCAGTTCAACCCGCACTACATGGAACTCAGGCGCCAGCTCGGCGACGCGCAGCGCCAGGCCGCGGCGACGCGTTCGCGCATGGGCGCGAGCGAGTCGATGTTGCGCGAGGAACTCGAGCGCGGCCGCCGCATCGCCGCGTCGGAAAGCGCTCTGGCCGAACTCACGCGCGACTACGAGGTCAACCGCGACATCTACCAGGACCTGTTGCGCCGGCGCGAGAACGCGCGCGTCTCGATGGTCATGGACGAGGAAGGCCGCGGCCTCACGCTGCGCGTGCAGAACCCGGCCGCGATGCCGATGCGCCCGTCCGGCCTGCGACTGATGCATTTCGCGGCCGGCGGACTCGCGCTCGCGTTCGCGGTGCCGTTCGGCCTGCTGTTCGCCGCAGTGCGCTTCGACCCGCGCGTGCGCTCGAGCCACCAGCTCGAGCAGGCAATCGGCGGCGACGTGCTCGCGGTGGTGCCGTTCTACGGGACGCCGCGCGACCGCATGCGCGAGCGAGCGCGCGCGCTCGTGGTCGTGCTGCTGGTCGGGGCGGCCCTCGCGGCGTACGCGTTCGCATACTGGACACGGCTGGCGCAAACCCAATGAACCCAGGAAACGACCATCGCGTTCCGGACCACGTCGGCGCGGCGCTCGACTCGGCCGCCGGCGACATCTCGCGCCACAGCGCGAGCCGCTCGATCGCGCGCCTGGTCGAGCCGCATCCGCTCGCCACGCGCACGCTCGAGGAACGGCGGCTGATCCACCATGCCGATTCGGTGCGGCGCCATGCGGATGCGTTCCGCGAGATCCGCACGCGCCTGCTGGCGCTCGGCGGGGACCAGAACTTCATCACGATGGTGACCGCGGTCAGTCCGCAGTCCGGCGCGAGCTTCGTCGCGCGAAACCTCGCCGCAGCGTTCGCGTTCGACGAAGCCAAGACCTCGCTGCTGATCGACTGCAACCTGCGCCACCCGGCCCAGCACGACGCGCTCGGCGTGCGCCCGGCCAGCGGCGGCCTCATCGATTACCTCGACCGTCCCGCGCTCGGCATCGAGAACATCCTCTACCACACCGGCATACCGCGCATGCGGCTGATCCCGACCGGCACGCAGCGCGAGTCGGGTGGCGAGTATTTTTCCTCGTTCCGCATGCGCGCGATGATCGACTCGCTGCGCAGCCGCTACCCGGACCGTTACCTGTTCCTCGACGGACCCGCGGTCAAGGGTTCGCCCGATGCGCGCATGCTCGCCGACCTCGCCGACTTCGTCGTGCTCGTCGTCGGAGCCGGACGCGACACGCCGGGCGCGATCCGCAAGGCGATCGGCAACTTCGATCCGGCCAAGCTCGCGGGGACCGTGCTCAACCAGTTGCCTTGACCGACGCGAGGGGGAGGTCGACGTGCGAACCAACAGCAAGATCATCGCGGCCGCGAGCGCGCTCGCGGCGGCGGCCGGTGGGGATGCGCACGCATGGCGCCTCGACTACACGCTCGAAGCCGGCATCCTGCACAGCGACAACATCAACCTGAGCCCGGTCGACCCGGTGCGCGAGGACGTGCTGGTGCCGCGCATCGACCTCGGCCTGACCCACGCAGGCGCGCGCGTCAACGTCGACATCGGCGCCGCGCTCGAACACCGTACGTACCTGGACGACACCTACGGCAGCGAGTTCCGCGGCACCTTCGATGGCCGCGTCAACTGGCTGCTGCTGCCGGAGCGCCTCACCTGGACCTTCGCCGACAACCTCGGCCTGTATCCGGTCAGCCTGCGTGCGCCCGACGTGCCCGGGAACCTGCAGCAGACCAACGTGTTCTCGACCGGACCTACGCTGCGCTTCCGCTTCAACCCGTCGCTGCAGGGCCAGGCCGAGGCGCGCTGGTCCGATGCGCACGCCGAGCAGACCGGCGCGTTCGATTCCACGCGCGTTTCGGGCGCATTCCGCCTGCTGCACGACTTCAGCACGACGCGACACCTGTCGGGCAACCTCGAGGTCGAGGACGTCGACTTCGACGACGACCTGCTCGGCGACGACTACCGCCGCTACTCGGCCTACGCGGGTTACACGCAGTCGCTCGCGCGCATCGACGTCGACGCCGCGCTCGGCTATTCGCGACTCGAGTTCGATCGCGGCGGCGATGCGTCAGGCCCGCTCTTGCGCACCTCCCTCGACTGGCGCGCGACCGATCGCAGCACGTTCGGCTTCGGCGCGACCTGGCGCTATTCGGACGCGGCGACCAGCCTCGCCGAAGGCGGCGCCGCGTTCGACACAGGCCTCGAGGGCGTCGGGGTCGGCGGCGCGCTGATCACGCCCGACGTGTTCCGCGAGCGCCGCTTCGACGCGAGCTACCTCTACCAGGGCGTGCGCCTCAATCTCGCGTCCACCGCCTACGCCGCGCGCTTCCGCTACGAGCGCGACGAACTCGTGGACGCGGACCGCAACGAGGTCGGACTCGGCCTCACGCTCGGCTACCTGCTGCGTCCGCTGATGACGCTGGGGCTCGCCGGCGAAGCGACGCGGCGATCGTTCATCGATACCGATTCGACCGATCGCGACTATCGCTACGGCGTCTACTTCGCGCATCAGTTCGCGCGCCGCTGGAGCTGGCGCGCGGACCTGTCGCGTTACGAGCGCCATGGCGGCGACGGCGTGGACTCGTTCGACGAGAACGCGCTCTACCTGCGTCTGATCTACACGCACTGATGCCCGACGCGCCCGCCCGGACGATCCTCGTGACCGGTGGCGCCGGCTACATTGGCAGCCATGTCGTGCGCCAGCTGGTCGAGCGCGACGAGCGCGTGGTGGTGCTCGACAACCTCTCGACCGGCTTTCGCGAGGCAGTGGTCGACGCACCGCTCGTGGTCGGCGATGTCGGCGACCGCGCGCTCGTGAAGGCGCTGCTGGCCGAGCATCGCATCGCCACGGTGATGCATTTCGCCGCGCACACGATCGTGCCCGAGTCGGTGCGCGATCCGCTCAAGTACTACGGCAACAACACCTGCGCGACGCGCGCGCTGCTCGCGAGCTGCAGCGATGCCGGCATCGGCGAGTTCGTGTTCTCCTCGACCGCGGCGGTGTACGGAATGCCGGCGTCGGGCGAGGCGAGCGAACAGACGCCGACCGCGCCGATCAATCCGTACGGCATGTCCAAGCTCATGAGCGAGCACATGCTGCGCGACCTGTCGGCGGCGACCGGCATGCGGCATGTGATCCTGCGTTACTTCAACGTCGCCGGCTGCGACCCGGGCGGACGCATCGGCCAGTCGACGCGCGAGGCGACCCTGTTGATCAAGGTCGCCTGCGAGCACGCGGTCGGCAAGCGCGACCGGCTCAGCGTGTTCGGCACCGACTACGCGACGCCCGACGGCACCTGCATCCGCGACTACATCCATGTCGACGACCTCGCCGCGGCGCACCTCGACGCGCTCGAGCACCTGCGTTCGGGCGGCGCATCGGAAACGCTCAACTGCGGCTACGGGCACGGCTACAGCGTGCGCGAGGTGATCTCGGCGGTCGAGCGCGCGAGCGGACGCCGGCTCAACGTGCTCGAGGAGCCTCGCCGCGCCGGCGATCCGCCGATGCTGATCGCGCGCAGCGAGCGCCTCAAGGCGGTATTCGGATGGCGGCCACGCCACGACGACCTCGACTTCATCGTCGCCACCGCGCTCGCATGGGAACGCAAGCTCGCCGCGGCTTGACGGCACCTGGGAAAGGGGAACCGCGATGAAGCAACCGACGACTCTGGCGTTCGCCGTGGCCGCCCTCTCGACCTTCGGTGCCGACGCCGCGCGCGCCGAATTGCGCAACGACCTGTCGTACGTCGACAAGGATTCGCCGGCGTACTCGCGCTACAAGGAATGGGTCGACACCGCGGTGTCGGGAAATCCCGGCTACGCGTTCTCCGCAGTCGACGCGGTGCTGATGCATCAGTTGACCGGCAATGGCCGCTACTGCGACACCGCGGTGCGCATGGTGCAGCAGCAGGTCGACGAGGCGAACGCGAAGATCGCGCAAGGCGCGCGCCCGGCGGTCGCGGGCGATTCCTACCTCGAAGCAGGCCCGATGATCAGCGAGCTCGCGCGGACCTGGCAATGGTGCGGCGAACGCATTCCGGACGAACAGCGACCGAAGTGGTCGGCGTACGCGGACCAGGCGATCCGCAACATCTGGAGCCCGAAATCCGCGAGCTGGGGCGGCACGCCGGCGACCTGGACCGGCTGGTCGATCGACAACCCGGGCAACAACTACTACTACAGCTTCGTCGAAGCGACGATGGACTGGGCGCTCGCGAGCAACGACGAGGCGCTGCTGAAACTGCTGCGCGAGGACAAGCTGCCGGCGCTCAAGGGCTATTTCGCGAAGTTGCCGGGCGGCGGCAGCCTCGAAGGCACCGGCTACGGCGCGGCGCACATGCGCCTGTTCACGCTGTACCGCACCTGGAAGGACTCGACCGGCGAAGACCTCGCGAACGCGAATCCGCACTTGTCCGACAGCATCCGGTTCTGGGTCCACGCGACGGTGCCGACACTCGACCGCTTCGCGCCGTTCGGCGACCAGTCGCGCGTGTCGATGCCCGAGATTTTCGACTACCACCGCCGCCTCGTGCTCGAGGCGCGCATGGCGAGCAAGGACGAGGAGGCCCGCGCGCTCGCATCGTGGTGGCTCGGGTCGATCTCGCTCCAGCGCATGTCACAGGGATTCAACTTCCGCTACGACCTGTTGCCGGCCGGCGACGCGAAGGAGCCACCGCGCGAACTCGTGTACCACGCGACCGGCACCGGTCGCCTGTTCGCGCGCACCGGCTGGGACCGCGACGCGATGTGGATGACGTTCACGGCCGGCCCCTACGTCGAGAGCCATGCGCACCAGGACCAGGGCAGCTTCACGCTGTTCGCGCGCGACTGGCTCGCGGTCACGGAAAACGTCTGGACGCACAGCGGCATCCAGCAGGGCACCGACGTGCACAACCTCGTGCGCTTCGTGCGCAACGGCGCGACGATCCGGCAGCGCGAACCGTCGACGTCGACGATGACGCTCACGCGCGGCGCGACGCCCGGCGAGGTGCATGCGAGCGCGGACCTCGGCGGCGCCTATGCGCCAGGCGCGGGCGTCGAATCCTGGAAGCGCGAGATCGATTTCGCCGCGCGCAAGCTGACCGTGCGCGATCGCTACGCGACCTCGGCCGACACGCGCGCGATCTTCCAGGTCAACGTGCCGTCCAAGCCGCGGATCAACGGGCGCGAGGCGATCGCGGGCCGCCTGCGCATCCGCGTCGTGAGCCCGGAGGACGCGACGCTCTCGGTGCTCGAATGGTCGACCCTGGATGCCGCGGAGTTCCGCTCCGGATGGCGCGTGGACGTCGAAGGCGGCGGCGACGGCTTCGTCGTCGAGCTCACCGACGACGCCGGCTGAGCGCGCGGACCGCATGCACTGGAAAGCGAAGGGCCTGCTGCAGAAGATGCTCGGCGTGCTGCCGGGCGGCCAGCCCCTGCACTATCGGCTGCAGCGGCACTTCGGCGGGCTGCGCGACTTCGAGCGCGAGCTCGCGACCAAGCTCGACGACTGGCGCATCATGCTCGAGCGCCTGCACGAGTCGGACATCGACATCGTCGATCGCCACCTGCTCGAGATCGGCACCGGCTGGTACCCGACCTTCCCGCTCGCCTGCCATCTCGCGGGCGCGCGGCGCGTCAGCAGCTTCGACCTCAACCCGCACCTGCGCGCCGACCTCACCCGCGCATGCGCGCGACGCCTCGGCGAAGAACTCGACATGATCGCGCAGGTCGCGCGCGTCGATGCGCGCGACGTGCGCGAGCGGCACGCGCGCCTGCTCGCCGGACTCGAGCGCGGCGCACCGCTCGAAGCCGCGAGCGCAGGCGCGATCACCTGCCGCGCGCCCGCCGATGCGTCGGCGACCGGATTCGCGCCGGGCGACATCGACCTGATCTTCTCCAACAGCGTGCTCGAGCACGTGCCGCCAGCGATCATCGATGCGCTCAACCGCGAAGCGATGCGCGTGCTGCGCCCCGGTGGCGCGATGTTCCACTCGGTCAATTGCGGCGACCATTACGCCTACGTCGACCCGCGCATCAACCAGCTCAACTACCTGCGCTATTCCGATCGCGAATGGGTGTTCTGGGACAACGCGTTCCTGTACCAGAACCGCATGCGCGCGCACGAGTTCGTCGATCGCGCGCGCGACGCCGGGTTCGAGATCGTGCTCGACACCGCACGGCCGACCGAGCGTCGCCTCGCCGAACTCGCGGCGATGCGGGTGCATGCGCAGTTCGCGCAGGTGCCACCCGAGAAGCTGTGCATCACGAGCGTGGATTTCATCGGGCGCAAGCCGGGGGAAGTTGCGGCGCCGTAGGCTGGACGCGCGCAGCGCGGCCGGCACCCGCGAGCAAGTGCGAAAGCGAAAGCGCCGGCCGACCTGCGGTCGTCCAGCCTGCACGCGCGCAGCGCGGCCGGCCCGCGAGCAAGAGCGAAAGCGAAAGCGCCGGCCGACCTGCGGTCGTCCAGCCTACACGCGCGCAGCGCGGCCGGCCCGCGAGGAAGAGCGAAAGCCAAAGCGCCGGCCGACCTGCGGTCGTCCAGCCTACGGGGTTTCGAAGCCGCTCGAGAAGATCGCCTCGCCGGTACCGAGTTCGACCACGAAGCCGGTGTTCGACGCGCTGCCGCGCACTTCGAGCTTCCAGCCTTCGTTGAAGTCGCCATCGACGCCGGTCCAGTCGACCGCCGTCAGCACCGCATCGGCCGGCTCGATCACGCGGATCTGCAGTCGACCCGCGGTCGCGTTGCGGCCGCTGATCAGGGGTTGCTGCGGGGTGTTGACCTGGAAGATCGCCTGCACGCCGCTCGCGACCGAGAACTCGTCGGTCACCCGCAACTGGCCGCCGCTGAAGTCGAGGTGGCGCTGCCACGAATCGACGCCGGATCCGGATGCATAGGCCGGCGTGAGGTTCCCGGTCACGTGGACTTCGCCCGGGCCGGGCCCCAGCTGCTCGATCTCCATCGTCGACAACGAGGGCTGGCGCTGGCGCACGCTGGCGCCGTCTCGCACGAAGCGCACGACGTTGTGCACGTCGGTCCCCTGCTGGATGCCGCTGCGGCTCCAGATGTTCTCGGTCACCGCGAGCCAGTCGCCGCCCGCGAACAGCGTGAACGAGCCCTGGTCCTGGTGCGCATGGCTCTGGTTGAACGAACCCGCGGAAAAGCTCAGCCAGCTCGCCGACGTGCTCCAGTCGGTGCGCGCGAATAGGTGGCCGACGCCGGACGCGTGGTAGACGAGCGGCGCCGAAGGCTGCGCACCCGCGGTGCCTTCGGGCAGCAGGTCGTCGCGGAAATTGAAGCCGCTGCCCATGCGGTCGACCGAACTGTGGTTGAGCCACCACGAGGCGAGGTCGCGCGCAGCCGTGCTGTTGGTGACCTTGCGCGCCTCGAGCAGCAGATGGCGGTGGTAGTCGTAGAACTCGGGATTCGAGCTGCGCGCCTGGTCGCCGTACGGCGCGAAGCGGTCGCGCGTCGGCACGGTCGCGTGCAACCAGTACGAGATCGTGTCGGTCATGTGCGCGTTCGCATTGCCGAGATCGGTCCCGGTGGAATCGCGCCAGACGCGGTAAAGCTCGAACAGCTTGTGGTGCGAGGTGCCGTAACCGGTGCCTTCCTCGCTGCCGCCACCGGGCAGCGTCGCGAAGTAGGCCTGCAGCGGCGGCAGCTTCTCGGTTTCGAGGAACGTGAGCAGCGCCGCGTCGTTGCTCGCCAGCGCCCAGTACATCGTCGCGCGCAAAAAGCTGTAGTGATAGTTGTTGGCCGGGTCATTCGTGCCCCAGCCGGTCCACGGGGCCGACCGACCGCCCCATTGCGCCTGCGACGGGTGCCAGACGTTGTAGATCGCCTGGTTCGCATACGCGGCCCAGCGCGTGCGCTGCGACGCGGAAACCTGCGCCGCGCACCAGTCGTACGTCAGCGCGAGGTCGCCGATCTTCGCTCCGACGTACAGATAGGAATCATGCGTGACCGCGGGGTTCTGGTTCGCGGCGATCGCGGCCTCGGCCTCGCTGACCTGCTCGTCGATCATGTCCACCGCGAGCGCGCAGTACTGCGGCTGGTTCGACAGGCGATGCATCAGCGCTGCGTCATTGGCGGAGAACTCGTAGCCCGGGTTGCCGCCGACGGCCTGGTCGACCCAGCTGCGGAAGCGCTGGTAGGCGCTCGACGACGGATCGACATAGGACAGGTCGATCGTGATCGCGGCATGCGACATGCCGATCCCGCCGCATGCGAGTGCGGCAGACAGGGTGGCGCGGAGGGCGGGCTTGCACAGGGTCATCGGGTTCTCGCGAGCGGGTTTCGACCCGGGTCGGACCGCAAATCCGGCCCGCGGATCGATATTCAGGGGATGCGAACGTACCGCTGCGCGAGGGGGGCATTCTGGGACGGACGTCGGGTAATTCCCGGGCCAGACATCAAAAAAGGTCAAAAATCCATCAATTCAGGGGGCGGACAGTTTCGCGGGCTGGCGGCGACGCCACTTCGGGGATTCCCCGGTGCCGGGCGCGCCCGTACCGCAACCGGCAAGTGGCCGTCGGCGCCGATCAGCGGCGCTTGGCGAGCGCGTGACCGAGGTAATGCAGCATGCAGGCGGTGGCGCGCACGCGCGACAGGCCTTCGACCTCGCGGTAGATGCGCCATTGCCAGCGCGCCGCGCGCCACTTGTTCGACGACACCGAACCCTCGCGCACGAGGTAGAACGCGAGCGGGCCGTCGTGTTCGACGCGGACCGCGCGACCCGCGCGCCTGACCATCTGCAGCCAGAACACGTAGTCCTCGTGGCCGATGCGCAGGAACTCGCCGTCACCGAGGCTGCGCGCATACATGCCGGTCAGGTTGCCGATGAAGTTGCTGTGGAGCATCTGCGCATGCGTGACTTCGCGCGGAGGTACCACCAGCGACAGCACGCGCCCGTCCTCGGCGACACGCTGGTAGCTGCAGTAGCTGACCTGCGCGTTCGCGCTTCGCATCTGCGCGAGTTGCCGCTCGAGCTTGAGCGGATGCCACCAGTCGTCGCTGTCGAGGAACGCGACGTACTCGCCGCGCGCAGCCGCGATCCCCGCATTGCGCGCGGCCGCGACGCCACCATTGGCGGGCTGCCGGATGAGCCGCACGCGCGCATCGGTCGCCGCGTAGCCATCCACGAGGCGCGCGGTCGCGTCGGTGGACGCATCATCCACGACCAGCAGTTCGAACTGCGCATGCCGCTGTGCGAGCACCGATTCGATCGAACGGGCGATCGTGCCGGCCGCGTTCCATGCGGGCATGACGACGCTGACGAGGCCGGGCGCGGCCTCAGGCACGTGGCTGGCGATGCGGCGGCGGCGGCAGGATGTAGTCGCGCCACTGGTTCGGGTCGCCGTCCTTGCCGGCCTCGGCGGCCTTGACGATGTTGTAGACCTCGCGCGCGGTCACGTAGTGCAGCACGTGGTCGCGGCCATCGTTGTACGCGCGCTCGAGGTGGTCATGCATCGCGTGCATCGCGTCGCCGAGCAGGGTGTCCATGTCGCGTTCCTGGGTCCCGTGGGTGTGCACCTTGACGAACACCCACTCGGGCCGCCCTTCGACGTGGATGCCGGTGCGCACCCACTGGTCGACGCGCGCGGGCGTCGGCGGACACGATCGGCGAACGTCGCCATTCTCGATGCGCGGCATGATGCCGAAGCGGCGTTCGCGCCAGTTCAGCCCGAGCGGACCCTGCACGATCATGAGATCGCCGCTCGTGCCGCCGCCGACGCGCACCGGCGTGCCGCGGTCGTGCGACTTCGGCCGCACCGGGTCGTCCGTCGCGTAGTAGATCGCATTGACCGTGCTCGTCTGCGTATCGCTCGGCGCGGATGGCAGCGTGAAATCCGCATAGCACCCGAGTTCGCGCAGCAACACGAGTTCGTTGTTGATCCCGCACCATCGCCCGTCCGGGCGCGAATTGTCGAGCGACCAGTTGCCATGGATGAATGCGAACGCGGGCTCGCCGGTGCGCGGGTCGAGCGGCAATGCGCCGTGGCGCCGGTGCAGCAGGTCGCGGAAGCCGCGCATGGTCGAGCTGAAATGCGCAGGCGTGTCGTTGTCGTGGTGCAGGTGGATCTCGATCTCGCCGAAGCCGTCCGCGCACAGTGCCGCGATGTCGTCGAGATAGGCCTCGACGTATTCCTCTTCGGGATAGAAGAATCCATGTTGCGGATGGCGACCGTCGGCGTCGCGGTGGCGGCTCGCCATCGCGCGGTACTCGCGACACCAGCGCTCGACGCGGCGGCGCTGCGCCTCGACGTCGGCCTTGCCCCACATCGGTTCGAAGTGGTCGACGAAGCAGAACATCACGTGCACCGGCCCCGCCACCGCGCGCCGGCGCGGCCGCGCGAGGTAGTCTCGCAGCCAGATGTGCATGTTGCGCGAACGCAGCGCGAGCCACGCGGCGAGCGCGCCCGCGAAGGCCAGCAGCAGCACCGCGCATGCGGCGAGCGCGAGCGGGCTCATGCGCGCCCCCGCTGCGGCAGCCCGCGCAGCGCGAACCCCGCCGCACGCCATTCGGGCAGCATGCGCTCGAGTGCCGCGTGGGTGGCCGCGTTGTCGTCGTGCATCAGCACCACGTCGCCTGCGCGCGGCGGATCGGCGCGCAGGGTGTGCACGAGCGCCTCGGACGAACGCTGCTGGTAGTCGAGGCTGTCGTACGACCAGTACGCGATGTTGCGGCCGCGGCGCGCGAGTCGCAGCACGAGCCCGGGCGTGAAGTGGCCCGACGGCGGTCGGAACAGGTGTTCCCGGCGACCATCGAAGCGCTCGAGCATGCGGTCGGTCGCGTCGATCTGCTCGCGCTGCTCCTGCCACTGGATGCGCGTGAAGTTGGGATGGTTCCACGAATGGTTGCCGAGCACGTGGCCGTCCGCGACCATGCGCTCGACGATGCGCGGATGCCGCTCGACCTCCTCGCCGAGCATGAAGAAGGTCGCGCGCGCGTCGTGCGCGGCCAGCAGGTCGAGCAGCCGCGACGTGTGCTCGGGGTCGGGCCCGTCGTCGAACGTGAGGTACAGCGCACCATCCATCGCCGGGGCCGTGGTCAGCACCAGCCGCATCGGCAACCAGCGCAGCAGGTGGAGCTTCTTGGGCCTCGGGTTCATCGGCTTCCAATGCGGCCGGACGGCGCCTGCGGCTTCGCGCACGCGATGACGGGCAGCCGCTGCGACACCGGCCGCGATCCCCGGTGGCGCGCGACGCCGGCCCCGCTAGCTTACCGGGCAACGGCGGCAGGCCAAAGGGGCGCGTTCGCTCAGGGTTGCGGGGGTGCCGATGGCGCGGGCGCAGGTTCGGCAGCCGCGTCTGCGTACAGCCGGTCATAGCGGTCGGCCATCGCGGAGAGCGAACCCTCGCGCCTTACGCGCTCCTGGCCGGCGCGGCCCATCGCCGCTGCGCGCAGCGGATCGGCGAGCAGGGTGCGCAACGCCTGCGCGAGCGCGGCGGGATCCGCGGGCGGCACCAGCAATCCGTTCACTCCGTGCTGCACGATTTCCGCGTTGCCGCCGACGTCGGTGGCGACGATCGGCAACGCACTCGCGCAGGCCTCGAGCAGCGCGATCGAATACCCTTCGCTGAGCGAAGACAGCACGAAGACGTCGAACGCCCGCAGCAGGCCGGCGACGTCGCCGCGGTCTCCGAGCAGGTGCACGCGCCCGGCCAGTGCAGGCGCGGCGGCGAGCGACTCGAGATCCCCGCGCAGCGCGCCGTCGCCCGCGAGCACCAGTGCGACATCGGGCACGTCGCGCAGCAACCGCTCGAACGCGAGCAGCAACCGGGCGTGGTCCTTCACGGGATTGAGCCTTCCCACCGTGCCGACCAGGCGCGTGCGCGGCGCCAGCCCCAGCGAGGTCGCGAGGCGTTCGCGCGCGTCCTCGTCGCGCGTCGCGAAGCGCCCGACGTCGATCCCGTTCGGCAGCGCGACCAGGCGCGTCGCACGCGGCCACCCGGCCGTCTGCGCGAGGTCGCGCCGCGCGGCCTCGCAGACGGTCGCGACCGCCGCGGTACGGCGGAGCGCGAGGCGATACAACTGCTCGCGCCGGCTCGCGGCATCCTGCGCGCCCATGC
>JAEYZH010000187.1 GCA_023430685.1 Pseudomonadota bacterium | reverse complement strand
TCGACTGACACCACGGTCGTCAGCAGCGTCGCGTCGGCGCGCGCGAGGTTGCCGCGCGTGACCTGCGCCCGCCCGGTGCGGCCCGCGATCGGCGAGCGCACCTCGGTGAACGCGAGGTCGAGCTCGGCGGATTCGACCGCGGCCTGCGCGGCCCTCGCGGCGGCCTCGGCCTGCGCGACAGCAGCATGGCGCGTGTCCGATTCCTCGCGCGAAATCGCGCGCGCCGCGACCAGGGCCTGCGCGCGCTGGTCCTGCGAACGTGCGAGCTGCGCCTCGCTGCGCGCGCGCGCGAGATCGGCCTTCGCGCGTGCGAGCGCCGCCTGGTAGGGCCTCTTGTCGATCACGAACAGCAGGTCGCCCTGGGCGACGTACTCGCCTTCGGTGTAGGCGACGCGCTCGACGTAGCCGCTCACGCGCGGGCGCAGTTCGACGGACTCGACCGCGCTGAGGCGGCCGGTGAATTCGTCCCAGCGCTGCACGTCGCGCACGATCACGTCGGCGACGCTGACTTCGGGCGCCGGCATCGCCTGCCCGGTCGAGGCCTCGCTGCTGCAACCCGCGACGATCGCGAGCGGCAACAATGCCGCCAGCAGTCGCATCGGCAAGATGGTGCGGACTCGTGGATGATTCATCGCGAACTCCCAGGGTTAGAATTGTGGAAAGCGGCTACGGGCGTGCGAATCGGTGCGTCCAGTCGGTATGGAACGCACTCTCCGGATGACGGGACGTTCCATCCCGGATGGCGGACAATCGACTGCGCTCGTTCGGCATCACGCGTGCAGGCTGCCGGACTGCGGGCTCCTGCAGCCTGCGCGGCGGCGAGACGTGGACAGATCGGCGTTGTGGATTCGCATTCGCTGTGTCGACGCACGAACTGGGGACAGGATTCGAAGCGATTAGCCCTTGATTGGGGGAAGCAGCGTCCCGATACCGGACCAATCGCGCGCATACCGGAGTGGCCATGGCGAGAGACTTGAACGACACCCTGATCTTCGTGAAGGTCGTCGAGCACGGCAGCTTCATCTCCGCCGCCCGCGTGCTGCGGCTGCCGAAGACCACCGTGAGTCGCAAGGTGCAGGACCTCGAGGCTCGGCTCGGCGCGCAGCTGCTGCACCGGACCACGCGCAAACTCGGCCTGACCGAGGCCGGCAACATCTACTTCGAGATGTGCCAGCGCATCGCGCGTGAGCTCGACGAGGCCGAGCATGCGGTCGGCCAGCTCCAGGACGGGCCGCGCGGCTGGCTCCGTTTCACCGCTCCCTACTCGATCGGCATCACGTGGATCGCGCCACTGCTCGGCGAATTCCACGCGCGCCACCCCGAGGTCAAGGTCGAGATGATGTTGTCGAACGACTCGCTCGACCTGATCGGCGAGGAAATCGACGTCGCGCTGCGGGTCGGCCCCCTGCCCGACTCGAATCTCGTCGCGCGCCGCCTGGCGGTGTTCCGTACGCAGGTGTATGCGAGCCCGCACTACATCGAACGCCATGGCGAACCGCAGCATCCGGACGACCTCGCCCATCACCGCGCGCTCGCCTTCATGAAGTTCCGCCGCAATGGCAGCTACTACTGGCCGCTCGGCGACGACGGCACCACGCGCGACTTCCGCGTCGAGCCGATCCTCGCGGCGAACGACCCGGGCGCGCTGACGGGCGCGCTGCTGTGCGGCGAAGGCCTGATGCTCGCGAGCGACCTGACCGTGCGCGCCTACGTCGAGAAGGGCTACGTGCAACGCGTGCTGGCCGGCTGGACGGGCCCCGAACTCGACTGCAGCGCAGTGTTCCCGCAAGGCCGCATGCAGTCGCCCAAGGTGCGCGCGTTCGTCGATTTCCTCGTCGAACGGCTCAATTTCGAGGCCGATTACATGCACGTCGTCTGCCCGGACCGGCGCAGCGCGCAGAAATCCCGCGGCGGCAGCCCTGCGACCGTCGCGCAGCAGCTCGCGCGCGCTGCCGAATGGAATGCCGCGGCCGGCGCGCTGCAGCACGAGCCCGCGCGCGATGCACCGGGCGAGGAGGACTGAGGGGACCTGCGTCCCGACGCCGGATCGGAGAGAATACGCGCCCACTTCCGGCCGCCTCGCGCGGCCCCGCACCACAGGCACTCCGATCCATGAAGGCAGCAGACGTCAAGCGCGGCAACGTCGTCGAACACGAAGGCAAGGTCTGGCAGATTCGCGACATCGAACGCAGCTCACCACAGGGGCGCGGCGGCAACGTGAAGTTCCGCTTCATCATGTACAGCGTGCCGGGCGGCCAGAAGCTCGACGCGACGTTCGGCGCCGAAGACGATCTGCGCGAAACCGAAGTGACGCGCCGCGCGGTCACGTTCTCCTACAAGGAAGGCGACGCGTTCGTGTTCATGGACAGCGAGGACTACACCCAGTACACGCTCGATGCGGACGTGGTCGGCGACGCCTCCGGCTACATCGTCGACGGCATCGAAGGATGCTACGTCCAGCTGATCGACGAAGCCCCGGTCGCGCTGCAGCTCCCGCAATCGGTCGTGCTCGAGGTGGTCGAAACCGCGCCTGAAATGAAGGGCGCGACCGCAACCAAGCGCCCCAAGCCCGCGCGCCTGTCGACCGGCATCGAGATCCTCGTGCCCGAGTACATCACCAACGGCGAGCGCATCACGGTCAACACCACGAGCGGCGAGTTCGCGGGCCGCGCCTGACCCGGAGCGCGATGCAGCGATGCAGCGCCCCCGCGCAGCGTCGCTGCCGTGGTCTCGCTAGGGTTCGAACCCGTTCGCGAACAATCCGTCCGCCGCGAGCTTCGCGAGACCGGCCCGCGTGCCGCCGGCCGAGGAAGCCAGACTCGCGACGAGCAGGCCGTGGTCGGGCGTGAACGTCAGCGCCGTACCCTGGTCACCAAGATCCGGCGACGGCGGCGGCGCGGTCGAGACCACCTGCTTGCCGGCGATGCCGAACGCGGGATCAAGCTGCCCGTCCGGCGTGAATCGCGCGACGCCGATCGAGTAGCTGCCGGTCGGACTGGACACGAAACCGGTCGCGACGAACCGGCCGGACGCATCGCGCGCGATCTCCACCGGAACGTCCACCATCGGACCCGCGAGGTCGAACGGCACCACGATGCCGCCGCCGTTGCCGAACCCGGGATCCGGATTCCCGTCCGGATCGAATGCATACAGCGCGTAGTCGAGCTGGCCCGGGGTCGCCACGAACTCGAGCGCACCCGCGACGACGAAGGCCCCGTCCTCGAGCACCTCGAGATCGAGCGCGAACGACGGCGCGTAACCGGCGACCTCCGGATCGAACAGCACCGTGCCGCCGTTGCCGAACGCGAGGTCGAGTTGCCCGCTGTCGTCGAGCCGTGCGATCGCCCAGCGGCTTCCGCCCGAGCCGGCGGCCGGACCGACCAGCAGCAGGCTTCCGTCCGGTTGCAGCTCGATGCCGAAGCCGATCGAGTCCGCGAACGAAGCGCCGAAGTCCACCGTCGCGGTGCCATTGCCGTTGAACGTGGTGTCGCGCGAACCATCGGGATTCAGCCGCACCACCGCCATGCGCCGTTGCGCTTCCGACAGGTCGACCATCGCGTCGCCGATCGCGACGATCTTGCCGTCCGGCTGCAGCAGGCAGCGCGTGGCTTCATCGTCGCGGTCGCCGCTCGCGCCGAGGTCGAACGCGACGGTCGCCTTGCCGTCGCCACTGAAGCCGGTGTCGAGGGCACCGTTCGGGAGCAGGCGCAGGAACGCGAAATCCCTGCCACCCGCAGACGGATCACCCTGGGCGGCGCCGCAGAGCACGATGCGGCCGTCGGGCTGGCGCAGGATCGAGGTCGGAACGTCGTCGAGGCTGCCGCCGAGGTCGAACGGGACGATCGCCTGGCCCTGGTCGCCAAAATTGGTGTCGAGCGTGCCGTTGGGCAACAGGCGCAGGACGCCGAAGTCGTTCGAACCGCTGTTGGCGACCGTCGCCGACACCAGCAGTCGCCCGTCCGCTTGCGCGAGCACGTCGACGAAGCCGGCGAAGCTGCTCACGACGTCGAGATCGGGCTCGAAGCCGTACTGCTCCCTGCCCTGATTGCCGAACGAGGCGACATAGTCGCCGTCACGCGCGTGTGCGGTGGCGGCCAGCATCAGCATCGCGAGAGCCCCGGCAATGGACTTCATGTGTTTCCCCTCCGGTGAGTGCGATCGCCGCGGATGGCGTCTCGCCGTCATAACGGGATTCGGCATTGCATCGGGCCACCCGCGCCTATCCCGCGCCGATGCGAATGTTCGCCGGCGAATCCGCACTATTCAAGGTCCGGAGCGATAAGGTAAGGTTCGGCGGCGTTGCGGCGGGCCGATGGCCTTGCCAGCGCTGACCTGTGTGAACCACCCGGGGGAGTCCTTGATGCTATTCCAGCGCGTGAAGCCGCTCGACCAGATCCTGGCCACGGCCCAGAAGAAATCGCTGGTCCGCCAGCTCGGGGCATTCCAGCTCACGATGCTCGGCATCGGCGCGATCATCGGCACCGGCATCTTCGTGCTCACCGCAGCCGCCGCGCAGAAGGCGGGCCCGGGCATGATGTGGAGCTTCGTGATCGCGGGCGCGGTCTGCGCGGTCGCCGCGCTTTGCTACTCCGAGATCGCCTCGATGGTGCCGGTCTCGGGCTCGGCCTACACCTACACCTATGCAGTAATGGGCGAGTTGCTGGCCTGGGTCGTCGGCTGGGCTCTGATCCTCGAATACGCGGTCGCCGCATCGGCGGTGTCGGTCGGTTGGTCCGGCTACTTCATGGGCCTGGTCAAGAGTGCGACCGGGTTCGAACTGCCGGCCGCACTCGCCGCAGGACCCGCATGGTCCTTCGTCGGGGGCATGCCTTCGGTCGACTTCACGCATGGCATGTTCAACCTTCCCGCGGTCGTGATCGCACTTGCCGTCACGTTCCTGCTGATGATCGGCACCACCGAGAGCGCCCGCGTCAACGCGGTGCTCGTGCTGATCAAGATCGTCGCGCTGACGGTCTTCATCGCGCTCACGGTGCCGATCCTCGACGGCGCGCATTTCGAGCCGTTCGCGCCGAACGGCTGGTTCGGCAACGGCGAGGGCTCCGGTCTCGGCATCGTCGGCGCGGCCGCTTCGATCTTCTTCGCCTACGTGGGTTTCGACGCGGTCTCGACCGCCGCCGAGGAGACGCGCAATCCCCAGCGCAACGTCCCGATCGGGCTGATCGGCAGCCTCGCGGTCTGCACGGTGTTCTACCTGCTGGTCGCGGCGGGCGCGATCGGCGCGATCGGCGCGCAGCCGACTGCGCTCGGCGTGCAGCCGGGTTCCCCGGAGTTCGTGGCACAGTGCCAGGCGCTGCTCGCCGCGGGGCAGGAACCGCTGGTCTGCTCCAACGAGGCGCTCGCGCACGTGCTGCGCGTGATCCAGCACGAGCGCGTCGGAGACATGGTCGGCCTCGCCGCCAACCTTGCCCTGCCCTCGGTGATCCTCATGATGCTGTTCGGCCAGACGCGCATCTTCTTCGTGATGGCGCGCGACGGGCTGCTTCCCGAGCGGCTCGCGGACGTGCATCCGAAATGGAAGACGCCGCACAAGGTCACGCTGATCACCGGCATCTTCGTCGCGATCGCGGCGGCGTTGTTCCCGGTGGGCCAGCTGGCCGACATTTCCAACTCCGGCACGCTGTTCGCGTTCTTCATGGTCGCGATCGCGGTGCTGCTGCTGCGCATCAAGGATCCGAAGCGGCATCGCCCGTTCCGCACGCCTTTCATCTGGGTCGTGGCCCCGCTCGCGATCGCGGGCACGATCTTCCTCTACGTGAACCTGCCGTTCGAGGCCATGATCGTGCTTCCGGTCTGGGGCGCGATCGGACTTGCGATCTATTTCCTCTACGGTTACCGCAAGAGCCATCTCGGACGCGGAATCGTCGAAGTCCACGAGGACGATGCGGATTCGCCGCCGCAGCCCGTGCCGCCGATCGACCTCAAGGAGCGCTGAGTCCGGCCGGAGCGCCCTGCTCCCGCTGATGCGCCTGATTCGCGGCGGTGCCGGTGCCTCGTGCCGTCGCCGCCGCACCGAAGACGAAGCCGTTGGACCGCGCCGCGAGCCGGCGCGGGTGCGTGTTCGTTCCCGCGCCGGGCGGGATTCTCCGCCGTACCAACCAAGCGGAGCATCGTCGTGCCCAATCCGAATGCCTTGCGACCGGTCCTGTGGGCCGCGCTGTCCGCGTGCGCGCTGGATGCGCGCGCGGCGATTTGCACATGGAACGCGGCAAGCGGCAATTGGAGCGTGGTCGCGAACTGGACCGGCTGCGCCGACGCGCCCGGGCCTTCGACGCGCACGCCCGGACCCGCTGACGTCGCGCAGGTCACGAGCGGGGCTGCCAGCTTCGACGTCGATGCCACGGTGGCGGAATTCGAGATCGGCAGCGGCGCCTCGCTGACGCTGGTCGGCGGCGGCGTGCGCACGCTCGAGGCCGCAACGGCCTTGCGCCTCGCCGGCGGCACCCTGTCCACCACCGGCAATTCGTCCTTTCCGTTCCTGCGCGTGGTCCTCGGCGCGGGTGGCAGCGGCGAGGTCCTCGCGACCAGCACGCTCTCGAACACGGTCGAGCTCGAGAATCGCGGTGACCTGCAACTGTCCTCGAACGCCGGCACGGCGCTGAACATCCGCGATCTCAGCCGGCTCATCAACACGGAGGGGTCGAGCTTCGCGATCGGCGGCGGCGACGCACGCGTGCACCTCGACGGGCCGGTCCCGCTCAGCGTGCATGCGGGATCGATCCTGCACACCAGCGGCGACGTCTACATCGGCAAGAGCATCGTGGCGGCGGGCGCGCCGCGCATCGAGAGCGCGGGCATCATCGATCACGCGGGACCGGGAACGCTCACGATCGCCGGCATCGCGAGCGGCGCGGGCAACGCGGCCGTGCTTCAGGTCGAAGGCACGCTGTCGGTCGCGAATGGCACGGTTGCGTGCAACCAGGCCGCCGATACCTGCCGCATGCAGGTCGGCGGCAGCGGGCTCGAGGACATCGACGTGCAACTCGCGAACGGCACGCTCGACTTCGGCGGACCCGGCCCGACCGGACTCGGCATCAACGAAGGCGGCCGCCTTTCCGGCACCGGCCAGATCAACGGCAGCGTCAACCTGCGCGGGCGGCTCGTGCCTGGCGCGGATGCAGGCGCCCCCCATGGGGCCATCGCGATCACCGGCGATCTGCTCGTGAACACCTCGGGCCGCGTCGAGATCGACCTCGGTGGGGGCACGCCGGGCAGCCACGACCAGATCGATGTCGGCGGCGCGCTCGGCGTCGGCGGAACCGGCGCCGTCGACGGCAGGGGCACGCTGCAGCTGAGATTGGCCGGGTTCCAGCCTGCATTCGGCGTACCGATCGCGATCGCGACGTTCGGCAGCGCGCCGGCGGAGAGCGCCTGGTACCGCATCAGCGACAACAGCCCCCTCCACTTCGCGGCGCGCTTCGATGCGGGCGCCTTGCAGGTGTTCTCGGCGCCGCTGCTCACGCTCGACGACTTCGCCGTGAACGAGGGCAACAGCGGCACCAGCACCGCGGCACTGACGCTGCGCTTGTCGCAACCCTTCGCGCAAGCCGTGAGCGGCGAACTGCGCATCCATGACGGCACTGCTTCGAGCGGGCCGCCGCCGTCCGGCGACTTCCTGTTCACGGACGGCCTCCCGTTCGAGTTCCCGCCGGGCACCACCGAGTTGCAGAAGTCGGTGGTCGTGCACGGAGATGCGATCGTCGAAGCCGACGAAGCGTTCAGTACCGAGATCAGGCGCAACAAGCTTGCGAACGCGGCGCTCGCGAACGATGTCCCCGGCAGCCCGCGCTCGGACGCGACGATCCTGACCGACGACCTGCCGGCGGATACGCGTTTCGTGCTCGCGGGCAAGGACGTGTCCGGCAACCAGGTCCACCGATACACGAGCACGGGCATGCTCATCGATGCGTGGGGGCCGAGCGTCGGAAATTTCCAGAACTACGTGACCACCGGCATGTGCTTTTCCCCCGACGGCAACATCCTCGCGACGCGCTTCGGGAATCCCGACATGACCCTCTACAGTGCGAGCGGCGCGATCCTCGATGACGGGTTCGCGCGCCCACCGGGCGCTGGGACCTACAACCTGCCCGAGTCGTGCGTGTTCGATCGCAGTGGCAACGTCTACGTCGGCCAGGCCGGCGCGTCGAGTTCGAGCGACGAGGCGATCGCGGTCATGAAGTTCGACCGCCACGGCAATTCACTCGATCGCTTCGTCGTGCCGACCGGCCCGCGCGGAACCGACTGGATCGAACTCGCGGGCGACCAGTGCACGCTCTACTACACGTCGGAAGACACGAGCGTGCGCCGCTACAACCTCTGCACGCGCACGCCACTTCCGGATTTCGCGATCGACCTGACGCCGCCCTACTGTTACGCGCTGCGGCTGCGCCCGAACAGCGAACTCATGGTCGCGTGCCAGGACGCCGTGCACCGGCTCAGCCCGCAGGGCGTCAACCTGCAGACCTACACGCGCGAGGCCATCGGCGAACTCGATGCAGGGGGTCTGTTCGCGCTGAACCTCGACCCCGACGACACTTCGTTCTGGACCGCGGGCCTGCACAGCGGAAAGGTCTACCGCGTCGACATCGAGAGCGGCACCGTGCTCGCGAGCTTCAGCACCGGCAGCGGCGGCGTGTCGGGCCTGGCCGTGTACGACGAACTCGGTGACGGACGCCTCTTCGCCGACGGCTTCGATCCGCCTGCGGCGCCCGAACCGGTGGTCGCGACCGGCCCGAGCAGCCACCTGTTCAAGGCGCATTCGCGCTGCGAGCGACAGTTCGCGCCGCGCAAGGCGACGATGCCGCACTACGTGCCGCACGAGATCGCGGTGATCATCATGCTCGCGACCGATTGCGAAGGCTGAGGACTCCTGCGGGAGCGGCGAGCCGCGATGCTGTCCGGTCCGCGAGGGCAGCCGCATCGCCTCCGTCGGCGCTCCCGCATCGCGATGAAAGGCCGGAGGGCCGCGTCACTCCGGCGTGAGATCCTCGCCACCGGCGCCCGCACCGGCCAGCAGATCCGGCGGCAATTGCTTGCGCACCGGCGCGCCCATCTCGGCCAGGCTTTGCACCTGCAGCAGCACGCTGCCCTTGCCGCCCTCGGTCAATCGCCGCAACGCGCTCGCCTGGGCGCGCTGCGCCTTGTCGAGCTGGCCGCCGATCGCGACGAGTTCGTCGACGAGCAATGCGAAGTTGTCGTGCAGCTGCGCCGCGCGACGCGCGATCTCCATCGCGTTGACGTTGCGGCGTTCGATCCGCCACAGGTGCGCGACCGTGCGCAGCGTCGCGAGCAGCGTGCTCGGGCTCACCAGCGAGATGTTGCGCGCGAGCGCATGCGCGTACAGGCGATCGTCCGCGCGCACCGCCTCGATGAACGCCGCTTCGACCGGGATGAACAGCAGCACGAAGTCGAGCGTGCGCAGGCCCTCGATCTCGCGGTAATTCTTGCCCGACAGCTGGTCGACGTGGCGGCGCAGCGAGGCGACGTGCTCCGCGAGCGCGGCTGCGCGCGCGCCGTCGTCGGCCGCCGTGCAGTAGCGCTCATAGGCGACCAGCGACACCTTCGAGTCGACCACGATGTCCTTCTCGTCGGGCAGGTGCACGATCACGTCGGGGCGCTGGCGCCCGCCTTCCGCGTCGCTGAAGCTCGCCTGGGTCGTGTACTCGCGCCCGGACTGCAGGCCCGAGGCTTCAAGCACGCGTTCGAGCACGAGCTCGCCCCAGGCGCCCTGCGAGCGCGTGTCGCCGCGCAACGCGCGCGTGAGGTTGATCGCATCCTCGCTGATGCGCTGGTTGAGCTGCTTGAGCGTCTGGATTTCCTGCGCGAGCATGCCGCGTTCGCGCTGTTCGCTCGCATGCGTCTGGGTCACCGACTCGCGGAACTCCTTGAGCTGGACCTTGAGCGGATCGAGCAGGCCGCCGAGTTGCTGCGAGCTCTGCTCGCGGAAGCGCTCGGCCTTGTCCTCGAGGATGCGGTTGGCGAGATTCTGGAATGCTTCGCGCAGGCGGTGCTCGGCCTGCTCGAGCAGCTGCAGCTTCTCCGCCGCCGCCTGTGCCTGCGCGGCAGAGCCGGCTTCGAGCGCGGCATGGCGGCCGGTGAGTTCGACCAGCCGCTGCTGCGCCTCGTCACGCACGCGGCGCGTGTCGACCAGCTCCTGGGCGAGACGCTGCGCTTCGGCTCCGTGCGCGGCAGCCTGTTCCGATCGATGCCGCAGCGCCTGTTCGAGCTCCGTCGCCTCGCGTTCGGCGCGGGCGTGCCGGTCGGCCAGTTCATCCGCGCGCGCGTCGGCGGCGGCCCGCTGCGCCGCGAGCGCGGCGATCTCGCCGTCACGGCTCGCGCGGCCCGCGGCATGCGCGAGCGCGATCCATCGCTGCGCGAACAGGTAGACGAGGATCGCGCCGGCCAGCAGGCCGGCTGCAGACGCGAGGAGGAGCAGGAGTTCCGGGGCGAGGTTCATGCGTTTCCGATGCAGCGAGTCGAGTGCCGGCAGGACCGGTTGCCGGGAGTGTGGCAGTCGCGGGTCTCGATGGGCGCGACGACGCGCGGTTCAGGCAGCGCTCGTGTCGCGCGTGGCGGCGTCCCCGCGAAAGCCACTCCGGTATAGTAATCGCCCGGTGTGCTGCACGATCCGACGGAGGCCCCCATCGACACCGCATTCGCCGACCGCGCGACGCTCGAGTCCTGCGCGCGTCAGATCGCCGAGGCCGGTCGCGCACTCGGTGCGCTCGGCTGGACACCCGCGACCAGCAGCAACTTCTCGATGCGCCTGGACGCCTCGCATGCGGCGGTCACGATTTCCGGCCGCGACAAGGGCCGGCTCGGTCCCGACGACATCATGGTGGTCGACCTCGATGGCCGCGCGGTCGGCACCCGTGCGCAGCCATCGGCCGAGACCGCGCTGCACGTCCAGGTCTATCGCCGGTTTCCCGGCGCAGGAGCGGTGCTGCACACGCATTCGCGCGCGCAGTCGGTCGCCTCGCGGCTGTTCGCGACGCGCGGGGTCGTGCGCTTCGAGGGCTGGGAGCTGCAGAAGGCGATCGCGGGATATACCACGCACGAAAGCGTGCTGGAGCTGCCGGTGTTCCCCAACACCCAGCGCATGCAGGAGCTGGTCGACCGCGTCGACGCATGGCTCGATGGTGGCAAACCGCTGCACGGCTACTTGATCGACGGCCACGGCATCTACACATGGGGCAAGGACATGCCGGAAACCCGCCGGCACCTCGAGGCGTTCGAGTTCCTGCTCGATTGCGAACTGGACCTGCTGAGACTGAAGGGAGCCCTCGCATGAGCCGACTGCGCATCTACGACGAATCCAATCCCGCTTCCGCGCTCGCGACCTTGACCTCGCACGACGACATCGTGCGCGAGCTGCGCGACGCCGGCGTGCGCTTCGAACGCTGGGAAGCGAACCAGCCGATCGTGCCCGGCGCGAGCCAGGAGGAAGTCATCGCCGCCTACCGCGACGACATCGACCGGCTCATGCGCGAGGAAGGCTACCGCTCGGTCGACGTGATCAGCTTGCGGCCCGACCATCCCGAGCGCGCGGCTTTCCGCGGCAAGTTCCTCGAGGAGCATCGCCACTCCGAGGACGAAGTGCGCTTCTTCGTCGCGGGCGCGGGCCAGTTCACGCTGCACATCGGCGGCAAGGTCTACGAGGTGCTGTGCGAAGCCGGCGACCTGATCGGCGTGCCCGACCGCACGCCGCACTGGTTCGACATGAGCGAGTCCCCCTATTTCGTCGCGATCCGCCTGTTCACCAACACCGAGGGCTGGGTCGCCGACTTCACGGGCGAGGACATCGCGCAGCGGTTCCCGCGCATGGACCCGCACCCGAGCGCAAGGGACGCCTGATGGGCTACCTGGAAGAATCGCTGGCTCCGGGCGAGTTGGTGGTCGCGCGCTTCCAGCTGCACTGGACCGCGAAGTGGCGGCTGTATGCGTTCCTGCTGCTTGCGATCCCGACATTCGGCATCGCGCTGTTGGCCGCGGTTTACGAATGGCTGCGACTGCGCGCGATCGAACAGGGCGTGACGAACCGCCGCGTCGTGCGCAAGACCGGGATCGTGAGCCGCGAGACCGAGGAATTGCGGCTCGGCTCGATCGAAACGGTCGAACTGCGCCAGAGTGCGTGGGGCCGCATCCTCGGCCACGCCGACGTGGTGCTCACCGGGCGCGGCGAAAGCGCGATGGTGTTCACGCGCGTCGCCCGCCCGCTCGACGTCAAGCGCGCGATCGAATCCGCGCACGATGCGCATGCGGATGCAGCGCGCGGCGCGCGTGACGAAGCCTGATGCCCGAGACCCGCGTCGCGCGGCCACGCGCGCGTGCGGCGAATTCCGCCCTGCCACAAGGACAGCTGCATGATCACGACGATCCTCACCGACATCGAAGGCACGACGAGCTCGATCGACTTCGTCAAGAACGTGCTGTTCCCGTACGCGCGCGAGCGCCTGCCGGCGTTCATCGAGACCCATGCCGACGACGCCGACGTGCAGCACTGGCTCCACGAAGCGGCGAAGGAAGCCGGCCTCGTATCGGCCACGCGACAGGAGCTGATCGCGCTGCTGCAGTCGTGGATCGATGCCGACCGCAAGTCGACCGCGCTCAAGGCGCTGCAGGGCATGATCTGGAAGGACGGCTATGCGGGCGGCGAATATCGCGCGCACGTCTATCCCGAAGTCGCCCCGCGCCTGCGCGCGTGGCGCGCTGCGGGCAAGCGCCTCTACGTCTACTCGTCGGGCTCGGTCGCCGCGCAGGAGCTGTTCTTCGCGCACAGCGAAGCCGGTGACCTGACCGCGCTGTTCGACGGATTCTTCGATACCACGAGCGGTGCCAAGCGCGAAGCCGCGTCCTATCGGCGAATCGCCGAGGCGATCGGCGCCGAACCGGATTCGATCCTGTTCCTCTCCGACGTCGACGCGGAACTCGACGCCGCCGCGGCGAGCGGCATGCGCACGATCCTGCTCGCGCGCGCGCCCGCGACCTGCCCGGCCGGCGGCCGCCACCGCTGCGTCAGCGACTTCGACGCGATCGATCCGGGCTGAGGACACGACACTCGTGACCGGCACCGTATTCCCGCATCTGGTCGACGGACTGCGCGCGATGCTGTTGCGTCCGCCGCGCGGCGGCGCGATCCGTTCCGGGCTTGGCGCGGTCGTCGCGCTGGTTTTCGCCTACCTCGCGATCAGCTTCGGAATCGAGCTCGCGACGACACCGCGGCCCGTGCGTTTCAGCAGCGCGGGCGTGCTCGCGGTGATGACCGACGCGATGCTGACGCTGATCGCCGCATGGGTGCTTGCCGTGCATGCGGCGCGGCGCGAGGTCGCGCTCGGCGTCGCGGGCATCCTGCTCGCGGCTACGATCGCGCTCGCGCTGTTCGTGCACTGGCCGCTCGGCTACCTCGCGTCGCGGTTGCCGCCGTCGCATGCATGGGCCGCCGCGCTGATCGAGCTGGTCGCGCGCGGGTGGTGGTTCCTCGTGCTGCTGGTCGTCGCGCACTGGCTCGCGCCCCGCGGCTTCGGCCGCACGCTGCTCGCGGCCGTGCTCGCCTACGCGGTGTCCGCGGCGGCATGGTGGTGGATGCCGGTGCCTTCCCTGCTCGTGACCGTGACTCCGCCCGCGGACACGGCCATCGCGGACGAAGCGGTTGCGGGCGCGCCGGCCGAGGCGACCGCACCGGACTTCGATGCGGAACAGGTGATGTATCGCCAACCTGCCCTGCTCGACGCCGCGATCGCACGGATCCTGCCGCAACGCCCGGGCGTCGTCGATCTGTACGTCGTCACGTTCGGCGGCGACGCGCAGGAAGACGTTTTCGGGAACGAAGCCGACTACGCCGCCCGCCTGTTCGCGAGCCGCTTCGATGCCGAAGGGCGCACGCTCGCACTCGCGAACAATGCCGCGACGCTCGACGACAGGCCGCTCGCGACGTGGACGTCGCTGCACCGCTCTATCGAAGGCATCGCGCGCGTGATGGACCCGGCCGAGGACATCCTGCTCGTTTACCTGACCACGCACGGCGCCGAGCAACACCAGTTGCTCGTCGACCTCGACCCGCTGCCGCTGAACCAGATCCTGCCGCAGGACCTCGCCGATGCGTTCGCCACCGATCCGGCCGTGCGCTGGAAGGTGGTGGTCGTGAATGCGTGCTACTCGGGAGGCTTCGTCGACGCACTGCGCGACGATTCGACGATGGTGCTCACGTCCGCGCGCACGGATCGCAGTTCGTTCGGCTGCGGGACCGAATCGGAAATCACCTATTTCGGCAAGGCGTTCCTCGCCGACGCGCTCAATCGCACGACCTCGCTGCGCGAGGCGTTCGATCTCGCGAAGGCCGCGATCGGCGAATGGGAGCTCGCCGACGGCGTGGAGCATTCCGAGCCGCAGATCGCGACGTCGCCGAGCATCGAGGCGAAGCTCGAACAGTGGCGCGCCCGGCTACCGTTCCGGCCGCCGCTCCCGTTCACCGCGGCCGAGCGCCCGTAGCTGCGCCGAAGGCGCGATCGACGAAGCATCCGGACCTGGTGACTCGGCGCGATCGCGCCGTCACGGTCACGACGTCACCGCTGATCCAACAGCGAGAACACCGCGATCTGCTCGTCCCGGTAGACCGGTGCGCCGAGGCGGGCTTCAACCTTGGCGGCGCAGGCCTGCATGTCCGGCCATTGGACCGGCCACGGGAACGCGGGCGCCGGCGGCAACGTCCACGGCTGCAGGCGCAGCACGAGGAGGTCGCCGCCCCAGCGCGCGCCCGCGAGCAGATCGGAGAGCTTGGCCATGCGCCGGAAGCGATCGCCACCGCCGGCGGCCGGCACGTACTCGTCCCACTCGCCATGGCCGCACACGTCGCCCGAAAGCGCGAACTTCACGTCCTGGCGATGGATCGCCTGCAGCCACGGCTGCGGCATGTAGTTCGAGTGCGCGCGTTGCGGCGCTTCGATCAGCGTGACGCTGCGCGGCGGTCGCTTCGCGAGTTCGCGGTAGAACGCAGGTACCGGACCGAGTTCGAGCATCGTGACATAGGGATTGCGGGCCGGACCGTAGGCGAACTGGAAGACCGCATGCTCGAGGAACTGCGTCGGCACGCGATACCAGCCCGGCAGCGGGCCGGCGATGCAGATGCCCGCGAGCGCGGCCAGCGCGAACGCAGGCGCGAGGCCGCGCGTGCGCTCGCACAGGCCCGCGAGGCCTTCGGCGACATACAGCAGCAGGAACGGCAGCACCGGCGCGGCGTAGCGCACGAGCACCGGCGCATGCTGGATCCACGCGGGTCGCGCGAGGCCGATCGCGACGAGCCCTGCGAGCCCGGCGCCGAGCGGCATCCACACCAGGTCGCCTTCGCGCCGCGCGAGGCGGTACGCGCCATACGCGAGCAGCGCGCACATCGGCGCCACGAGCCATGCGAACGCGAGACCGAACTGCATCTGCACCGCATCGAATACGCTCGCGAGCACGAGGCTGTCGGTGCCCGACTTGCCAGCCATCGCGGCCCAGTCGTTGCGCAGAGGAGCCGCCAGCACGAGTGCGAGCGCCGCGGCCGTCGCGAACCCGAGTCCGAGGAGCGCCGGCCAACCGGGCCACCTCGCGCGCGAACGCGGATGGCGCGTGCCGAACAGCAGGCCGGCCGCGTGGTGCGCGAAGGGCCACAGCGTGAACAGCAGCGAGAGCAGGTGCGCCCAGCCCGCGACGACCGTCGTGACGACGTACAGCACGGCCCAGCGATGACGCCCGTGCCGTGCATGACGCCAGTGGTGGAACGCGATGATCGCGACGACGCCGAGCAACGCGACCAGCGCGTAGGGCCGCGCGGTGCGGCTGAAGTACACGAGCGTCGGCGAAATCGCGAGCAGGCCGATCCAGAGCACGCGTGTCGACGGCGCGAGGCTGCGGCGCAGCAGCCACGGCGCCACCACGAGCAAGACCAGCCCCGCGAGCAGCAACGGCAGGTGCATCGCCCATTCATCGAGCGCGGCGCGCTCGTACAACCAGCGGTAGTACAGCGTGAGCGGGATCGAGTGGTCGGCGAAGCCGAAGTGGGTCGCGATGCCGGCGTAGCCTTCGCGCACGAGCATGCGCACCGCGTGCCACTCGTCGTCGACGAGCATCTGCGTGCGCAACTGCGCGCTGCGCAGCCAGGCACCGACGCCGATCAGGACGAGCGCGATCGCGGCCCACGCGCCGCGCGCGCCGCGCGAAGGCCGGTCGTCGCCGCGCCAGTCGCTGCGCGATCGCGCGATCACTCCGCTTCCCGCAACCGGCCGTCGGCCGCGGCTGGCGCAGGCTGCAGGCGCAAGGCCGCGTCGGTGGAGAACAACCGCGGCCTGGCCAGGCCCCACTTCCAGGCGCGGTATGCGAGCGCGGTCGCGAGCACGCCGAGCCCGTAGACGACCGAACGGCGGAAGTCGATCTCGCTGGCCTCGGGGAAGTATTTCGTCGGGCACGAGATTTCGCCGATGCGCGCGCCACCCGCGTGCGCCTGCACCAGCATCTGGTTGTCGAACACGAAATCGTCCGAGTTCGCGGCGAGTGGCAACCGCTCGAGCACCTCGCGCGAGAACGCGCGATAGCCGGAGTGGAACTCCGACAGCTTGGAGCCGATCAGCAGGTTCTCGATCGCGGTCAGCAGCCGGTTCGCCACATATTTGTAGCGCGGCATGCCGCCCGCGATCGCGGTGTTGCCGAGGATGCGCGAGCCGATCACGACGTCGTAGACGCCCGACGCGACCATCGCCGCCATCGCGGTAATGAGCCGCGGCTCGTACTGGTAGTCCGGATGCAGCATCACGACGATGTCGGCGCCCTCTTCGAGCGCGAGCGCGTAGCAGGTCTTCTGGTTGCCGCCATAGCCGCGGTTGGCCGCGTGCCGATGCGTGCGGATGCCGAGTCGTCGCGCGACCTCGACGGTCGCGTCGCGGCTCGCATCGTCGACCAGCAGCACGCGGTCGACGACGTCGTGCGGAATCGCGGCGTGGCACGCCTCCAGCGTCTTCTCCGCATGGTAGGCCGGCATCACGACGACGATCTTCTTACCGTGCAGCATCGTGCGGCCCATGGCGATGCGCGCCCGGGCGACGCGCCCGGATGCGTGGAATGGCGACCCCGACAGGAGTTGAACCTGTGACCTCGCCCTTAGGAGGGGCGCGCTCTATCCAGCTGAGCTACGGGGCCTTGGAGAAACCTGGTTGCGCCGGCGACGCTCAGGTCGCGGCTCCGGGCCGACCCTTCGATGCCTGCGCGCGGCGATTGTAGCCGCTGGCGCGCCGCGGCCCAACGCCCGGCGCCGACGCCGGAATCGGGGTCTCCGGCCCCTGCTATAATTGCCTGTTGCGCGCTGCCGCGCGCCCGATTCCCGTTCGTTTCCTGGAGTTTCCATGTCCGCCCAGATCCTCAAGGCGCTCGACCTCGGCCCGGTCAATTCCGGCACCTATCTCGGCAACGGCGAATGGTCGAAGACCACCGATGCCGGCCTGCTGCAGTCGATCAACCCGAGCACCAACGAGGTGATCGCCGAGGTGCATGCCTCCAGCGAGAGCGATTACGAAACCATCATCAAGCGTGCGCAGGCTGCGTTCGAGAGCTGGCGCACCGTGCCGGCGCCGCGGCGCGGCGAGGCCGTGCGGCTGTGCGGAGAAGCCCTGCGCAAGCACAAGGACGCACTCGGCTCGCTGGTCGCGCTGGAGATGGGCAAGATCAAGCCCGAGGGCGACGGCGAGGTGCAGGAGATGATCGACATCGCCGACTTCGCGGTCGGCCAGTCGCGCATGCTCTACGGCTACACGATGCATTCGGAGCGCCCGGGCCACCGCATGTACGAGCAGTACCATCCGCTCGGCCTGGTCGGCGTCATCAGCGCGTTCAACTTCCCGGTCGCGGTATGGGCGTGGAACGCGATGCTCGCCGCGATCTGCGGCGATATCACGATCTGGAAACCGTCGCCGAAGACGCCGCTGTCGGCGATCGCCGCGGTGCGCATCTGCAACGACGCGCTCGCGGAGGCCGGCTTCCCCGACATCTTCTTCCTGTTCAACGATGCCGGCACCGAACTCGCGCAGTCGTTCGTCGATGACCGCCGCATCCCGCTGATCAGCTTCACGGGCTCGACCAAGGTCGGGCGCCTCGTCGGCGAGCGCGTCGCACAGCGCATGGGCCGTTCGCTGCTCGAACTCGGCGGCAACAACGCGATCATCGTCGACGAGAGCGCCGACCTGAAGCTCGCGATCCCCGCGATCGTGTTCGGCGCGGTCGGCACCTGCGGCCAGCGTTGCACCTCGACGCGTCGCGTGATCGTGCACGAGTCGATCCATGACGATGTCGTCGCGACGCTGGTCAAGGCGTACAGGCAGGTGGAAAAGAAGATCGGCGACCCGACCCAGGCGACCACGCTGATGGGCCCGCTCAACAGCAAGGCCGCGGTCGACCAGTACCTCGCGGCAGTCGAGAAGGCGAAGGCCAGCGGCGGCAAGGTCGAGACCGGCGGCGCGGCGATCGAGGGCAAGGGCAATTTCGTGCTGCCTACGATCGTCACCGGCCTGAAGAATACCGACGAGGTCGTGCAGACCGAAACCTTCGCGCCGATCCTCTACGTGATGCCGTTCAGGACGCTCGACGAGGCGATCGCGATGCAGAACGCGGTGCCGCAGGGGCTGTCGTCCGCGATCTTCACGCAGAACCTCAAGGCGGCCGAGCAGTACCTGTCGGCGGCGGGTTCCGATTGCGGCATCGCGAACGTCAACATCGGCACCTCGGGTGCGGAGATCGGCGGTGCGTTCGGCGGCGAGAAGGAAACCGGCGGCGGACGCGAGTCGGGCTCGGACGCGTGGAAGGTCTACATGCGCTGCCAGACCAACACGATCAACTACTCCGATGCGCTGCCGCTCGCGCAGGGCATCAAGTTCGAGATCTGAGAACGTCTCCGGGCTGCCTGTGGCAGCCGCGCTCGGCGCGAACGGCAATGAAGTAGCCGTTCGCCGCGGGGGCTCCATCGCTATCCGTTCGCCCTGAGCGCAGGCCGAAGGCCGGAGTCGAAGAGCCCGGTCGCTGCGTCCTCGCACATGCGCTTCGACTCCGCGCCCAGCGGGCGCTGCGCTCAGCGTGAACGGCGAGCAGGCAGCTTGCGGCCGCTGCGCTCGGCGCGAACGGATCGTGATGCCGTTCGCCCTGGGCGCTGGCCGAAGGCCGGAGTCGAAGGACCCGCTTGCGACGATGCCCGGGTTCGCATGCGCTCGACTCCGCGGACCCTGGCTGCGTTCGCGTGATAGGGACGCGAACGCTTTGCCGTTATTGCTCACCGAAGGCCCGTACCCGAGCGGGCCACGCTTCGGTGCCCCATGTCCAGATCCGTGTTGCTCGCAGCCCTGCTGCTCGCTTCCGTTCCCGCCTTCGCCGCCGATCCGTCCGGCAACGAGAGGGCCGACCTGCTCCGCCACGGCCGCTACGTCGTCATGATCGGCGGCTGCAACGATTGCCATACGGCTGGCTTCGCGCAAGCCGGCGGCAAGATGCCCGAAAAGGAGTGGCTGCTCGGCGACTCGCTCGGCTGGTCGGGTCCATGGGGAACGACCTACGCACCGAACCTGCGCCTGCGCCTCGCTGGCATGGACGTCGATGCGTTCAAGGCCTATGCGCGCGGCCTCGTCACGCGGCCGCCGATGCCGTACTGGGCGGTCAACGCGATGAGCGATCGCGACCTCGAGGCGTTGCACGCGTTCGTGACGACGCTCGGCCCGGCCGGCGAACACGCGCCGGCTGCGGTGCCGCCGGGCGTGGCCGCAAGCGGGCCGGTCGTGCAGTTCCCGGCGCCGCCGCCCGCGCTGGCCACGCGCTGAAGCGCGGGGATCAGTCGAATCCGTCGGCGAAGATCGCATCTGCCGAGACCACGAAGTCCCAGATGCCGCGTCCGTAGGTCGCGAAACGCGCGATGCCGGCGGCGCCTTCGTCGACGAAATCGACGTCCCAGTACACCTGGTCGGGACCGCCGAGGCCGCCGATGTCGACCCAGTGGCCGGCAGCCCGGTCGTAGTGGAACGGCCCGACCTCGGTCGCTGCGAACAGGTGCTCGCCATCCGGGGAGATCGCGAGCTGGAACACGAGGGTGTTGGGCAGGCCATCCGCCATCGCGGTGAATCCGTCGCCGTCATCGGTCGAGACGAATACCGCCGGATTCGAATAGCCCGCGCCGGCGACGTACACGGTCCCGGGCCGTGCCGGATCGGACAGGATCGTGTTGCCGTAGAAATAGTGGTTTTCCGGCAAGCCCGATGCGGTGCCGGTCCAGCCGCCGCCGTCGTCGCGGAAGAACTCGCGATCCGACGTGATCGCGTACCGGCGCGAGGCGTCCTGCGCGGAATACGCGAGCGCGGTGATGGCGCTGCCGAAATCGAACGCCTCCTGGGTCGCGCCGATCACGCCAGCCGACAACGCGAGGCGGACCACGTGGTGGCCGCCTCCTGCCATGCTGCCGCCTGCGAGGATCGCACTCTGCGGGGCAAGTGGATCGGCGACGATCGGCGGCATCCAGAGCGTGCCGCCGAGCCCGTTGTTGCCGAAGTCCCAGAAGCGCAGGCCGCCCTGTCCTCCGACCGAAGTCGCCGTATCGACCATCGCGAAACCGGGGTAGACCATCCAGACGCTGGCGCCGCCGTCGGACGAGTTCAGGTGCCCGTAGTCGCCGCTGATCGTCTGCACGAAGTCGTCGATGCCGCTTCCGGGCGCGAGCGCCTTCTGGTAACCCTGGTCCTGCGCGCCCGCGAGCACCACGCGCGCACCGCCGGCCTGCGTGTACGTGGAGTAGTACTGCGAAACGTGGAGGCGATCGAGCGACAGGTTGCGCACGGTCGCCAGCGCGTCGGTCGATTCGTACAGGCCGCCGTCGGTGGAGACGAACACGCGTTCGACATTGGCGCCATCGACCCAGACGTCGACGTCGGGAATGTCCGCGTGCAGCTTGAATTCCGGATTGCCGTAGTACTCGGCCCAGTCGTTGACGGCAGTCCAGGAGGCCGCGCCGTCGAGCGAGCGATACAGGTTCACGCCGCCGGCGTAGACGAACGCGGGATCGCGCGTGGAGGACTCGGCCGAATCGGGGCCGAACAGCCCGGTCGGCACCGCGGAGCGCGCCTGCCAGTTCACGCCACCGTCGAGCGAGCGGTAGACGTCGGTCTGCGAACCGTTCGCGCGCGACCGGAATGCGTACAGGAATACCTGTCCAGCCGCGACGCCGCCGCCGAGCGCTACGCGGTCGCCGGCACCGACCGCGGGCGCGAACGGCACCGTGGCGACCGGCACCAGCGCATCGGTGCCGGCCACGATGCGGTTCAGCACCCCGTCGACCAGGACGTAGAGTTCGCTCGAACCGTAGCGAGGCGAGAACAACGCGACGCGGTCGCGTTCGCCGACGAAGCCGAGCGAAGCGAAGCTCGCGCCGCGGTCGTGCGATGCGAACAGGTGGGTGCGCCACGCGGCCGGCGCGGCGAAGTCGTAGTGCACGCGCGCGAGGTAGACGTCGTCTCCGGTCGCATCGCGCACGGCCATGCCCATCGTGTACCACGGGTTCGCGAATCCGTCGCCGGTCGCCGCGGTGAAGCTGCTTCCGCCGTTGTCGCTGCGATACACGCCCGTCGGCGAATCGCTCGCGACCAGCAGGCGCTCGCTCGAACCGTCGACGAGGCGCTCCAGGAATCCATCCGAAACGAAACTCGCGCTGTCATTGAGGCTGCTCCAGGCCAGCGTGGCGCGGTCCGCACGCCACACGTTTCCACCTTGCGACAGTGCGGTGATGCGATCGGTGGCGGCGTCGTAGATCGCGCCGGTCATGCGACCGGCCTGGTTGCTGCTGCCGCGCTCGCGCCAGAGCCCGTCGACCGCGCGCGTGTCGACGCGATCGAGCGTCTGCGCACCCGCGGCGATCGCCGCCTCGCGAAGCGTCTGAACCGATTGGATGCGCTTCGCGCGCCATGCGGCATCCTGCGCGCGCCAGTCGACGCCGGGAGCGTGGCGATGCAGCGATTCGATCCAGGCCTCGCGTCGTTTCCTGAACTCGGGATCGCGTTCGCCGGGGCCTCCATCGGTCGGCTGCGGCAGGTACGCCGACGCGCGCGGCCACGCCGTCCATGCGATCGCGACCGAGAGAGCGACCACGAGCATCCCGCCCCACCACGCAGGCTTGTACGTCATCCGACTCTCCCCATCGCCTCGGTCCCCGGATGCAGCCAAGGATAGGGCACGCGACGGGCCTGCGCATTGATGACCCGGGTGCATCCGATTACGCTTCGGCCATTGGCCTTCGGCCTTGTCCTGGATGCCTGACCATGAACGCCGTCCCTGCCCGCACCAGCGCCCTCGCGATCGTCAGCCTTGTCGCGGGCATCCTCGCGTGGACTGCCTTGCCGTTCATCGGCGCGCTCGTCGCGGTGGTCTGCGGCCACCTGGCACGCGGCGAGATCCGTACCGCGATGCACGGCACGATCCAAGGCGACGGCATGGCAGTGGCCGGCCTCGTGCTCGGGTGGCTGCAACTGGTGCTGATCGTCGCGGGGGTGTTCGTCGTGTTCGCATTCCTCGGCGGAATCGCGTTCCTCGCGAACGTATTCGCCTGACCTTCCGGATCGACGCGCGGCCAGGCACCGAATCTTCGACCGCGCGGTCGCCGCCGGCGCGCAGCGCCCCGGCCGGGTAAAATGGGGCATGTATCCCCTCGCCCGCCACCTGCTGTTCTGCCTCGACGCCGAACGCGCGCACGAACTCACGCTTGCCGCGCTCGATGCGGCCTGGCGCACCGGCCTCGATCCGCTGGTCGCGGCAAAGCCCAAGCCCCTTCCGGTCGACGTGTTCGGCCTGCGCTTCGAGAACCCGGTCGGGCTCGCGGCCGGCCTCGACAAGAACGGCGCGCACATCGATGCGCTGGCCGCGCTCGGCTTCGGCTTCATCGAGGTCGGGACCACGACGCCCCGCCCGCAGGCCGGCAATCCGAAGCCACGCATGTTCCGCCTGCCGCGGCACCAGGCCGTGATCAATCGTCTTGGCTTCAACAACGAGGGCGTCGAGGCGCTCGTGCGCAATGTCGAACGCGTGCGCTACGGCGGCATACTCGGCATCAACATCGGGCGCAACAAGGACACGCCGAACGAGCGCGCGACCGATGATTACCTGACGTGCCTCGAGCGTGTGTACCCGCGCGCGAGCTACGTGACGGTCAACATCTCCTCGCCCAACACCCAGGGCCTGCGCGACCTGCAGGAAGAGCAGACCCTGCGCCGCTTCGTCGGCACGCTGCGCGACGCGCAGGAACGCCTCGCCGCGCGGCACGGCCAGCGAAAGCCGATGCTGCTCAAGATCGCGCCCGACCTTTCCGAATCCGAGCTCGACGCGATCGCGGGCGTGCTCGATGACTTGCGCATCGACGGCGTGATCTGCACCAACACCACGATCGATCGCACGCTGGTCGCCGGGGATCGTGCCGCGGGCGAGGCGGGTGGCCTCTCGGGCGCGCCACTCTATGCGCGCTCGACCGCGGTGCTGCGCGGCTTGCATGCGCGACTCGGCGGGCGCGTGCCGCTGGTCGGCGTCGGCGGCATCACGCGCGGCTCCGACGCGGTCGGCAAGTTCGACGCGGGTGCGTCGCTCGTGCAGTTCTACACCGGAATGGTTTATCGAGGCCCGGCGCTCGTCGGCGAATGCGTCGACGCGCTGCGCGAGCGTTCCGCATGAGTGCGACTGCGACCGGCGACGGTTACACGATCGTCGAAGACGCCGCGCTGCAGGGCCGCAACACGTTCCGCGTGCCCGCGCGCGCGGCGATGCTCGTCGACGTGCGAAAGCCCGCGGCACTCGCGGAGCTCTCGGGCTACGCGATGCTGAAGTCCGCGCCGCTGCTCGTACTCGGGCAAGGCAGCAACATCCTGTTCACGCGCGACTGGCCGGGCGTGGTGCTGTCGATCGCCGCGCACGCGATCGAAGTACTTGCGGAAGACGGCCAGCATGCCCGCGTCCGCGTCGAAGCAGGCGCCAACTGGAACGAGTTCGTGCACTGGTCACTCGCACGCGGTTTCGCGGGACTCGAGAACCTCGTGCTGATCCCGGGGACGGTCGGTGCGGCGCCGATCCAGAACATCGGTGCCTACGGGGTCGAGGTCGGCGAGTTCATCGCGGGCGTCGAGGCGTGGGATCTCGTCGAATCGCAACAGTCAAGGATCGAAGGGGCCGACTGCGGCTTCGGCTATCGCGACTCGCGCTTCAAGCGCGCGCCCGGCCGCCACATCGTGACCGCGGTCGAATTCGTGCTGCCACGCGCGCATGCACCGCGGCTCGACTATGCAGGCGTGCGCGAGGAACTCGCGAGGATCGGTGCGGGCGAGGCACCGCGACCGGCCGAAGTCGCCGAGGCGATCGCGCGACTGCGCATGCGCAAGCTTCCCGATCCGGCGCTGATCGGGAATGCGGGCAGCTTCTTCAAGAACCCGGTCGTGCCGGCTGCGGTCGCGACCGCGTTGCAGCGCGAGCAACCTGCGTTGCCGGCATGGCCCGCGGGCGATGGCCACTCCAAGTTGTCCGCCGCCTGGTTGATCGAAGCCTGCGGATTCAAGGGTCTTCGCGAAGGCGACGCCGGCGTTTCCGACCGGCATGCGCTGGTCCTCGTCAACCATGGCGCCGCGACCGGCGCGCAGTTGTGGGCGCTCGCACGGTGCGTGCGCGATGGCGTGCATGCGCGCTTCGGCGTCGAGCTCGAGCCCGAACCGATCGTCCTCTGACGACTCGGGGAGTCACGCGTTCGGCGCACGCGGTCACAGCACTGGCGCGGCTTCCATGAATAATCACGGGATCGCCGCCAGCCGCGGCTCGAATCGCCGGATGGGTCGTCCATGTCCGCAGCCAATGCGCACGCCGCCTTCATCGCCTCGCGCCGACGCCTGTTCGGCGGCCTGCTATCGAGCGCGGGTCTCACCGACTTCGATCCCGGCCTCGCCCGTCGGCGCCCGGGCCGCAGTGGCCTGCAGGACTTCGAGCTGCCGCAGAGTCCGTCCGCGCTGACGTATCCACCGCCCGCGGTGCGCTGGCTCACGCGCGCGACGCACGGCTACACGCAGCCGGATCTCGCAGCGTTCAACGCGCTCGGTGCCTCCGACGACGCGCGCTGGGCGGCCTGGGTCGACCAGCAGCTCGACCCGTCGTCGATCGCTGATTCGGCGTGCGACGCGCGCATCGCGGCGGCCGGCTTCACGACGCTGGCCAAGACGCTGCCGCAGCTCTGGGCCGACCACCGCTCGGTCACCAACAACTATTTCCTGCGCATGCTGCCGGTGTCGGAAACCGAGTGCGCGACGCTGATCCGGCAGACCTACAGCAAGCGACAGCTGCACGAGATCATGGTCGGCTTCTGGCACGATCATTTCAGCGTGTTCGGCTGGGACTATGACGGCGGCCCGGTGTTCCCGCACTACGATCGCGACGTGATCCGTCCGAACGCGCTCGGCAATTTCCGCACGATGCTCGAAGCGGTCGCGAAGTCGACGACGATGATGTACTACCTCGACCTCTACGCATCGACGAACCAGGGGCCGAACGAGAACTACGCACGCGAGCTGCTCGAACTGCATACGCTCGGCGTCGAGAACTACGCGGGCGTGCTGCTGCCGGACGATCCCTCGCTGCCGATCGGGACCAGCGGCGATGGCCAGCCGGTTCGCCTCGAGTACGTCGACAACGACGTCTACGAAGCCGCGCGCGCACTGACCGGCTGGACCGTGAAGAACGGGCACTGGGAATATCCGGCCGACAACGACGGCACCTATGTCTACCGGCTCGACTGGCACGACCGCTTCAACAAGTATTTCCTCAACCGCTATTTCCCGCAGAGCCAGACCGACAACGGCGCCGACGGCCGCAAGGTGTTCGACATCCTCAGCGCGCACCCGGGCACCGCGCGCTTCGTTTCGCGCAAGTTGTGCCGGCGCTTCGTCGGCGACAGCCCGGGTTCGGCCCTCGTGGACGAGGTGGCGCAGCGCTTCATCGACGCGCGCCTCGATGCGGACCAGATCGCGCAGTGCATCGGCATCATCCTCGGATCGGCCGAGTTCAAGGACAGCTGGGGCACCAAGATGAAGCGGCCTGCGATGGCCGCGGCCAGCGCGCTGCGCGGGCTCGCCGCGGACTTCACGCCCAAGCCCGACAACACGGCGAGCTGGACCACCACCGAGGAGTTCCACTACCGCGTGCAGGCCACCGGCAACCGCCTGTTCTACTGGCCCACGCCGGACGGTTATCCGGACATCGAGCGCGCGTGGTCGGGCAGCAGTGCGCTCGGCATGACGTTCCGCATGCTCGCGCGCATCCCCGAGATGCACGCGACCAACGGGGACAACGCGTCGCCGTTCCTCGCCGACGTGCAGGCACAGACCTTGGCTGCATTCCCCGATGCGGCGCAGCGAACCGCCGCGAACATGGTCGGCTACTGGTGCGATCGACTCTACGGCTATCGTCCGGACCCCACGCGCGCGACCGTGGTCGACTTCCTGCGCCAGAACGCTGCGGCCAGCGCGCCGCTCGACATCGTGACCGACAACGGCAACGACCACACCGGCACCTGGAACATGAACGACCTGTCGCGCCACTACACGATCGCGCGCTTGCGCACTGCGGTCGCCCTGCTGCTGTGCAGCCCCGAATTCCTGCGCCGCTGAGGACACCCCGATGACGACGTTCGATCGACGCGTATTCCTCAAGGGTTGCGGCGCCGCCGCGCTGACCGCAGGCGTCGGCAGCCGCGCGATGGCCTGGTTCCCGCCGGCCGACCTGCTGCCTGCCGCGGCGACCGAAGACACGCTCGTGATCGTGTTCCTGCGCGGCGCGATGGACGGGCTCAGCCTGGTGCCGCCCTCCGCGAACAGCCCGGATCGCCCGTTCTACGAACAGTACCGCAGCGCGACGCGCGTCCCGACCTCGGGCACCGGCGCGGGCCTTGCGCTCGCCGGCAATCCCGACTGGTTGCTGCATCCGCGCGCGAGCGCGCTGCGCGACCTGTACGCGAGCCAGCACCTCGGCATCGTCGTCGCCGCGGGCCAGGTGCAACCGAATCCGGTGATCCGCAGCCACTTCGATGCACAGGCGAACCTCGAGTTCGGCGTCGGCGGCGGCACCGGCAACAGTATCGGCTGGTTCACGCGTCACCTGCTCAGCGGCGGCTTGCCCGGCACGGTGCCGCTGCCCGCGGTTTCGATGGGCGGCATCACCGCGGCGAGCCTGCTCGGCAGCTCGGACGCGATCACGATGGGCAGCGGCCAGGACTTCCGGCTCAACACCTTCCATTGGTCATGGGGCAACGACAATCCGGACGAAGGCTTGGTCGGCGCGATCACGCGCATGGACACGTTGTGGAACGGCAACACCCGGCTCGAAGTCGCGGGTGCCGAAACGCTGGATTCGCTCGCGTTGCTGCGCGGCGTCGACTTCGCGGGCTACACGCCGACCGGAGGCGCCAACTACGACCTCGCCTACAACGGCGGGTTCGGCGACCAGCTGCGCGACGTCGCCTGCCTGATCAAGCGCGGGCTCGGTCTGCGCGCGGTCACGATCGATCTCGGCAACTGGGACACGCACGTCGGCCAGGGCAATCCGACCCAGACCTGGGACTGGTTCGGCAACCAGGTCGAAAGCCTGTCGGCCGGACTCGATGCGTTCTACACCGATCTCTCGAGCGATCCGGGCGGCAACCTCATGAATCGCGTGAGCGTGCTCGTGGTCAGCGAGTTCGGTCGCCGCGCGATCGAGAACGAGGATGGCGGCACCGACCACGGCTACGGCAACGTGATCCTCGCGCTCGGTGGCAGCGTCAACGGCGGCCAGGTCTACGGCGACTTCCCGGGGCTGTCGGGCGAGCAGCTGTACGAAGGCACCGATGTGCGCGTCACCACCGACTATCGCCGCGTCGTGTCCGAGGCACTGATCCGGCGGCTCGGAAATCCGAACATCTACTACGTGTTCCCGGGCTATTCCGGTTACACGCCGCTCGGCATTTTCCAGGGACCTGACGTGCCGCCGAGCGACTTCGACGGGATCTTCGCGAGCGGCTTCGAACCGGCTTAGGCGATGGCCCTGCGCGCATGCGCGCACGCACGCGCTCGCGAGCGGCCCGCTTCCCGCGGAGATCGACCGCGCTGGACCTCCGCCTGCGATCTCACGACTCGCCGCACTGGAAGAACACGAACTCGGTGCTGCCGGCCTGGTGCGCCTGGCCCAGGCTGATCGTGCCGCTGCGGCGGAGATGGGTTTCGTCGCGGTGCACGAGGATCTCGTCGTCGTCGCCGACCTTGAGCCAGGTGCCGTTGGTGGAGCGGTCGGCGAGCATGAAGTAGCCGCGCTTCCACTCGATCAGTGCGTGGTTGCGCGAGACCCACTCGGTTTCGACGACCAGGCTGCTCGCGGGATCGCGGCCGATCGAGAACGGCGTCCCTTCGTCGATCTCGAACACCTGGCTCTTCAGTCGCAGCAGCAGACGCGGCCGGTCGGACGGCGCCTCCGCCGCATGCATCACGCGCTGCACCGTCGTCACGTGGGCGACGTCTTCCTGCCAGAGCACGTCGACGATCTCGACCGGCGCCTGCTTGCCGAGCACCCAGGCCGATCCGAGCGGACGCACGCGCAGGCCGGTCGTGTTGGTGATGCCGCGTACCGTGCTCGCGGTCGCGATGATCTGGTCACGCCGGGCAAGCGTCTTGTCGGCCATGCGCGCGGCCGTGTTGACCGCATCGCCGAACACATCGTCGTTCTCGACCAGCGTCTCGCCGTGGTGCAGTCCGATGCGGATCGCGAGGTTGTCGCGCTGGAACACCGGATCGCCCTTGACGCGCCGGTGCATGTCGGTCGCCGCGAGCAGACCGTGCAGCGGCCCCGGGAACGTGCACATGATCTCGTCGCCGATCGTCTTGATCACGCGGCCACCGTGGCGCGCGGCGACCTCGGCCAGCGCGACGAGAACGCCGGCGACCATTTCGCGCGCGGCCACGTCGCCGTGCAACTCGAACAGCCGCGTGCTGCCCGAGACATCGGCGAACAGGATCGTGAGGGCGCGGCGCTCGGTCATGCCGCCCGGATCATAGGTCAAACCCCCGTATCGGAGTAGGCCGGCCACCCCGCGCGATCACGCATTGCCGCCCGTCGATCCGTTCCCGGCAGGTCGATCGAACGGCAACGACCGCCGGGTCAAGCGGCGGCCAGCGAATCCGCGGCGGCGACGATGTCGGCGTCACCAGGCAGCACGAGGAAGGCGGCACCCGCGAGCGGCGTATAGGTGTCGACGCCGACCACGCGTCGCAGCGGCTTTGCTCCCTGCCCGCCTTCGACGATCGCGGTGATCACGCCTTCGCCGACACCGGCGGAGTGCCTGCCCTCGTCGACGACGAGGATGCGCTTCGCAGTCTTCGCCTGCGCGGCGATGAACGGCTCGTTGAGCGGCACCAGCCAGCGCAGGTCGACCGTGCGCACCTTCCAGCCGTGCCTGGCCTCGATCGCGCGCGCAGCGCGCAGGCTCATCGGCACGCCATTGCCGTAGCTGAAGATCACGAGGTCGTCGGCTCCCTCTTCGTAGACGCGACCTTCGCCGAGCGGCATCGCCTCGTCCGGAGGCGGGTACGCAGTGAGCCACTGGCCGTCGCCGGCTTCGTGCAGGTCCTTGGTCATGTACAGGGCGATCGGCTCGAGGAACACGCTGACGCGCCCGTCGACCTTTGCCAGCGCGGCGAGCGTGCGCAACATGGTCGCGGCATCGTCGCCGCGGCTCGCGCAGCCGACCACGATGCCCGGGATGTCGCGCAGTGCGGCGATCGAATTGTCGTTGTGGAAGTGCCCGCCGAAGCCGCGCTGGTAACCGAGCCCCGCGATGCGCACCACCATCGGATTGCGGTACTGGTCGTTGGAGAAGAACTGCAGGCTCGCGGCCTCGCCGCGGATCTGGTCGCAGGCGTTGTGGAAGTAGGCGAGGTACTGGATCTCCGGGATCGGCAGCATGCCCATGTTCGCGTAACCCTGCGCGAGGCCGAGGATCATCGTCTCGTCGAGCAGCGTGTTGAACACGCGCGCGTTGCGGAACGCCTTGTGCAGGCCCTTGGTGACCGTGTAAACGCCGCCTTTCTGCGCGACGTCCTCGCCGAACAGCAGGGCTTCCGGATACTTGCAGAACAGGTCATGCAACGCGTTGTTGATCTGGATCGCGAGGTGGCGTGGCGGCAGCTTCTCGGGCAGCTTGTCGGCCCCGCCGAACACCTCGAGGCGACGCTCGGCGAAATCCGCGCGGCGCGCTTCAGCCGCGACCTTCGCCGGCGTGTACGGCGCGAGCGGCGCGACCACGTCGTCGAGCCGGTCGAGCTTGGGCCTGCGGTCGGCCTCCTCGGCCGCCGCGAAGCAGCGCCCGCGGATCGCCTCGTACTTCGCGAGCAGCGACTCTTTCGTGTACAGGCCCGACTCCAGCGCGATCGCGGCCGAGCGCAGCAGCGGATCGGTCGCCTCGAGCGCGACCAGTTCTTCGACGCTGCGCCATTCGATCTCGAAGTCGGTGCCGGCGTGGCCCATGATGCGCGTGGTGCGCAGGTGCAGGAACGTCGGCCGCCGCGTCGTGCGTACGTGGTGTACCGCGCGCGCGACCTGCTCGTAACCTTGCGCGAGGTCGAGTCCATCCGCGTGGAAGTAGTCGAGGCCGTCACGATGGCGGAACGCGTTCGCGACCCAGCCGCCCGGCGTCTTCACCGAGATGCCGATGCCGTTGTCCTCGCAGACGAACAGCACCGGCGCGGGCAGCTTCTGGTAGGCGGTCCACTGCGCCGCATTGAACGCGGTCTGCGCGGTCGCATGGTTCGACGAGGCATCGCCGAACGAACAGATCGCGATCGAATCGGCCGGAATCGGCAGCGCGTGGCCGATGCGCCGTGCCTGCTCGACCGCGACCGCGGTGCCGAGCGCCTTCGGCAGGTGCGAGGCGATCGTCGAGGTCTGCGGCAGCACCCACAAGGGCTTGCTGCCCCAGACCTTGTGGCGGCCACCCGAGGCCGGATCATCCTTGCTCGCGGCGAAGCTCAGCGCCGAGTCCATGACCGGATCCATGCCCGGCAGCTTGCGGAAGCGCTCGGCCATGAACGCGCCGCTGCGGTAGTGCAGGAACGCCGGATCGGTGTGGCGCGTCAGGCGCGCGACCATCGCATTGCCTTCGTGGCCGCTCGAGCCGATCGTGTAGAACACCTTGTTGCGCACGCGCAGCACGCGCGCCATCAGGTCGAGGTGGCGCGAGATGAGCTGGGACTCGAACAGCTCGAGGAAATCGATCGCGCTGCAGAGGCTGTCGGGCAGGACCGGTTCGTCCGCGCGCGGCGCGCGGCGCGGCGTGCCTTCCCACGCCTGCACGAACTCGACGAAGTTCTGGTCGCAGACCTCGGCGCGGTTGACGTTGCGATGGCGCGCGGGGATCGGGTTCGGGATCGCGTTCATGGTGCGGGTTCTTCCGGGAGTTCGAAGTGGCGCGGCGGCGGCGGGACTCGCTGCGCGGTTCAGCGCGCGAGCGACTGCGCGATCAGCGCGGCGTTGGCTGTTGCGATCGGCGGCATCGCGACGAAGCCGGGCTGCGCGCGAACGCGATCGAGCCAGTTGCAGATGGCGGGATATCGCGCGAGATCGAAGCCGCCCTCGCCGGCGCAGTGCGTGTAGCCGAACAACGCGATGTCCGCAATGCCGTAGCCGTGGCTGCTGAACCAGTCGTGCGTCGCGAGGTGCCTGTCCATGACCGCGAGCGCATCGTGGCCGCGCTCGCGCAGCCGCGGCAGGTCCGCGCGACGCGGGCTGTCGATCGGCGTCCAGCCGCAGATGAAGCGCGCGACCGCGACGTAGGGCTCGTGGCTGTACTGCTCGAAGAACATCCAGGACAGCGTCTGCGCACGGTCCCAGGCATCGCCGGCGAGGTACGGCGTGCCATCGGCGAGCCAGCAGAGGATCGCGTTCGACTCGACCATGATGCGGCCGTCGTCCGTCTCGATCATCGGCACCTTGCCGTTCGGATTCTTCGCGAGGTATTCGGGCGCGCGCGTCGCGCCATGTGCGCTGTCGGTCTCGATCCAGCGGTAGGGGCGGCCGAGATGCCCGAGCAGCATGCGCAGCTTGTGGCAGTTGCCCGAAGGCGAGTAGCCGTGCACCGTGATCATGCGGCCTGCCCCCGCGCGCGGCGTGCGAGCCACTCGGCGCGCGTCTGGCCCCAGACCTCGGTCGGCGAGTCCTCGTACGGGGCGGGCAGCCGGCCCGGTCCACGGTTGCGCGAACCGAGGCGCTGCGCGAGCCGCTGCGACCCGAGATTGTCGGGATGGATGCAGTGGATCACGTCATCCCAACCGAGCACGTCGAACGCATAGTCCATCGCGGCCTCGGCGGCTTCGGTCGCATAGCCCTTGCCCCAGGCCGAACGCAGGAACGCCCAGCCGACCTCGTTGCCGGGCCAGCCCTCGGGCTTCCACGGCCCGAGCTGCCCGATCCATTCGCCGCCGTCCTTCGACAGGATCGAGAACATTCCGAATCCCTGCACCGCCCAGGCGCCCGGCATCTGCAGGAACTTGCGCCATGCGGCCGCGCGCGAGACGTGGCCGCCGATGTAGCGCGCGGCCTCCTCGTCGCCGACCAGTGCGGCATAGGGTTCGAAGTCCTCGCGCAGCGGCGGGCGCAGGACCAGGCGGGCGGTTTCGAGAACCGGAGCGGGAATGTTCATGTGCGGGAGTGCCATCATGTAGGCCATCGATCAGCCGGAATGTCGGAATGCGTATCGCGGGACTGTTCGCAGTTGCATCCCTGCTGCTGTTGGCGGCGCCGGCGCGTGCCGCATTCCTGGACTGCCTGTCCTTCGACGGCTTCGACGGCGAATCCGCCGACGCGCCCGCGGAATGGAAGGGCAACTTGCGCGTGCACAACTGCGCGCGCCGCACCGTGGTGCCCGCCGCCAACCCGCGCATCCCGCCCCTGCGCTGGAGTCCTGCGCTCGCGCAGACCGCGCAAGGCTGGGCGAACCAGTGCATCTGGCAGCACAGCGGCACGCCCGGCCTGGGCGAGAACCTCTATGCCGCCGCTCCCTGGAGCGCCGCGCAGACCGCCGCCGCAACCAGTTGGGCGAGCGAGTTCGCGTACTACAACTACGCTGCGAACACCTGCGCGTCCGGCGAGCAATGCGGCCACTACACGCAGATGGTCTGGCGCAGCACGGCACAGGTCGGCTGCGCGATCCGCAACTGCAGCATCGGCACGCCGTTCGGTTCGCAGTTCCCGAACTGGACCATCGTCGTCTGCAACTACAGTCCTCCGGGCAACTACATCGGCCAGCGGCCGTACTGAATCAGAACGCGTTGATCCCGGTAACTTCGCGACCGACCACGAGCTGGTGCACAGTCTCCGTGCCCTCGTAGGTGATGACCGATTCGAGGTTCAACGCATGCCGGATCGGGCTGTGCTCGGTCGTGATGCCGGCGCCGCCGAGGATGTCGCGGCATTCGCGCGCGATGTCGATCGCCATGCGGCAGTTGTTCCACTTCGCGAGCGACACCTGGGTCGGCTGCATCGTGCCGGCGTCCTTGAGACGGCCGAGTTGAAGCGAGAGCAACTGCGCGAGCGTGATCCGGCGCGCCATGTCCGCGAGCTTGACCTGCACGGCCTGGTTCGCCGCGAGCGGGCGCTGGAACAGGATGCGCTCCTTCGCATACGCGGTGGTTTCGGTGAAGCAGGCGATCGCGGCGCCGATCGGTCCCCAGGTGATGCCGTAGCGCGCCTGCGTCAGGCAGCCGAGCGGCCCCTTGAGACCCTTCACGTTCGGCAGGCGATTCGCTTCGGGCACGCGCACGTTGTCGAAGAACAGCGCGCTCGTGACCGACGCGCGCAGACTCATCTTCTTGTGGATCTCCTGCGCGGTGAACCCGGGCATGCCCTTTTCGACGATGAAGCCCTGGATGCCGTCGTCGGTCTGCGCCCAGACGATCGCGATGTGCGCGAGGTTGCCGTTGGTGATCCACATCTTGGCGCCGTTGAGGATCCAGTCGCCGCCGTCCTTCTTCGCACTGGTCTTCATGTTGGCCGGATCGGAACCGCCGTGCGGCTCGGTCAGGCCGAAGCAGCCGATGACCTTGCCGGCCGCCATCTCCGGCAGCCAGCGCCGACGCTGCTCTTCGCTGCCGTACGCGTAGATCGGGTACATGCACAGCGACGACTGCACCGAGGCGAAACTGCGGATGCCCGAATCACCGCGCTCGAGTTCCTGGCAGACGAGGCCGTAGCTCACGCCGTTCATGCCCGCGCAGCCGTACTCGGTCGGCAGGGAAGATCCGAGCAGCCCGAGGTCGGCCATTTCCGGGATCAGCTCGGTCGGGAAGCGCGCCTTGTCGAAGCAGTCGCCGATGATCGGCAGCACGCGTTCGTCGGTGAAGCGCGCGACGGTGTCCTGCACCATGCGCTCCTCGTCGGAGAGCAGCGAGCGCACGTCGTAGAGATCGATCGGGTTCAGCGGGGTGGCAGCCATGGAATGCAGGTCCGTGTCCGGGGCGGGCAAAGCAGGCTATTGTAGCGGGACCGCGTCCGCCCGGCCACGCGAACCCGCGCCGGCGCCGCCTCGCCGAGCCCCGCCCCGAGCCCGCATGCGCGTACCCGTCCTCACCTACCATTCGAACAACATTTCCGGCAACGACTACGCCTGCAACGACCATGTCGCGCTGGCAGAAGACCTGCGCCTGATCCATCGCGAGGGCCTGCGCATCGTGCCGCTCGCGCGCGTGGTCGACGTGCTGCTCGGAGAGGCGGCCGAGTCGACGCTGGACGGCGCGGTCGCGCTGAGCTTCGACGACGGCTCGTGGTTCGACTGGCACGACATCGAGCACCCGACCTGCGGCCGGCAGCGCGGATTCGCGGGCATCCTGCGCGACTTCGCGGTCGACACCGGCACCGCCGTGCATGCGACGAGTTTCGTGATCGTGTCGCCCGCGGCGCGCGCCGAACTCGACCGAACCTGCCTCGTCGGCCGCGGCTGGTGGGGCGACGACTGGTGGGACACGGCGCAGCGCGAGGGCCTGCTCTCGATCGAGAGCCACAGCTGGGACCACAACCACCACACGCTGGCCGTCACCGCGCAGCGCGAGCAGCGCAAGGGCACGTTCCGCAGCATCGACACCCATGCCGACGCCGACGCGCAGATACGCCAGGCGTGCGACTGGCTCGACGCACGACTCGCGCCGCATCGCGCGAGCCTGTTCGCCTACCCGTACGGCGAGAGCAACGACTACCTCGTGCGCGAGTACCTGCCGCGGCACGCGGCCGAGCACAGGCTGCGCGCCGCATTCGGCACGGAACCGGCGCCGGTCGAGCGCCATTCGCCTCGTTGGGAGCTCCCGCGCCACGTCTGCGGGCAACACTGGAACGATCCCGCGGGGCTCGAACGCCTGCTCCACGCAACGCGCCGATGACGACGACTAGCGCGACGGATTCCGGACCGCGGGATCTGCATCGTGCCTGATCACGACCAGGTCGAGGTTGCTTTCCACCCCTGTCAGTTCGAGGCGCCAATGCACCGTCTGACCGCGTCCGCAATCGTCGCAACCGTAGGCACGTGCGCTGCCGTCCTCGCCGAGTAAGCGCGCCGCCTTGCCTGCGGCTTCGATCCGCTGCACCCGCAATGGCGACGCGTTCGGCATCCGGTTGGTCAACACGACCGCATCGCCGTACTCCGCATCGAATTCGAAACGCAGCGGGCCATACGGGGCCGGTCCGGCATCGGGATCGATCTGCAAGCGCCGCAGCGGCGACGTGCTGCCACCTGATCGCGGCGCGATTGCCCGGACCCCATCGTACAAGGCCATGCCGGCGACCACGCGGTTCGGCCGGATGCCCGAGGCGGTCGCCATCGCCGGCAGCAATCCCGCGATGTGCGGACCGCTGCCTTCGACGCCGCCAAACCGGAGCTCTGGCCAGTAGCCGCAGGCATTGCGCATCGGCGACGCGAACGTGGCCTCGGACAGCGCAGCGAGCCGCGCATGCAGCACGGCTGGACCACATAGCGATCGCGACAGGCGTTCGAGCCGGCGCACGGGGTAGAACGGCACCGGGACGGCGATGTAGCGATCGCTGCGATCGATCACGTCGAGGAATGGATTCACGCCGGGCATCACGCGCGCTGCGCGCAGATCGCGCAATTCCAGCGAGAACGGCACCAGTGACAGGGAGAGATGAAGCACCAGCGCGACGACTGCAGCGTGCCGCAAGGCCCGGCGCCGGTCGGCCAGCCATCCGTACCATCCGACTGCAATGGCCAGGGCCAGTGGCGGCAGGCAAGCAGGCACCATCCACATCGGCGTGATCGGTCGCAGCAGCACGACGAAGGCGACTTGCAGCATGAACGCGGCGCAGGCCAGCAGGGCGATGCGCAGCAAGGCGCGCTCACGCGTGCGCAGTCGCCAGAGCCCGCAGGCCGCGAACGCGAGACCCGCGCAGTACACCCACCAGGCGAGGCGGGCGACGCCCGTGCTCCACGGCGTCATCAGCAGGAACCCCCACCACGCGCCACCCGTCAGCAGGCTGCGAACCACCTCGGGAATGCGCCTCACGGGATTCACGCCGATGTCCGACCCGACGTAGTCGGGCACCGACTTCAGCGCGCCTGCGGCGATGCCCGCCCGATCCAGCCATGGCGGCAACAGGCTCACGACGACGATCGTGGCTGCGATGCACAACCGCCCGGCCACGGCCGCCGAACGGTGGCGCCACAACAGTGCAAGGCCGCACGCGAGCACGTAGCTCGCGGTCGTCGGATGCGCATGCAGGCAGGCCGCTGCGGCGAGGCCGAACAGCGCGGCGCCACCCCACGAGAGTTCGTGCCAGCCACGCAGGGTCGCGAACATCAGCAGCAACAGCGTCGTTTCAATCAGCCCCGTATGTGTCGGGAACATCAGCGGCAATACCGACCAGCCGGGCAAAGCGAGGCTCGCCGCGAACGCGAAGCCGAGTCGCGCGTCGGCGATGCGCAAGCCGAGGCGCCACGCAAGCAGGTACTTGGTCGCCGCCAGCGCCTGTGCGAACGCGGTCGCGATCGTGATGCTGCCGGTTGCGGCGACCGGCAAGGCCAGAAGGTAGAACCACCACGGCCCGAGTTCGAACAAGCCGTGGATCTGCGGCCCCTGCAGCGGCCAGCGCTCCGCGTGCGCGATCGAGGTCGCCCAGTACAGGTCCCGCCAGTAATCGGACACGCCCGGCGTGTTGGCCCCTGCGACGACGTGAACCCCGATCATCAGCAGGCAGAATGCGAGGCCGGCGAGCCACCAGCCGCTTCGTGGTCGGGGCGCGCGCGCTGCAACGAGGGGGTCGAGTACGGGTGTCTTCAAGGGAGGCACGCAGGACGCAATGCGCAAGTTTAGCAAGCCACGTGGCGCCACCCGGCGACTTCAATGCGGCGACTGTCGCCGGCAACGCGGCTTGGTTACCCTTGCAGGCCCGTCGCGGAGAGCCGGAACATGGAACAGGACGCGATCCACACCTTGCCCGAACCGCTGCGCGGTTTTCTGGCGATCACCGAAATCGACGATGCCGAGCTGCTCGTCGGCGCGTTGTTCCGTCGCAAGTTCGCGGCCCCACCCCCCGATGTCGGTCGGCATCTCGTCGCGCTGTATCGAGAACCGGGCGGCGGATTGCGCCTGGCAGGCTATTCGCACATGCGGCCTTTCGGCGATGTCTATCTTTCCGGCGGATCGTGCAGCGAAGGCGACACGATCCGCGCGATGGACGCTGCCCATCGCGACGCGATCCAGGCCGCTGGCGGCATCTGGTACCTGATTCTCAAGTACGCATTCACGCGCTACGCCGACTGCTGCGATGCATTCTTCGGCCATTGCGGCGACCGTCGCGCGCACGAGGTGGCCACCGCGGCAGGTTTCGTCGAAGCCGGCCATGAGCACCTGATCGTGCACTGGCACAAACCGCTGCACGAGAACATCCGCCGCGCGCTGGTCGCCAAGGTTCACGCGCTCGGTCCATTCTGACGCGCGAATACGCCGAGGTTCGCCACTCGGCGGCGTTCAGCGCGATGCGCCCCTGCGCGGCACATGGCCGGTCGCCACGTGCAAGCGCGCCGACTCGACGTTGACCGCCGAATCGTCGAAGAAGATGTCGGCACCGAACGCCTCGAGGAACGGCCCCTTGGATCGGCCGCCGAGGAACAGCGCCTCGTCGATGCGCACGCCCCACTCGCGCAAGGTCAGGATCACGCGCTTGTGCGCGGGCGCCGAGCGCGCGGTGACGAGCGCGGTGCGGATCGGGGAATCCTCGCTCGGGAACGCGTCCTGCAGGCGATGCAGCGCGTCGAGGAAGCCACGGAACGGTCCGCCCGAAAGCGGCTCGCGCGCGCGTTCGGTTTCGTGGCGATGGAAGGCGTCGATGCCGCCCTGCTCCGACACGCGTTCGGACTCGTCGCCGAACAGCACCGCGTCGCCGTCGAATGCGATGCGCAGCTGGCCGGATTGCCGCTGCGGCGCCTTCGAGGGCAGGATCGTCGCCGCCGCGATGCCGGCCGCGAGCGCCTGCGCGACGCTGTCCGGATTGGCCGACAGGAACAGGTCGGCGTCGAACGCATGCACGTACGGGAACGTCGGCGCGCCGCGCGTGAACGCCGCGCGCGCGATGCCGAGTCCGTAGTGCTCGATCGAGTTGAAGATGCGCAGCCCCGTGTCGGCGGAGTTGCGCGACGGCAGGATCACCTCGACGCGCGGCGCCTCCGGCGGCGCGGCGTTGAGCTTGAGCAGCTTCTGCACGAGCGGGAACGCGATGCCCGGCGCGAGCAGTTCGTCCTCGCGCGCGATCTGGTAGCGCGCGAACGCATCCACGCCCTCGCGTTCGAACAGTTCGTGGCTGTCGCCGAGGTCGAACAGCGCACGCGAGGAGATCGCGACGACGAGCGCGTCACGCGCGCCCGCCATCATCGCTGCCGGGTGCGCTTCAGCGTCCCGGGACTCCATCGAAACCGTCCTCGAAGATGGAATCGTCGACCGTGACTTCGAGTACCGCGCTGACCCCGGCTTCGTTCGCCCCGACGTCCGTCTGCAGCGCGCCGGCCGCGATCGCATGCTCGTAGCTGCCAGCCGCGGGCGCGGCCACGGCGATCGTCACGGTACAGCCGGTGCCCGCGGGGACCACCGCGCCGCTGTCGAGCTTGAAGGTCCAGAAGTCGCCGGACACGCTGACGACCCCGGAAGGACAGGTCGTCGACGCCTGCAGCGGATCGACTGCGCGCAGCAGGCCCGGCAGCGTGTTCACGAAATCGGCCGTTAGCACCGCGGGCGTCCCGCCGCTGTTGCCGAGCGTCAGCACGAGTTCGCTCGGTGCATTGACCTGGACGCTGGGCGGCTCGAACGCGACATCGACCGACACCGGCGAGCCCTGGGCGGCCTGCGACGCGGCGTACACGTCGATGCGCCCGTGTCCCGCGACGTAGTTCGGCCACTCGCCCACCGGAATCCCGCCGCAGGACTGCGTCACGGTGATCGGCACGGCGGTATCGCGCAGGATCTGCGCGACCTGCGCGGGATTGCCCTTGAGCGCCGGATTCACCGACATCAGCAACGCAGCCGCGCCGGCGACGTGCGGGCCCGCCATGCTGGTGCCGCTCATCGACCCGTAGCCGCCGCCCGGGATGCTCGAGCGGATGCTCGAACCCGGCGCCGACACATCGGGACGGATCAAACTGGAACCCGCGACGGGGCCGCGGCTCGAGAAGCTCGACATCGCGTCGCTGGAGGTGGTCGAGCCGATCACGAAGCTGGAGTCGTAGACCGCCGGTGGTGACAGGATCGAGCTGCAGCCAGATCCCTCGTTGCCGGCCGACGCGACGAACATGATGCCCGCAGCGACGAGGTTGTCCACGGCAGGCTCGAGAATATCGAGGGGATTGCAGTCCTCGCCCGCTGGCGGCTCGGCCTGCGGACATCCCCACGAGTTGTTGATCACGTCGGGAGCGAGGTCGGAGTTGGCATTCTCGCCATTCATGTCGGTAGGCGCTAGGAACCACTCCATGCACTCGATGTAACGGGCCGGCGTGCCAATGCCTGATGCCATGTTGCGGCAACCAATCCATTTCGCGCCCGGCGCGACACCGATCTGGTTCGAGCCGCCGTCACTGCCCGCGAAGGTGCCGGCCGTATGCGTGCCGTGGCCGTTGTCGTCGCAGGGTTGCGGCGAATCATTGCCGCAGGGGTTGCCGCTCGAATCGTGGATCGAATCGTGCCAGTTGTAGTCGTGGGTCGCGACCGAGCCGTCCCAGCCACGGTAGTGGTTGATCAAGGCCGGATGGTCCCAGTCGTAACCGGTGTCCTGGCCCGCGATCACGACGCCCTGTCCCGTGAAGCCTTCTGCCCAGACCTCCGGCGCGCGGATCTTGTTGACACCCCATTCGATCGCCTCGACTTCGTTCGGAAGCGGTCCGAGCTGCTGCGTCGGCAGCTGCAGCGAGTACTCCGGGTTGGCCGCGACGCGCGAAATGTCGCCGCGTGCGGCGAGCTCGGCGAGGTCCTGCGGTGAAAGCCGCGCCCAGATCACGTTGCTGATCCAGAACGACCGGTGCTCGATGCCTCGCGACGCGAGCCAGGCACGCACGCCGGCCTGCTGCTCGTCGGCACGCGAGCGCAATGCATCGACGAGTGCGCGCCTGCGCGCGCGGTAATCGGCCTGCGGGGCGAGTGGCGCAAGCGCCGGCCGCGCCTGGTCCGCCATCACGATCAAGGCTTCCGCATGCCCGCTCGCGCGCGCCTGCTCGAGCAGGCTGGCCTCGATGTCCGCGGCGAGCGCGCTGCTGCAGGCAAGGGTGAGGACCGCGAGCGGCAACGCGCGCAGGACAGGATTGGAACGATGCATCGTCTACTCCCCGGGATCGACAGTGGCTGGAGGGCGCTCGCCCATCCGCGATCATGCCATAGGCGCGGGGCGGTCGAGGGTGTTCGCGCGTCCATGCGCACACGCACGGCGCAATGGCCGCGCACTCGCCGCCTGCGCCGCACCCGTCGGTGCGGCCGCAAGGAATCAGAAGCTGCGTCCGTCCACCTTGTCGATCTCGATCGTGTCCGGATCGATGCCGTCGAGGCAGCGCACGTTGATCGCGAACGTGTCCTGCCCTTCGCGATCCTTGCCGCGTCCGAACGGCCCGACCCCGCAGACCGGGCAGAAGTGGTGGCGGATGCGTTCCTTGTTGAACGTGTAGGTCGCAAGCGCGTCTTCGGGGGTCAGCATCGCCACGTTGGCAGCCGGGAAAAACGCGAGCAGGTGGCCGCGCCGGCTGCAGATCGAGCAGTTGCACGACATCGCGCGCGTGATCTCGGCGTCCGCATCCACCTCGAACGCGATGCGTCCGCAATGACAGCTTCCGGTGTACTTCATCTGCGTTCTCCTCGGGCTGGCGGCGCAGTATCGCGCGCGCGGGCGCGTCAGGACAGGAAGGACGGGTTCAGCAACTGGCGCAGGAACACCGCGAGCACGCGCGGCTCCATCGCGAGCGTGAACAGCATGCCGTAGACCGCGCCCCACAGGTGCGCGCTGTGGTTGATGTGGTCGCGACGCTGGCGGTCCGCCCAGATCGTGTAGCCGAGGTAGAGCACCGCATAGATGATCGCGGGCACCGGCACGAAGAACACGAAGATCAGCGCCCAGGGCTGCAGCAGGATGAACGCGAACAGCACCGCCGACACCGCGCCCGATGCGCCGAGGCTGCGATAGCCGCTGTCGTCGCGATGGCGCAGCCAGCTCGGCACGCAAGACACCACCAGCCCGCCGACGTAGAACGCCGCGTAGCCGAGTGCGCCGACGTAGGGCGTGAAGAACTGTTCGATCAGGCGACCGAAGAAGTACAGCGTGATCATGTTGAACGCGAGATGCGGCACGTCCGCGTGGATCAGGCCGCAGGTCGCGAGGCGCCAGTACTCCTTGCCGCGGTTGATCGCGGGCGGCCACAGGATCAGCCGCTGCATCAGCTGCGGATTGTTGAACGCGAGGAACGACACCACGCAGGTGATCGCGATGATGGCGAGGGTGACGGGCATGCACATTCCCGGGGTGGTGGAGGCGGGACGATAGGCGGCAACCGGTCGCAGCGGCAAGTGCGCCGCCTCGGCGCATGCGGGGCTATGATCGCCTCCCCCTTCCCGCGACACCCGCATGCCGCACCGATCGCGCTACCTGCAACTCGATGTGTTTCCCGCGCGTCCGGGCGGCGGCAATCCGCTCGGCGTCGTGCTCGATGCAGCGGACTGGAGCAGCGAGCGCATGCAGCGCTGCGCGAACTGGACCGGCCTGGTCGAGACCACGTTCGTGTTGCCGCCGACGCGGCCCGGCGCGAGCTACCGCCTGCGCATCTTCACGCCCGAGCGCGAGATCCCGTTCGCGGGGCACCCGACGATCGGCAGCGCGCACGCGGTGCTCGAAACGGGCTTCGCGCAGGCGCGCGCGGGCCGCCTCGTGCAGGAGTGCGGCGCAGGCCTGTTGCCGATCGAGGTCGAGGGCGACGGCGACGCGCGCAGGCTCTACGTGCAGGCACCGGCAGCGCGCGCGCTCGCGATCGATGCGGCGCATGCGGCCAGGTTGCGCGAGGTGCTCGCGGGCACGCGCGCCGGTGCATTGCCGCCCGCATTCGTCGAAGGCGGGCGCCGCTGGTGGGTGGCCGAGTTCGCCGACGAAGAGGGACTTCGTTCCTGGCGGCCCGATCACCATGCGATCGCCGAACTCGCGCGCGCGAGCGACAGCCTCGGCCTGTGTGCATTCGCGCGCGCGAACGCCGACACCGGCCATGAACTGGTCGTGCGCGCGTTACCGGCCGGCGTCGGCATCGTCGAGGATCCCGCTTCGGGCGCCGCGAACGGCCTGGTCGCAGCCTGGATCGCGCTCAGCGAACCGGAAGGTGCGCTCGCGCGCGGCTATCGCGTGAGCCAGGGGCGCGAAATCGGTCGCGATGCCGAGATCCTGATCCGGATCGAAGCGGGTGATCCACCGATCGTGCACGTCGGCGGCCGCACGCGCACGGTGGTCGAAGGCACGCTGGACTGGTCCTGACATGCCGTCCGGACATTCCGGCGGCTCTCGCCCATTCAGCGCGACGGATTGGCGCGCACAAAAAACCCCGGGTGTCGCCACCCGGGGTCGAGTCCCGCAATGTCCGGGAGGATCAGATCACCTGGACCTGATCGGCCTGCATGCCCTTCTGGCCCTGCACCGCGATGAAGCTCACGCGCTGGCCTTCCTGCAGGGTGCGGAAGCCGGTGCCCTGGATCGCGCGGAAATGCACGAACAGGTCGGGACCGCTTTCCGGGGTGATGAAACCGAAGCCCTTCGCGTCATTGAACCACTTGACGGTTCCGTTCTGACGATTCGACATCTATGCAACTCCTGGTCACGCTGTTGGCATCGCGAACACGGAAACATTCCGCGTCGAGACTGATTTGCAGGGAGCTCGCGAGGCGAATCGATGAAGCGGATCATGAGTGATCAACCGCATCGGGCCACGATTGACAGTGACCCTTGCAAACACAGTCGCGCGACTATACGCAAATTCCAGGACGGATGCTAACGCTTTTCTAATCTTGCCCGGACGCCCCCGGAGCCCGTCCGCGCTGCCGCGAACGCCGCTCCCCAAGCCCTTCCGGCGATGCCGCGAGCGACGGTCGGGCGCTGAATCAGGCCGACTTCTTCGGCGCAGCCTTGCGCACCGGCGCAGCCTTCTTCACGGCCGGCTTGGCAGCCGTACGCGCGGCGGGCCTGGCCGTACCGGTCGACTTGGCTGCCGACTTCTCGGCGTGCGGGCGCGAGTTGCCGTAACTGCGGATCGCGATCTTGCCCTTGCGGGTCTTGCGGTCGCCCTTGCCCATGGTGGCTCCTGTGGAATGCATGATTTCGGGCCGCGCAGGATAGCAGCACCCCGCTGTTGCGCAAGCAATTTCCCGCGACGATCGACACCGGCCCGCGCGTCAGCGGCCGGTCGCGCAGCCTCCGACGCAGTCCCCGTTTTCCACCTGCACCGTCGCGTGGACCACGCCGAAGCGATCCTGCAGCAGTGCCTGGATCGAGCGGATCGCGACATCCGGAACGATGCCCGGGCCGAGCCGCGCATGCAGCGTCGCCACCGCGCGGCCTCCCGCCAGTTGCCAGACGTGCACATGATGGACTTCGTCGACGCCGATCTGCGCCGCGACGAGCGTCGATTCGACGACCCCGTCCTCGATGCCGGCCGGCGTGCCCTCGAGCAGGATGTGCGCGCTCCGGCGCAGCAGATGCCACGCGCTGCGCAGGATCAGCACCGACACCAGGACCGACACGACCGGATCGATCCAGTTCCACTCGGCCCAGCGGATCAGCAGCGCGGCGATCACCGCACCGACCGACCCGAGCAGGTCGCCGAGCACGTGCAGCCTCGCGCCCGCGGTGTTGAGGTCGTGTTCGTCGTGCGTGTGCAGCACGCGCAACACGAGCAGGTTCACCAGCAGCCCGGTGCCGGCGATCGCGAGCATCATTCCCGACAGGATCTCGCCCGGGTGGAACAGGCGCGTGGCCGCCTCGAACACGATCCAGGCGACCAGCACGAACTGCAGCAGGGCATTCGAATAGCCGACGAGCACCTCGAGCCGGGCGTACCCGAAGCTGCGCAATGCATCGGCGGGCCGCTGCGCGAAGCGCGCGCCGAGCCACGCGAACAGCAGCGCGAGCGCGTCGACGAGCATGTGGCCGGCGTCGGCGAGCAGCGCAAGCGAACCCGAGAGCACGCCGCCGACGGCCTCGACGACGAGCATGCACGACGTCAGCGCGAACGCGAACAGCAGCCGGCGCACGCGCTGCGAAGCGTCGCGCTGACCCGTCGGGTGTGCGTGGCCATCATGGTCGTGGTCGTGGTGGTGCGGATGCACGAGTGCGCCGGGAGGGGTGTCGAACCGCGATGCTAGGCAGGGGTGGCGCGGTTACACAATCACGGGGAGGCGTGATGCGCGCAGTTCGCATCGTGCACGTGGCGCCGCGCGAGGTGCAGGTTGGCCAGGTGCGAGAGCGCGACGAGGGTGCCACCGATGCTCACGAGCGCGGCGTGCAGCACCGGACGCGCATCGACATCGATCGCGATGCCCGCGAGCAGGCATGCGATGCCCGGCGCGAGCAAGCCGAACGCGCGCAGACGCCGGTGGCGGCGGAAGCCCGTCAGCAACGAGGTGGCCGCGAGGATGGCGGCCACCGTGATGAATCCGCGTTCGAACGCATGGTTCGCGAACACGCCGAGGCCGATCGCCGGCAGCAGCGAGACCACGACCGGCAACGCCGCGCAATGCACTGCGCAGACGAACGACGCACCTGCGCCGACGCGATCGACCGTGCGCAGCAGCGAGTTCGAGGAAGGCGAATCGGACATGCAGGCCGGCATCCTGGAGAGCGGAACCTTGTAACAGTGTGGCCCGCGATGCGTGAACGGAACCGTGACTTCCGGACCAGCCCCGGGCAGGTGTGGTTATAGTATAACATACCGAAACCTCGGAGACTTGCATGCGTTCCCAACTGATCGCGAGCCTCGTCGGCGGCGTGGTCGCCGCGCTTGCCGCAACCCAGGCCCGCGCCGCCGACGCCGGGCCATCCGCCCCTCCTGCGACGCTCCCTGCGGACATCCATCGGCACGAGGCCGATCAGAGCCATGCGAGGCCCGCGGTCGACCGCGCGGACCCGGAGCTTCCGTCCGTGGTGGTCAGCGCGGTCCCGGGTGACCTGCCGGCCGACCGCATCGTGCGTCCCGTGGGCGTGCTCGCGGGAGCCGAACTCGACGATGCGCGCGCCGCGACGCTGGGCCAGACCGTCGCGGGGATGCCCGGCGTGCAGACCACCGCGTTCGGCCAGGGCGTCGGGCGCCCCGTGATCCGCGGCCTCGATGGCGCACGCGTCGCGGTTCTCGGCGACGGACTCGGCGCGGGCGACGTGTCGAGCGTGAGCCAGGACCATGCGGTCACGATCGAGCCGTTCCTCGCCGATCGCATCGAGATCCTCAAGGGCCCTTCGACCCTGCTCTACGGATCCGGCGCGATCGGTGGAATCGTCAACGTGATCGATGGTCGCATCCCCGGACGCATGCCCGACAACGGCATCGGCGGTCGCGTGCAGGCCAACCACGACAGCGCCGCGAACGGCGACGCGGAAGCGTTCCGGATCGATGCCGGGCACGATCGATTCGTGTTGCACGCCGACGGCATGCGCAGGCGCTTCGGCGATGTCGACACGCCTTCGGGTCGGCTCGCGAACAGTTTCGTCGATACCAGCGCGGGTGCCCTCGGCGCCTCGTGGGTCGGCGAACGCGGGCACGTCGGCGTCGCGGTATCGCGCTTCCTCGACGAGTACGGCAATCCCGCCGAACCTGGCGATCCGCTCGAAGGAGAATCCGCGGTGCACGTGCGCATGGCGCAGACGCGCCACGAATTCGCGGCTTCGCTGGACTCGCCTTTCGCGGGTATCGACGACATCGATCTGCGCTTCGCGCATACCGATTACGGACACGTCGAATTCGAAGGCGAGGAAATCGGCACCACGTTCGCAAGCCGAAGCAACGAAGGACGCGCGTTGCTGACGCGCGAAGCCGGCGGCTGGCTCGGCGCGTTCGGGTTGCAGGCGTTCACGCGTACGTCGAGTGCGATCGGCGAGGAAAGCTTCGTGCCCCCGAGCCGCAGCCGCGGACTCGGCCTGTTCACGACCGCGCGACGTGAAATCGGTGCGCTCGACGTCGAACTCGGCGCGCGCGCGGACCGCCAGCACAGCACGCCTGAGGGGGGCGAGCGGCGGGATTTCCGCCCCTACAGCGTGTCGGCCGCATTCGGCTGGCATCTCACGCCGTCATGGCATGCGACGCTCAACCTGGATCGCGCGCAGCGCGCGCCGGCGGAAGAGGAACTGTTCGCGCACGGGCCGCACCTCGCGTCCGCGACGTTCGAAGTGGGTGATCCGGGACTCGGCAAGGAAACTGCCAATCAGCTCGAACTTGGACTGCATTGGCATGCGGACCTCATCGACGCGAAGATCTCGGCCTACGCGAACCGCTACGACGACTTCATCCATCTCGCCGATACCGGCCTGGTCGAGGACGACCTGCCGGTCCGGCGCTGGACGCAGGCGGACGCGCGCTTCCGCGGCCTCGAAGCCGAGGCGACGTTGCACCTCGTCGGCAACGCGAGCGGCCACTACGACCTGCGTGCATGGGGCGACCGCGTGCGCGCGACGCTCGATGATGGTCGCAACGTCCCGCGCATGCCGGCCTCGCGCGCAGGCCTGGAACTCGCCTGGCGCAACGACGACTGGCGCGCGAGCATCGGTGCCACGCGCTATTTCAGGCAGGACCGAACTGCGGAGTTCGAGACCCGCACGCCCGGATTCACGCTGCTCGACGCACGCCTCGCGTGGACGTTTCACGAAACCGCGCGTGGAGGCTGGGAAACCTGGCTCAAGGGCAGCAACCTCGCCAACCAGACCGCCCGCCTGTCCACCTCGCTGGTCAAGGACGAGGCCCCGCTCGCCGGACGCAGCGTGTCACTCGGCGTTCGCGCGATGTTCTGAGCGAGCCGCTCGGGCGACCGAGTGGAGCGTGTTCGATGCAGACGTGCAGGAGCGCGCCTGTGCGCGATCGCGACAATGCGAATGCCGGAGCATGATCGGCATTCTGCGCGGATCGCCCACAGGGTGGGCTCCTACGCGCACCTTGGGCCGCTGACGCAATGAATGTGTAGGAGCGCATCCTGTGCGCGATCACGACGATACGAATGCCGGCGCATGATCGGCATTCTGCGCGGATCGCCCACAGGGTGGGCTCCTACGCACACCTTGGGCCGCTGACACGAAGAATGCGTAGGCGCACACCTTGTGCGCGATCGTCGCAACCAGCACGCGGGCGCCTACACGTCCTCGCGACACCGTTCGCACACGCCGTGCACTTCGAGCGTCTGCGCGCTCGCGCGAAAGCCGCGCTCGCGCGCCTGTTCGCCGAGCAGGCGCGACACGCGTTCGTCGCAGACCTCGACCGCCGTCGAGCAGACGTCGCAGATCAGGAACGGCACCTGGTGCGCTTCGCTCGGATGGTGGCAGCCCACGAAGGCATTGATCGACTCGAGCTTGTGGATGAAGCCGTGCTCGAGCAGGAAGTCGAGCGCCCGGTACACCGTCGGCGGCGCCGCGCTGCCGTGCTCGTCCTTGAGGCGGTCGAGCAGGTCGTAGGCCTTGACCGGCTTGGTTTCCGCGGCGATCAGTTCCAGCACGCGCAGCCGCAGCGGCGTCAGGCGCAGCCCGCGGAGTTCGCAGGCGCTCGCGACCGCACCGACGAACGCATTGGCGTCGTGGCGATGTTCATGCAACTGGCGAAGCGGTCGTGACATCAGGGGCCCTGGGCGGAATGGGCTGCGCGCGGTGCCGAGCGTAGCCCGCATGCGCGCGGATGTCGAAGCGGGCGTGCATGCGGCAGCAGGAAAATGGGGACGGATCGCGCGCATTCGAGCTCACGCAGCGCCCTCGCCCGCGGGTTGGGGCACTCGCCCCGGCTACCAACCGCGCGTCCGGTCCACGCGCTTGAGCTGCGATCGCTCGGAGCGCTGCGCGGCCGCGCGCAGGTTGATGCCGCAATAGCGGCAGGCCTTCGCCGCGGGGACGTTCGAACGCCCGCAGTCAGGGCACTCGACGAGCCCGGACCTCGACAGCACGATCACGAGCCAGCCGATCGGCCCGAGCGCGGCGCCCCACAGCAGGCCGGCGAGCCAGCGGCCCTTCGCGTTTCCGATGATCGCGCCGATCACCGCGCAGCCGACCGTGATGCCGAGCAGCCATTTCAGCAAGGTGGGATCGAACAGCACCCGCATGCATGCATCCAGCATCGCCCGCACCGCGACCGGATCGGTCTGGTCGAGCGCGGACAGCGCGCCCAGGCTGCACTCGAGTTCCATTCCGGGCTCCTCAGCTCGTCTTCGCGATCGCCGCCTCGATGCGTCGCAGGGCCTCGTCGCGTCCGGCGAGGAACACGGTGTGGTCGATCGACGGCGAGACCTGCGTGCCGGTCAGCGCGACGCGCAGCGGCTGCGCGACCTTGCCCATGCCTTCGCCGATCGCCGCCGCGGCCGCTTCGATCGCGCCGTGCACGCCTTCGACGTTCCATTCGCCGAGCGCGGCGAACTGCGAATGCGCGGCTTCGAGCGCGGCGCGCGCGGTCGGCGTGCGCAGGTGCTTGGCTACCGCCTGCTCGTCCCAGGCCTCGATCGGCGCGTACCAGACGCGCGCCTTCTCCGCCATTTCCTTCAGCGTCTTCGCGCGGTCGCGCAGCGCGACCACGACATCGACCGGATCGGGACCCTGCGCGGGATCGATGCCGGCCGTGCGCAGGTGCCATTCGAAATGCTGCACGAGTTCGAGCGGGTCGTCGCTCTTGAGGGTCTGCTGGTTGATCCAGGAGAGCTTCTCGAGATCGAAGCGCGCGGCAGACTTGTTGACGTCGCCGACATCGAACAGCTCGACCATCTGCTCGCGCGAGAAGATCTCCTGGTCGCCATGCGACCAGCCGAGCCGAACGAGGTAGTTGAGCAGCGCATGCGGCAGGAAGCCGTCGTCGCGGTACTGCATCACGCTGACCGCGCCGTGGCGCTTGCTGAGCTTCTGGCCGTCGGCGCCGAGGATCATTGGCAGGTGCGCGAACGCGGGTACCTCGGCGCCGAGCGCATGGTAGATGTTGACCTGGCGCGGCGTGTTGTTGACGTGGTCGTCGCCGCGGATCACGTCGGTGATGCGCATGTCGATGTCGTCGACGACGACGGCGAAGTTGTAGGTCGGGAACCCGTCCGAACGGAACAGCACGAGATCGTCCAGCTCCTCGTTCGACCATTCGATGCGACCCTTGACGCGGTCCTCGAACACGACGCTGCCCGACGACGGATTGCGGAAGCGGATCACGCGGTTCGGATCGTCGCGCAGCGGTTCATTGCGATCGCGGTAGTAGCCGTTGTAGCGCGGCTTCTGCCCGGCGGCCATCGCGGACGCACGCATCGCCTCGATCTCTTCCTTCGATTCGTACGCGTAGTAGGCCTTGCCGGCGCTGACCAGGTCCTCGGCGACCTGGCGATAGCGGTCCATGCGCAGCGTCTGGTAGTACGGCCCCTCGTCGTGCGAAAGGCCGAGCCAGGCCATGCCGTCGAGGATCGCCTGCACCGCGGCATCGGTCGAACGCTCGCGGTCGGTGTCTTCGATGCGAAGGATGAACTCGCCGCCGCGGTGGCGTGCCTCCAGCCAGCAGTAGAGCGCGGTGCGTGCGCCCCCGATATGCAGGTAGCCGGTGGGACTGGGGGCGAAGCGCGTGCGTACGGTCATCGGATGTCGCGACGGGAAGCGGCCGGCCAGTTTAGCCGAGCGCGCCGCGGCGCGACATGCGGCCCTGCGGCGCGGGCGCGCCGCGCCGGATGCGGGCACAATCCGCGCTCCACGGTCCAGCTTCCCTGCCATGTCCCCTGATCGCGCGCTCTGTTGCCTGTTCCTGTCCCTGCTGCTCGGCGCCTGCGCAGCCACCGGCGGATCACGCGGCGGCATGCCGCCCGCGGACGGCGCCCGTGCACGCATCGCGATCCTCGAAACCACCGACCTGCATGCGAACATCCTCGGCTACGATTACTACAAGCTTGCCGAGGACCCCTCGATCGGCCTCGATCGCACGGCCACGCTGATACGCGAGGCTCGCGCCGAGTTCCGCAACAGCCTGCTGTTCGACGCGGGCGACACGATCCAGGGCACCGCGCTCGCCGACTACCAGGCGCGCGTGGCGCCGCCATCCTGCGACGAGCAACTCGCGATCTATCGCGCGATGGACACGATCGGCTACGACGGCGGCACCATCGGCAACCACGAGTTCAACTACGGACTCGCTTACCTCGCGCAGGTCAGCGGGCAGTCGATGGATGCCGAAGGCGTGGCCGCGCGGCGCTGCAAGGGACCTGCATTCCCGCTCGTGCTCGCCAATGTGGAAAGCCTTCGCGGCGGCGAGCCGATCTATCCGCCCTATGCAGTGCTCGACCGGCGCATCGAGATCGAAGACCGCGACGGACGCACGCGCGAAGTGCCTATCCGCATCGGCATCATCGGCTTCACGCCGCCGCAGGTCATGATGTGGGATCGCAGCAACCTCGAAGGGCGCGTGCGCTCGACCGGCGTCGTCGAAGCGGCCCGCAAGTGGTTGCCGAAGCTGCAAGCCGAGCGCGTGGACCTCGTGGTCGCGATCTCGCATGGCGGCCTCGATGCATCGCCGTACAGCAATGCGATGGAGAACGCGAACTGGCACCTCGCGCGCGAGCCGGGCATCGACGTGCTGCTGCTCGGCCATTCGCATGCGGCGTTCCCCAACCCCGGCAACGGCAACGGCAAATCACGCTATGCCGCGATGCCCGGCGTCGACAACGAACGTGGCCTGGTGCATGGCAAGCCCGCGGTGATGGGCGACTTCTGGGGCAAGAGCCTCGGCCTCATCGATCTCGCGCTCGTGCGCCGCGAGGGGCGCTGGCAGGTCGACGCGGACGCGTCGCACTCGGAAGTGCGTGGCACGCGCCAACCCGACGGGAGCCATGTCGCGCCCGATCCGCGCATCGCCGAGCGCATCCTCCCGGTGCACGAGGCGACGATCGCGTACGTATCGCAGCCGATCGGCGACAGCGATTTCGCGATGACGAGCTACTTCACGGAGGTCGGCGACGTCACCGCGCTGCAGCCCGTCAACATGGCGCAGCGCGCCTACGTCGAGGCGACGATTGCGCGCGGGCTGCCGCAGTACGCGGGCATCCCGGTGCTGTCGGCGGCCGCGCCGTTCAAGACCGGCTTCGGCGGCGCAGCCGACTACACCGACATCGCCGCGGGTCCGCTCGCGATCCACAGCGCGGCCGACCTGTACCTCTATCCGAACACGCTTGCGGCCGTGAAGATCGACGGCGCGACGCTGCGCGGCTGGCTCGAGCGCTCGGCGACGCGATTCAACCGCATCGACCCGGCGTTGGCCGCGCCGCAGGAACTGCTGAACCGCAAGTTCCCGGGTTACAACTTCGACGTGATCCAGGGCGGAATCGGCTACACGATCGACGTGACGCGGCCCGTCGGCGAGCGCATCGGCGACCTCCGTTGGGACGGAAGGCCGGTGGATCCCTCGCAGCCGTTCATCGTCGTGACGAACAACTACCGCGCGAGTGGCGGCGGCCGATTCCCGGGGCTCGACGGCTCCAACCTCGTGTTGTCGGCGCCCGACGCCAATCGCGACGTGCTGATCGAATGGGTGCGTGCGACGCGCCACCTGCAGCGCGCGACGCACGGTTCCGATCGCAGCTGGCGCTTCGCGCGCGTGCGCACGGCAGGGCCGGTCACGTTCACCTCGGCGGCGGGCAAGGCCGAGTTCGCGCGCGCGGCCGGCATCGAGGGCGTGACCCAGATCGCGGAACACGCGGACGGCACCGCGACCTACGCGATCGATCTCTCGCGCTGATCCGACCGTGCCGCGAGAGCCGGAGTCGCTCGAACCCCATCTGGCGTGGGAGGGACTTCTGTCCCGCGCCCTACGCTCGATCCGTCGAGACTGAAGTCCTTCCCGAATGAACCGACGCGCGCGCTGGAATCGCCTGGCGCGCCCCCAACCTGGCTCGCGCATCGGCAAGACCTGACCGACGAAGTCTCTCGATGGAACACGAACGAACCCATGGGACCTGGGCGGTGATCCGCCGCCTCTGGCCCGAAGTCTGGCGCTATCGCTGGCGCGTCGGCGTCGCGCTAGCGTTCCTCGTCGCCGCCAAGCTCGCCAACATCGGCGTGCCGCTGGTGATGAAGGACCTCATCGACGCGCTCGACCTCGAGCCGCGGCCGCTGCTGGTCCCGCTGCTACTGCTGCTCGCGTACGGCGCACTGCGACTGTCGGCGTCGCTGTTCCAGGAACTGCGCCAGATCGTCTTCGCTCGCGTGCTCGCGCGTACCTCGCGCACGATCACGCTGCGCGTGTTCGAGCACCTGCATGCGCTGTCGATGCGCTTCCACCTCGACCGCCGCACCGGCGGTGTTGCGCGCGACGTCGAGCGCGGCATGAGCGCGACCTCGGACCTGCTCGACTGGACGATCTACACGATCGTGCCGACCCTGCTCGAAGTCGTGCTCGTCTGCGCGATCCTCATCACGCGCTTCGACTGGACCTTCGCTGCGATCACGATCGGCACGCTGGTCGCCTACGTCGCCTTCACGTTTTCGGTCACCGAATGGCGGATGCGCTGGTACCGCGCCGCGAACCTGGCCGATACCGAGGCGAACGAGCGCGCGGTCGATTCGCTGCTGAACTACGAGACGGTCAAGTACTTCGGCAACGAGCGCCACGAGTTCGGGCGATATGACGCGAGCCTCGTGCGGCTCGAGGATGCGACGGTCAGGAGCCTGAAGACGCTCGCGGTGCTCAACATCGGACAGGCCGGCATCGTCGCCCTGGGCCTCACCTTGCTGCTCTGGCGCGCGGCGAGCGGCGTGATCGCGGGCAGCATGACGCTCGGCGACTTCGTGCTCGTCAACGCGTTCCTGATCCAGCTCTCGATTCCGCTCAATTACCTCGGCATGGTCTATCGCGAGGTCAAGCAGGCGCTGATCAACATCGAGCGCATGTTCGCGTTGCTCGGCGAACGGCGCGAAGTCGAAGACCTCGCCGGCGCGCAGCCGCTGCGCATCGACGGCGCGCATGTGCGCTTCGAGCACGTCGATTTCGCGTACGACCCGGCGCGTCCGATCCTGTCCGGCATCGACCTCGAGATCCCCCCGGGACACACGCTGGCCGTGGTCGGCACCACCGGCGCCGGCAAGTCGACGCTCGCGCGGCTGCTGTTCCGCTTCTACGACGTGACCGCCGGGCGCATCACGATCGACGGGCAGGACATCCGCGACGTCACGCAGGCGTCGTTGCGCACGTCGATCGGGATCGTCCCGCAGGACACCGTGCTGTTCAACGACTCGATCTACTACAACATCGCCTATGGCCGACCCGGTGCGACGCGCGAGGAAGTCGTCGCCGCTGCGCGCGCCGCGCACGTGCACGATTTCATCGAGTCCCTGCCGCAGGGCTACGACACCGGCGTCGGCGAACGCGGGCTCAAGCTCTCGGGCGGCGAGAAGCAGCGCGTCGCGATCGCACGCACGCTGCTCAAGCGTCCCGCGATCCTGGTGTTCGACGAAGCCACCAGCGCGCTCGACACGCGCACCGAGAGGACGATCCAGGCCGAGCTTGCCGACATCGCGCGCGGCCGCACCACGCTGGTGATCGCGCACCGGCTGTCGACGATCGTCGATGCCGACGAGATCGTCGTGCTCGAGCACGGTCGCGTGGTCGAGCGCGGCAGCCACGCGGACCTGCTCGCGCACGGCGGTCGCTACGCGCAGTTGTGGACGATGCAGCAGCGCGAACGCGCGACCCCTTCCCCTGCGCCCGTCCAAGCCTGACACTGGCAGTCACAATCGCCCGCGCCACCGGGTCGAAGCGTGAACCCTGTATCGGCGAAAGTCCGGCACGTTCCTTGCTTCGCCGGAAGCGCTCGCACCAACCCCGGGGATGCCCTTGAACACACCCAGAGTCCTGACCCTATGCGTGGCCGGCGCCGCCGAAGAAGTGGCCGCCCGCATCCATGCCATGCTCGACGATCAGCGCACGCGGCTCGACGCGCGCTGGCGCCCCGCCCACCACGGCCAGGCCGACGTGTTGCTGATCGATGCGGAATCGGTGTACGGCCACATGGACTGGCTGCGTGCACAGGCCAGCGGCCGGCTCGTCGTCGCGATGGCGGCGTCGCAGGAATCCTACGATCCCGACTTCTGGCTGCGCACGCCGCTGCAGGCGCCCGACCTCGTGGCCGTCCTCAACCGGATCGGCGCGCAACTCGGCGTCAAGGCTGCGCCGCAGGTCACGCCGATCCGCGCACCGGCTGCCGCGCCGGCGACACCCTCCACCGTCGCGCCCGCGGTGACCGCCCCGCCGCCCGCCAAGGTTGCGGTCGAGGCCGCACGCGTCCCACCGCCGGAGGCACCGACCCGTCCACCGCCGCAGCCGGTGGCCGCTGCGCCGACTCCGCTGCCGCAGCATCCGCGTACCCTGCTCGAACTGATCGAACGCGAAGGTGAAGGTTCGCCGCTTGCACAGCGCCTGCGCCTGCAGGCCGAAGGCCTGCCCGAGATCCTGCTCGATCCGCGCGAGCGCACCTGGCACTCCAGCAGCAGCCTCAAGGGCCTGTCGGGTTGGGCCACGCGCTCGCTGCACGCCGAAGACGCGCGCCACATCAGCGATGCCGACTTCGCGAGCGCGAGCGCCTCGCTGCCGTCGCAACCACTCGCTCGCCTCAAGTGGCTGGTCCATCTCGTGCGCGGCGAAGGCCAGCTCGATCCCGCGCTCGATCCCGGCGCGCGCTACAAGCTCACGCGCTGGCCGCAGAGCGAACGCGAGTTCCCGAAGCACTTCCGCATCGCGACGATGATGCTGAAATCGGCCGCTCCACTCGAGGAGATCGCCGAGCTCAGCGGTGCCGGCATCGCCGACGTCGCGAACTTCATCAATGCCTACCATGCGCTCGGCTTCATCGAACCCGAAGTCGCGGACCGCGGCCAGGACGACGGCAGGCGCAGCGGGCTGTTCGGCAGGATGAAAAAAACCTCCGCCGTGAGTTGACGAACGCGCGCGCGCTCACTATCCTCTCGCGCTCTCTCGGGGCCATAGCTCAGCTGGGAGAGCGCTACAATGGCATTGTAGAGGTCGCCGGTTCGATCCCGGCTGGCTCCACCAGAGCGGTTCCGTGCGTCCCCATCGTCTAGAGGCCTAGGACACCGCCCTTTCACGGCAGTAACAGGGGTTCGAATCCCCTTGGGGACGCCATTACAGTGAAGGGCGAATGCGAACCGGGATGGTTCGCCTGCAACACCGGCGCAGGATGCGTCGCATAGGTACAACGCGGAGCGGTAGTTCAGCTGGTTAGAATGCTGGCCTGTCACGCCGGAGGTCGCGGGTTCGAGTCCCGTCCGCTCCGCCATATACGCGCCGGTTTGGAGGTTTCTCCAAACCGGCTTTTTCATGCCCGTCATCCGCGCAACCCGCGCACTGAATGCCGCCCCACTGCGTCGGCCTGCGTTAAGACCTGCGACATCCCCGGATCGGTCCAATGCGAAGACACGCGTCATGCGTGCCTCGGAGGACTGCATGGATCCATCGGCGACGTCGGCAACCGAATCCACCCAAGTCGAAGGATCCGACGCCGCCCGCGGCCTGCGGATCCTGCGGGTGCTCGTGCGCCAGTGGCGAGCCGGCGTGTTCGATGCGTCATCCACGACGCCGCTCGAGGCCGCCGCGGCAGAGGCGTTCGTGCGCGACCTCGAATCGCTCGGCCCTGCGTTCGTCAAGGTCGGCCAGATGCTGTCGACGCGCGCGGACCTCGTGCATCCCGACGCGCTGGTCGCACTCGAGCGCATGCAGGACGCAGTGGCGCCGCTGCCCTGGCATGTGATGCAGCGGGAGATCGAGCGCGGGCTCGGCGCGCCGACTGCGACCCTGTTCGCGCGCATCGACCACGAGCCGATTGGTAGCGCCTCGCTCGCGCAGGTGTATCGCGCCGCATTGCCCGACGGTCGCGCGGTCGCGGTGAAGGTGCAGCGACCCGACGTGGAAGCCGCGATCAAGCGCGATCTCGACCTGCTGCTGAAGATCGCGCGCGGGCTTGATCGCTACACGCGCATCGGGCAACGCCTCAAGCTGCAGGACTGGATCGGCGAATTCCGCGAGAGCCTGCTGCGCGAACTCGACTACAACGCCGAAGCCGACAACCTCGAGCGCTTCGCGGAGCACTTGCGCCCGTACGAGTCGCTGCTGGTGCCGCTTCCGATCCGCAGCCATCTCGTGCCCACCGTCCTGACGATGCAGCTCGTGCGCGGCCGTCGCATCGACAGCGCGCCGCGCCCCGTTGCGGACGACCATGCGGATGCGCTGGCCTCCGAACTCGTGCGCGCCTACCTCGACCAGGCGTTGCTGCATGGCGAGATCCACGCGGACCCGCATCCAGGCAACCTGCTCGTCACCGATGACGGACGGCTCGCGCTGCTCGACCTCGGCATGGTCGCGAACGTGTCACCGCAGCGGCGCGACCAGTTGATGCGGATGTTGCTCGGGGTCGCCGACGGCCGTGGCGAGGACGTCGCGGACGAACTCGCGACGATCGGCGAACCGCTCGAGGCATTCGATCGCGCGGGCCTGCAGCGCGACGTCGCACGACTCGTCGCGCGCTACGCGACCGGCGAGCAGCCCGCGCCGACCGAGGGCCGGCTGCTGCTGGAACTGGTGCGCCTTTCGACCGTGCACGGCCTGCGTCCCGCGGCAGAACTCAGCCTGCTCGGCAAGGCACTGCTCAACCTCGATGCGAGCCGCGCCCTGCTCGCACCCGACCTCGTCGTGCGCGACCTGATCGCGACGCACCTGTCGCGCATTGCCGCGGACCGCCTCAGCGAAGGGCTCAACAGCGCGCGCTTCGTCGACAGCCTGCACCAGGTGCAGGCGCTCGTCGCGGGTGCGCCGAAACGACTCGACAGCCTGCTCGCGATCCTCGCGGAGAACCGCCTGCAAGTGCGCATCACCGGCCTCGAGGAAGCGCGCCTCGTCGAGAACCTGCAGAAGATCGCGAATCGCATCGCGGCCGGCGTGATCGTCGCCGCGCTGATCCTCGCGTCGGCGCTCGTGGTGCGCGCAGGACCCGCGGCAGGCGTGCCTGGCTATTCGGCGATCGCGATCGGCTTGTTCCTGCTCGCGACCGCGCTAGGCCTCACGATGGTCGTGCAGGCGCTGCGTACGGACCGCTCGGCGCCGCCGCGCAGGGAACCCTGACCACGACCGGTCGATGCGTCGTCGTCCCGCGGGCCGCCCGGAGCCGGGTTCGCCTCGCTGCGATGTGACGCGCCCGCCGCGGATTCGGGCCAGACGCAAAAGCGCTTCGCGCGAGGCGATCCGCCCTCGCGCGAAGCAATTCATCCGTTCGATGCGGCCTCAGTCGTGATGGCGACCGCGATCATCGTCGCCGCCGTGGCCGCCGTGGCCGCCGTGATCGTCGTCGTCGTCGCCGCCGTGCCCGCCGTTGTCGTCACCCGGCGGATCGTCGTTGCCACCGCCACCGTTGTCGTCGCCCGGCGGATCGTCGTTGCCGCCGCCACCGTTGTCGTCACCGGGCGGGTCGTCATTGCCGCCACCACCGTTGTCGTCACCGGGCGGGTCGTCATTGCCGCCGCCGCCATTGTCGTCGCCCGGCGGATCGTCGTTGCCGCCGCCGTCATCGCCTTCGGACGGCTGGGTCGGGAACATGCCCGACAGCACCACCGCGCCGCCGCGACGAACCTGCACGATCTGCCCGCGCGGATCGAAATCGAGCAGGAAGTGGCCCGCTTCGGGCGGATCACGGAATTCGATCTCGCCTTCGGTGCCGCGCGCGACCGCCGCCACTTCGATCGTGCCGCGTTCGATGCCGCCGACGTCGAGTGCATAGAAGCCCGCGGCCACGTCCTCGAGTTCGACCGAGAAGTCGGCGCGGTTCGGGCGCTCCTCGAGCTTGGCCTGGAGTTCGGGGCCGTCGTTCGCGGTCTCGACATGCATCTCGTAGTACGCGTAGGAGCCGCCCGGAACGCCGCCGTCGTCGTCGCCCGCACCACCCTCGCCCGAGCCGAACTTGGTGCGCAGGAATACCGTGTCGCCCTGGACGATCTCGACCATCGCGCCGCGCGGATCGAAATCGAGCAGGATCTTGCCGGGTTCGACCGGACTGCGGAACTCGACTTCGCCTTCGGTGCCGGTTGCCGCGCTGCGGACTTCGACCGTCGCGCGCTCCACGCCACCCACGCGCAGCGAGTAGTCGCCGAGCGGCAGGTCTTCGGCTTCGACCTTGAAATCGGTGCGGCCACTGCGCTCCTCGAAGCGCGCCTTGCCGCTCGCAACCTGCACGACACCGGTGTTCTCGAAGTACTCGACGATGCGGTCGCGGTCGGTGACGATGCGATCGTCCGAGATGCCGCCCGTGCACGCGCCGCTCGCGTCGGCCGCCGCGCGCACGATCGCGACCTGGCCCGCCGCGAGGCGACGGTCGATCGGCGCGAGCGCCACGCTACCCTTCGAGCAGTCGTCGAATGAAACGGTGAGCTTGCCCCACGGCACGGACGAACCGGCCGCGACCGCATCGAGCACCGCGCGATTGCCGCGGATCGCGCCTTTCGCGCGCACCCACTGCGGCCGGCCGCCCGCGTCGGTGCCGATCCAGAATGCGTGCAATTCCTTGCCTGTTGCAGTCTCGACGACCTCGGCGCCGAGCGCGCGCGTCGGGACTGCACGGTCGAGCCAGAGGCCGGAGAAGCCGCGCGTGATCGTGAGTGCCTGGGCAGGAGGCGAAAGCGCCGCGCTCGCGAGCACGAGTGTCGCGGCGGCGAGCATGGAAGGTCGAATCGTCATGATGAATTCCCGGAAGAAGTGCCGCCGATCGCAGCGTGGCCATGCTGCAGCCCCCGACGGACGCGCTCCATCCGGGGTTCCACCCAGACGCGCGCGGGCGCTGCCCCCATCCATTGCGACGGTCGCGCGCGGCATCCTTTCCAATCGCGCATCATTCAGGAAGGCGAGCTGGGTGGTTCCACCCAGCCTGCAGCGGGCACTACGCCCAAGCGCCGCGCAATCTATCGACTCGCGCCCGGTGCTGCATTACTGTCGCCCGCAGGTATCCATCGACGCGAATGCGCGCCGACGCGAGGGGGCGATGCATCAACCAAGGTTCCGGACCCCGTGCCTGCCCCTCGTGGCGACGGCGATGCTCCTGCTCGAACCCGCGGCCGCGATCGCAGGCAGCGTCGTCGTCGACATCGTCGACGGACGCAAGGCCAAGGCCGAGATCACGCTCGTAGACGGTGCGAACACCTACAGCGCCGATTTCGAACTGGAGTTCCACAACCCGCAGAACCTCACGGTCGCCTGCGTCGGCATCGATGCCGACGTGCTCGATGCGGTCGAAATCGCCGACATCGAGAGCCGCCTGCCCGATCCGGCCAACCAGTCGATCGACCCCGCGTTCCCGGTGCGCGTCACGGTCGAGCCACCGATCGCCTGCGGCCTGAGTTTCGAGGACGAGGTGCACGTGGAGTTCGACACGCCCGACCTCGTGTTCGCGCCGTTCTCGCCTTATCGCCTGATGAAGGCACCGCTCGGCGGCGACTTCCACGACATCACGGCCTCGGTGATCGCGGGCAGCGTGCGCTCACGCGGCAGCGGCGGCAGCTTCTCGGAGTTCGTGATGATCGCCGATTCGCTCCAGGATCACGCGGCCGACGCGGATGCGGCGTACGACGCGCTCGAGGCGCGCCTGGACGATCCCGCGATCGCGCTGACCGCACAGCTGACGCTGCAGACCGACGTCGCGCTGAGTCGCGCCGCGTACGATGCAGACAACCACGCACAGGCGATCGCGCTGCTCGATGACCTCGACCTGCACTGCGCGACGCTCGGCGGGCCGGCACTGCCGAACGTCTGGCGCTCCGCGCGCGACCTCGTCAATGCCGAAGCGGAGATCGTCACCCTGGGTCGCAACATCAAGTTCGCGCTCGGGCGGCTCGCCGGGTCGCCCTGACGGATGCGTCGATGCCTGCACGCCTCAGCATCCATGTCCCGGGCGAACCGACCCTGCTGCGCATCCTCGAGGACGGCGCTGCGATCGAGCTCGGCCGCGACCCCGCGGGCGAGCTCGTGATCGAACACGGTTCGGTCTCGCGCCGGCACGCGCGCATCGAACATGGCGAAGGCGGATGGCAGCTGTCCGACCTCGGGTCGAAGAACGGCATCCGCGTCGACGGCGCGCGCACGGCCCACAAGCGCCTCGAGCGCGCATGCTGGTTCGCGCTCGGCGACGTGTTCTGCGAATTCGAGCCGATCGATGCCCGAGCGCGCGCCAACCTGGCCGCGCGCGACGCCGAGCGCCGCAGCACCTCGCGCGCCTGGACCGAGCGCATCGCGCGCAACCGGCGCACCGATGAGCTCGTGGCCGACCTGCTGCGAGGCATCGTCGAGATTTCCGAATGCGAACGCGGCTTCCTGCTCGTGTTCGATGCGGATGAACGCCTCGTCATGCGCGCCTGCCATTCGCTGACGCCCGACGAGGTCGCGGACCGCCGGTTCACCGGCAGCCGCAGCGCGGTCGATCGCGCCTTGCTGCATCGGCGCCCGGTGTTCTCGTCCGACCAGCGCGATCGCGCCTGGCTCGGCGACCAGGCCAGCGTGATCGCGCGCGGCCTGCGCGCGATCGCCTGCCTGCCGCTGCAGCATGGCGGCGACTTGCTCGGCGTCGCCTATGCCGATACCGGCAACGAGGCGAAGGAGTTCACCGACCTCGATGCGGAGCTGCTCGCGGCCTTCGTCGAGCGCGCCTCGGTGGCGCTCGCGATCGCGATGCTCGACGAACAACTCGTCGGCCTGACCTCGCTGCTCGCGGTCGGCGACGCGGGCAGTCGCACGCTCGGCGCGGCGCCCGCGTGGCCGTTCCCGCCAGCGGCCGGAGACCGCGCGTGACCTCGCCTGGCCGCGGCATGCAGCCCGATGGCGCCCTCAAGGCGACCGTCACCGGTTTGCTTGCCGCGGCGGAACTGCGCGCGGGTGAACTCGTCGCCGAGCGCTACCGGATCGTGCGCCTGCTCGGCATGGGCGGGATGGGCGTGGTCTACCAGGCGCACGACCTCGAGCTCGACGTCGATGTCGCGCTCAAGCTGCTGCGCCCGGAGCTCGCGAGCCGGCCCGATGCATTCGACCGCTTCCGCCAGGAACTGCTGCTCGCGCGCCAGGTGTCGAGCCCGCACGTCGTGCGTATCCACGACCTCGTGCGGCATGGACAGGTCTGGCTGATCAGCATGGACTTCGTCGCCGGACCTTCGCTCGAGCGCCTGCTCGACGGCGAAGGCGCGCTCGCGCCGGAGCGCGCGATCGGCATCGTGCGCCAGCTCGCGCTCGGCCTTGCGGCCGCGCATCACCGCGGCGTCGTGCATCGCGACCTCAAGCCCGCAAACGTGCTGATCAACGAACACGGCGACGCCGCGATCACCGACTTCGGCGTCGCACGCTCGGCCGGCAGCACCGGCATCACCGGCAGCGGCGTCGTGATCGGAACGCCCGAATACCTGTCGCCCGAACAGGCACGCGCGGAGCCGCTCGACGGTCGCAGCGATCTCTACGCGCTCGGACTGATCCTGTTCGAAATGCTGACCGGCACCCTGCCGTTCCGTGGCGGCACGCCGGCCGAGATGCTCGCGCAGCGCATCGTCCGCGATCCGCCATCGGCCGACAGCGTGAAGCCCGGATTGCCGACGTTCGCCGTGCGCCTGTGCGCGCGCCTGCTCGAACTCAAGCCCGCGCGACGCTTCCAGAGTGCGGACGACGTCGTGCGCGCGATCGACCGTCGCCGCGTGCCCGGCATCGACAACCGGCAACGAAGGACGTTGCGGCTCGTCGCGGCGCTCGCGATCGTCGGCGCGCTGCTGGCCGCGGGCGGGTACTGGAACTCGACCCGACCCGTGCCCGAGTCCGGAGCGCCGGTCGCAGCGGCGGCGCCGCTCGATCTCGCGCCGCTTCCGTTCACCGCCTCCAGTGCCGACGACGCGGCGCTCGCCAACGGCATCGGGCTGCGCCTTGCCGACGCGCTCGCGGGCACGCCGGCCATGCGCAGCGCAGGACCCACGCGGGTCGCGCGCGCACTGACCGAACTCGGCTTCGATGCAGACGCCGCTCAGCGGCATCGGGCGCGCGTCGCGCAGGCACTCGGCGCGCGCATGCTGCTGCAGGGCGAGCTCTTGCGCGACGCGAGCGGCATCGAGGTGCGCGTCACGAGCTGGCCCGCCGACGGCGGCGCCGCGAGCTGGAGCGCGAGCCGGCGCGCAGCGACGCCGACCGAGCTTCCGGCACGCCTGCACGAACTCGAGCAGGCATTGCGCGCTCGATTCGGCCTGCCGCCGGACGCGCGCGCATGGCCCGGGGCCGACACGCTGGCCGCGCTCGGATCGATCGCGCAATCCGCGGCTGCGGATGCATCGCTCGACGCAGCGCTGCGCCTCGCCTCCGACGCGAACGACGGGCTGCTGTGGTCGCGGGTGCTCGAATCGCTCGATCGCGCGGGCCGGCAGGCGGATGCGGCCGCGGCCGCGCGCAAGGCGAAGGATGCGCTCGCCGATCGCAAGGAATTCGCGTCGCGCCGTGCGCTCGCGATCGCCGACGTGCTGCTCGGCGAGGATGCCGCGGCGACCGAGCGCCTCGACCAGATGCATGCCGAACTGCCGGACGATCCCGCGACGATCCTCTGGCTTGCGCGCGCGCGCGCGGACGCCGGACAGTTCGACGAGGCGCAAGCGTTGCTCGTCGACCTCGTCTCGAGTGACGCACGCAACGTCGACGCTTGGTACGCACTCGGCAAGTACGCGATCCAGTCCGGCGATGCGAAGCGCGCGGTCGACGATTACCTGGTCCGAGCGCAGGTACTCGCGAACCGGCTCGACGAGCCGCGCATGCGCGCCGATGTCAGCAACGCGCTCGGCATCGGCTACCGCAGGCTCGGACAGCTCACGCTCGCGGCCGAGCAGTTGCAGCACGCGGCGCGCCTGCGCGAAGCGCTCGCTGATGCACGTGGCCAGGCCGCGAGCCTGCGCAACCTCGCGACCGTGCGCTCAATCCAGGGCGACTTCGACGCCGCGCAGGCCGCACTCGACGAGGCGCGCCGCATCGTCGAGCCGCTCGGCGACAGCGCCGCGCTCGCCGACCTCGCCAATGATGCGGGCCTGTTGCAGGAGGAACGCGGCGATTACCGCAAGGCACTCGAGTCCTACCGGCACGCGCTGAACCTGCGCCAGTCGCTGCATGATCCGCAGCGCGTCGCCGAAAGCCTCATCAACGTGGGGTTCGCGTACTACCAGATCGGCGAGTTCGACAACGCGCAGCTGTATTCCGAGCAGGCCGCGACGACTTACGCCACCGTCGACGACAAGACCGGGGGCGTGCACGCGCAGCAGAACCTCGGCCTCGTCGAGGTCGCGCGCGGCGACTGGACGCGTGCGCGAGCCCTGCAGTCCGAAAGCCTGCGCACGGCCGAAGGGCTGCAGATGGCCGAGGAGGCGACGATCAGCCGCGCCGCGCTGGCCGAACTGGATCGCCTGGAAGGCGCGATCGACGCGGCGATCGCGGGCGCCCGCGCCGCACTGGCGGAGTTCGGCGGGCGCGAAGATCCGCGCGGCACCACCGAGATGAAGCTGTTGCTCTCGGCCGCCTATTGCGACGCGGGCGACTGGGACGCCGCCACCGATGCGCTCGACGGACTGCAGCCCGCACAAGTCGCCAATGGCGAGCAGGCGAGCCTGCTCGCCTGGCGACTCGGTGAAATCGCACTCGGTCGTGGTCAAGCGGGTCCCGCGCTCGCAGCCGCCGATGACGCGATCGAGCGCGCGCGAGTCGCGCATAGCCTGGGATCGGGCTTCGGAGCGCGGCTGCTGCGCGCACGCGCACTGGCGGCCCTCGATCGATCTGCCGACGCGAGGCGCGAACTCGCGGGTGTGCGCGAAGGCATCGAGCAGTATGCGAGCGTGCCCTTGCGGCTGCTGCTCGCGGAAGCGCGCCTGCGCATCGCCCCCGCGGACGGCGCCGCCTGGCGCGAAGCGAAGGCGCTGCTCGCACGCCTGCCCGGCTACGGACGCGCCTGGGCGATCCATGCGCTGGCCGCGACCACCCTTCCGGCCGGGCGCGATGAGGCATTGCGCCTCGCCAATGAAGCGCTCGCACGCCTGCGCGCGCGCACGCCGACCGCGCAGCACGCTGCGCTGGCCACGCTAGCGCGCACGCTCGGCCTCGACATGGATGTACGACCATGAATCGCGAAATACCGACCAAGTCCGTGCATCCAGCAGCCCAGGAATCGGCGATGCGTGACCAGCTCGCGCGCCTGCGCGAACAGCAGGAGCGCCTGTTCGCGCAGCTGCACGACGGGGAACAGCATTTCCGCCAGCTCGCGCGCTCGGTCTGGCGCGTGCAGGAGGACGAGCGGCGCCGGCTCGCGCGCGACCTTCACGACGGCATCGGCCAGCACCTGACCGCATTGCGGCATCGGCTCGACGTGCTCGCCGCGGCCGAACCGCGCGCCGGAACGGATGGCCCGTTGCGCGAGGCGCTCGCATTGTGCGAGACCGCGATCGAGGAAACACGCGCGCTCTCGCGCCTGTTGCGGCCGCAGATCCTCGACGACCTCGGCCTCGATGCCGCGCTGCGCTGGCTCGCACGCCACGCGTCGGGAGGCAACGGCACGGTCGAAGTCGAAGTCGGCGCGCTGCCGCCCGACCTCGACGGCGACCTCTCGACGCTGGTGTTCCGCGTCGCGCAGGAAGCACTGGCCAACGCGTGCAAGCATGCGCAGGCGCGCAACATCGTGCTGCGCCTCGCGCAGCGCGGCGACCAGCTGATGCTGCTCGTCGTCGACGACGGCATTGGCTGCGACGTCGAGCAGGCACTCGCGAAGTCGAGCAACGGCGACAGCACCGGGCTCGCGAGCATCCGCGAGCGCGTGCGCCTGTTCGGCGGCCGACTCGCGATCGATTCGCACCCCGGCGAGGGCATGCAATTGCGCGTGACCCTGCCGCTGCCGACCGGTGCATCCGCATGAAGCCGATCCGCGTCCTCGTCGCCGACGACCATACGATCCTGCGCGAAGGCCTCGTCGCGCTGCTGCAGGCGAGCGGCGAGTGCCAGGTCGTCGCGCAGGCATCCGACGGCATCGCCGCGGTCGAACTCGCATTGAAGACGCGGCCCGACGTCGTGGTCGTGGACATCTCGATGCCCGGCCTCAACGGTATCGAAGTCGTGCGACGCCTCACGCAGGAGCTCGAGCAGACGCGCATCCTCGTGCTGACGATGCACGCCGAGGAGGAGTACGTGCTGCATGTCGTGCGCGCGGGCGCTTCCGGATTCCTGCTCAAGGACAGCGCGACCGGCGAACTGCTCGGCGCGGTGCGCGCGCTCGCGGGCGGCCGCGGATATTTCGGTGCGCACGCCTCGAAGGTGCTCGCGCAGCAGGTGCAGCGACCCGCGGGGCGCATCGAGGATCCCTACCGCGATCTCACGCCGCGCGAACGCGAGGTATTCCACCTGATCGCCGAAGGCCTCACGACCAAGGAGATCGCGCGCAAGCTCGGGACCTCGGCCAAGACGGCCGAGAACCACCGCTTCCGCGTGCTCGACAAGCTCGACGTGCGCAACACCGCCGAACTCATCCGCTATGCGGTGCGCCACGGCCTGCTCGACTGACCCGATCCGTTCGCCCTGAGCGCAGGCCGAAGGCCACACCGATCCGTTCGCCCTGAGCGCAGGCCGAAGGCCGAAGTCGAAGGGCCCGCGCGCGACGATCCCGCGGCACGCGCGGCGTTTCGACTCCGCGGCCTGCGGCCGCTGCGCTCAACGCGAACGGGGAATTGGGAACGAGTCGCGTGCACGTGAATGAGTTCCGATGCAGGGCAACCGCGATCCGGTGGCCCTGAGCGCAGGCCGAAGGCCGAAGTCGAAGGGTCCGCGCGCGACGATCCCGCGGCACGCGCGGCGTTTCGACTCCGCGGCCTGGGGCCGCTGCGCTCAACGCGAACGGGGAATTGGGAACGAGCGGCGTGCACGTGAATGAGTTCCGATGCAGGGCAACCGCGATCCGGTGGCCCTGAGCGCAGG
>JAEYZH010000171.1 GCA_023430685.1 Pseudomonadota bacterium | reverse complement strand
ACGCGGCCAGCGGCGGTCCCCACGGCAGCGGCGGCGCCGCGCCGGGCAGCAGCCCGCTCGCGAGGCCGAGCACGAGCTGCTGCAAGCCGAGGCCGAGCGCGAGGCCGAGCAGGCAGGCGGGCAACGCGAGCAGCGCGAGTTCGAGCAGCAGGGCGACGAGGATCTCGCCGCGGCGCGCGCCGAGGCAGCGCAGCAACGCGACCTCGCTGGTCTTGCGCCGCGCGAACCGCTGCGCCGCGAGCGCGATCGCGACGCCCGACAGCAGCGCCGCGAGCAACGCCGCGAGGCGCAGGAAGCTTTCGCCGCGCTCGAACGCGCGGCGCAGGTTCTGCTGCGCCTGCTCGATCGTCGTGATGCGCGCGCCGTCGGGCAGGCGCGCCTTCGCCCACGACGCGTAGCCTTCGATCGCGTCCATGTCGCCGGCCAGCAGCAGGCGATGGCGCGCGCGGCTGCCGACGCCGAGCAGGCCGCTGGCTTGCGCATCGTCGATGTGCATGAGCACGCGCGGCGCGAGCCGGAACAGGTTGCCGTTGTCGGGCGCCTTGGTGATTTCCCCCGCGACGACGAGATCGCGGCCACCGATCTGCACCGTCGCCCCGGTCGACACGCCGAGTGCGACCAGTGCGCTGCGCTCGGCATAGACGTTGCCCGGCGGCGGCGCGTGCACCTCGCGCAGCGTCCCGGCGACATCGCGGATCTCGAGCGTGCCGCGCAGCGGGAACGCGGCGTCGCTCGCGCGCACGTCCGCGAGCTGGCTGCGGTCCCCGGCGAACAGCACGCTCGGGAACTCGGCCGACCGGTTGGTCGCGAGTCGGCGGCGTCCGGCCTCCTCGACGAATGCGGCCGGAAGCGGCTGGCTCGCGCCGAGCGCGAGGTCGCCGCCGATGAGTTCGGCCGCCGATGCGACCAGCGCGCGCTCGACGCGGGTCGCGAGCGTGGCCACCGCGGCCAGCGCGGCCACCGCGAGCACCAGCGCGAGCGCGAGCGTCGCGAGCTCGGCGTGCAGGAACTCGCGGCGCAGGCTGCGCGCCGCGAACGCGAGCGGCCTCATTCGTCGTCCCCGGCGATGCGTCCCTCGCGCAGTTGCAGGCTGCGCGCGCAACGCGCGGCGAGTTTCGCGTCGTGGGTGACGAGCACGAGCGTCGTGCCGTGTTCGCGGTTGAGTTCGAACAGCAGGTCGCCGACGCCACCGCCGGTGCGCTGGTCGAGATTGCCGGTCGGTTCGTCGGCGAACAGGATGCCTGGGCCGTGCACGAATGCGCGCGCGAGCGCGACGCGCTGCTGCTCGCCGCCGGAGAGCTGCGAAGGATAGTGGTGGCGCCGCGCGCCGAGCCCGACCCGCTGCAGCGCCTCGGCTGCGCGCTCGCGCGCGTCGTCGCGGCCATCGAGGTCGAGCGGCAGCATCACGTTCTCCTCGGCGTTCAACGCGGGCAACAGGTGGAAGCCCTGGAACACGAAGCCGACGCGGCTGCGACGCAGGCGCGCGCGCGCCTCCTCATCGAGCTGGTCGAGGCGTTCGCCCGCGAGCGCGATCGTGCCCGAGCTCGGCCGGTCGAGGCCCGCGAGGAGGCCGAGCAGGGTCGTCTTGCCCGAGCCCGAGGCGCCGACGATCGCGAGGCTGTCGCCATGGGCGACCGCGAGGCTCACGCGGTCGAGGATCGTCAGGCGACCGTCGGGACCGTCGACGACTTTGCTAACCTCGCTGGCCTCGAGTGCGAATCCGGTGTCCACGATCATGTTGCGCTTCCTCTTCGTCCTGTTGTTCGTGTCGGGCCCCGCTCCGGCGCTGGCCGCCGCGGTTCCACCGGTGCTGGTGCTCGGCGATTCGCTGTCGGCCGCCTACGGTATCGCGCCGGAGCAGGGCTGGGTGGCCCTGCTCGACGCGCGCCTGGCGACGGCCGCGCGGCCGCGCAAGGTCGTCAATGCGAGCATCAGCGGCGAAACCACCGCGGGCGGCCTCGCGCGACTGCCTTCGTTGCTGGCCGAGCACCGGCCCGCGCTGGTCGTGCTCGAACTCGGCGCGAACGACGGCCTGCGCGGCCTGCCGCTCGCGAGCGCGCGGGCCAATCTCTCGCAGATGCTCGCGGCGATCCGCGCGGCCGGTGCGCAGGCTTTGCTGGTCGGGATCGAACTGCCGGTCAACTACGGCCCGCAATACCGCGACGGATTGCGCTCCTTGTATCGGGACCTCGCGGGCGAATTCAACGTGCCATTGGTCCCGTTCCTGCTCGAGGGCGTCGCGCTCGACCCCGCGCTGATGCAGGACGACGGCCTGCACCCGAAGGCGGCCGCGCAGCCTGCCGTGCTCGCCAATGTCTGGGCGGTCCTCGAGCCGGCGCTCGCGAAGCTGCGCGAGGCTTCCTGACACGCGTGGGCCGAACGGCACATGGCGGCGCCGGCCCGCCTTGGGTACCCTGCAGGCCCCGCGTCCGGCCGGCTGCAGCGCCAGGCGCCTTCCACCCGCTGTCCAAGGACGCCTTCGATGCTGCGCACGCGAATCCTGACCATGACGATGAACCTTGCCCTGTTCGGCGCCGCCGGCATCCTGATGCAGGACGCGATCGCGAAGGAAGCCGCGGCGCTGCCCGCGAGCAATCCGTTCGCCGCGCAGAGCACGCTGCCCTACCAGGCGCCGCCGTTCGACCGCATCAAGGATGCCGACTACCAGCCTGCGCTCGAGGCCGGCATGCGCGAGCACATCGCCGAGATCGCGAAGATTTCCGCGCTCGCCGATGCGCCGACGTTCGCGAACACGATCGAGGCGATGGAACGCAGCGGCCAGTTGCTGCAGCGCACGGCCGCGGTGTTCTTCGCGCTGACCTCGGCCGACACCAACGAGACGCTGCAGAAGGTCGAGGGCGAGATCGCGCCCAAGCTCGCCGCGCACCGCGACGCGATCTACCTCGACGACAAGCTGTTCCAGCGCGTGAAGAAGCTGTACGACGCGCGCGCGACGCTCGGCCTAGACGCCGAGCAGTCCGAACTCGTGCAGCGCTACTACCGCAACTTCGTGCGCGCCGGCGCCCTGCTCGGCGAGGCCGACAAGACGAAGCTGCGCGCGCTCAACACCGAGGAATCCACGCTCACGACCGAGTTCGGCAACAAGCTGCTCGCGGCCGGAAACGCGGCGGCGCTGGTCGTCGATTCGAAGGCCGCGCTGGCCGGGTTGTCCGATGCGGAGATCGCGGCAGCCGCTGCGGACGCGAAGGCCGCCGGCAAGGACGGCAAGTTCATGCTCGCGCTGCAGAACACCACGCAGCAGCCGCCGCAGGTGTCGCTGACCAACCGCGCGACGCGCGAGGCGCTGTTCAAGGCCTCGACCACGCGCACGGAGCGCGGCGACGCCAACGATACGCGCCAGATCATCCAGCGCCTCGCGGTGCTGCGCGCCGAACGCGCGAAGCTGCTCGGCTTCCCCAATTACGCGGCCTACACGCTCGACGACCAGATGGCGAAGACGCCGGAGGCCGCGCTCGCGCTGATGACCGACATGGTGCCGGCCGCGACCGCGAAGGCGCGCGGCGAAGCCGCGCAGATGCAGGCGCTGATCGACAAGCAGAAGGGCGGGTTCACGCTCGCGCCGTGGGACTGGCAGTTCTACGCCGAGCAGGTGCGCAAGGCCGAATACGACCTCGACGAGGCGCAGATCAAGCCCTATCTCGAGATCAACCGCGTGCTCGAGGACGGCGTGTTCTACGCCGCGACCCAGCTCTACGGCATCACGTTCAAGGAGCGCAAGGACCTGCCGGTCTACGACCCGGACGTGCGCGTGTTCGAGGTGTTCGACAAGGACGGCAGCGCGCTCGCGCTGTTCTACGCGGACTTCTGGAAGCGCGACAGCAAGCGCGGCGGCGCCTGGATGGACAATTTCGTCGGCCAGTCGGGGCTGTTCGGCACCAGGCCCGTGGTGTTCAACGTCTGCAACTTCACCAAGCCCGCCGAAGGCCAGCCCGCGCTGATCAGCTGGGACGACGCGACGACGATGTTCCACGAGTTCGGCCACGCGCTGCACGGCATGTTCTCCGACGTGAAGTACCCGACGCTGTCGGGCACCAACGTGCCGCGCGACTTCGTCGAGTTCCCGTCGCAGTTCAACGAGCACTGGGCGAACGACCCGAAGGTGTTCGCGAACTTCGCGCGCCACTACCAGACCGGCGAGCCGATGCCGGCCGCGCTGGTCGAGAAGATCCGCAAGACGCGCACCTACGGCCAGGGCTTCGCGACCACCGAATACCTCGCGGCCGCGCTGCTCGACATGGCCTGGCACGTGCTGCCGGTGGATGCGCCGAAGCAGGACGTGCTCGCGTTCGAGAAGGCCGCGCTCGCGAAGTACAAGGTCGACATGCCGGAAGTCCCGCCGCGCTATCGCACCAGCTACTTCGCGCACATCTGGGGTGGCGGCTACGGGGCCGGCTACTACGCCTACCTCTGGAGCGAGGTGCTCGACCACGACACCTACTACTGGTTCCGCGACAACGGCGGCATGACCGCCGCGAACGGCCAGCGCTTCCGCGACATGGTGCTCTCGCGTGGCAGCACGAAGGACATGGCCGCGCTGTACCGCGATTTCCGCGGTCGCGATCCCGAAGTCGAACCGCTGCTCGAGCAGCGCGGCCTGAAGGCGGTCGCCGGCGGAGACGAAACCGCGCCGTAGGCGCGCACCCTGTGCGCGATCGCGGCAATGCGAAAGCACGCGCCCGGACGGTTTCCTGCGCGGATCGCCCACAGGGTGGGCTCCTACAACCGGGGTTTCGCGTAGGAGCGCACCCTGTGCGCGATGTGCGGCACTCCGAAAGCACGCGCCCATTCGGTTTCCTGGGCGGCTCGCCCACCGGCTGGGCTCCTGCGCGCGTTGCGGGCGCTGGATATAATCGCGGCATGTCCCCGGAATGTATCAGCGGGCGCTGCGCCGCCCACGTCGCGTCGCGGCTGGCCGGTTGAGGCCGCGCTGCACGTGCGGACGATCGCCGCCACCCGCTACGTCACGCCGCTGCGCGAGGGTGGCTCGCTGCCCGCGATCGTCGAGGGCGACGACGACGGGCTCTACGTGCTGAAGTTCCGCGGCGCCGGGCAGGGCGCGAAGGCGCTCATCGCCGAGCTGGTCGCGGGCGAGCTGGCGCGGACGGTCGGCCTGCCGGTGCCGGAGATCGTGCTGGTCGAACTCGACGCCGAACTCGCGCGCACCGAACCCGACCCCGAGATCCAGCACCTGATCCGCGCGAGCGACGGGCTCAATCTCGCGCTCGACTACCTGCCGGGCTCGATCACGTTCGACCCGGTGGTCGAAACGCCGGACCCTTCGCTCGCGTCCGACATCGTCTGGTTCGACGCGTTCACCAGCAACGTCGACCGCACCGCGCGCAACACCAACCTGCTCGTCTGGCATCGCCGGCTGTGGCTGATCGACCACGGCGCCGCGCTGTATTTCCATCACGACTGGGACGGCTACCTCGACCGCGCGACCGATCCGTTCGCGCGCATCCGCGACCACGTGCTGCTGCCGTACGCCTCGGAGCTGCGCGAGGCCGACGCCCGACTCGGCGCGCGCCTGTCGCGCGCGGTGATCGAACGGATCCTGCACGAGGTGCCCGACGCGTGGCTCGGCGGTGACGCGCCGTTCGCGAATCCCGCGGCGCACCGCGCCGCGTACGCGGATTACCTGTGCCGGCGCCTCGAGTCGCCGCACGCATTCGTCGAGGAGGCACTGCGTGCACGCGTATGACTACGCGTTGATCCGCGTGGTGCCGCGCGTCGAGCGCGGCGAATTCGTCAACGTCGGCGTGGTGGTGTCGTGCAAGCGCGGCGACTTCATCGAGGCCCGCATCGAACTCGACGAGTCGCGACTGCGCGCGCTCGATCCCGGCGTCGACCTCGAAGCCGTGCACGCGCACCTCGCGGCGTTCGCGGCGATCTGCGCGGGCGGCGAGGGTGCGGGGCCGATCGGCCGCCTGCCCGCGCGCGAGCGGTTCCGCTGGCTGACGGCGCCGCGCAGCACGATGATCCAGACCTCGCCGGTCCACACCGGCCGCTGCCCGGATCCCGCCGCCGCGCTCGCGCGCCTGCTCGACACGATGGTGCGCGCGCCGCGCACGCGCGGGCACCAGGACCGGTAGGCTGGACGACCGCAGGTCGGCCGGCGCTCTTGCACCGTTGCCGGGTCCTCGCAATCAAGCCGACCGCGCTGCGCGCGTCCAGCCTGCCGAACCTTCATCCGCGCTCGCGCACCGGGCGCTTGGCGAGCTTGCGCTGCAGCGTGCGCCGATGCAGGCCGAGGCGTCGCGCGGCTTCGGAGATGTTGTTGTCGGATTCGGCGAGCACGCGCTGGATGTGTTCCCACTCGAGCCGCTTCAACGGCGGGGTGTGCAGTTCATCGGTCGCGCCGGCCTCCGCGCCTTCGGGTGCCTCGGCGCCGAGCAGCGCCTGCGCGACCTGGTCGGCGTCGACGGGCTTGGCGAGGTAATCGTGCGCGCCGCGCTTGATCGCCTCGACCGCGGTCGCGATCGAGGCATATCCGGTCAGCAGCAGGATGCGCAGGCCCGGCCGCGCCGCGAGCAGGTCCGGGATCAGCGCGAGGCCGTTCTCGGCGCCGAGCTTGAGGTCGAGCACGGCCGCGTCGGGTCTGGCTTCGCGCACCTGTGCGAGCGCGCTCGCGCCGTCCGCCGCGGTATCGACCTCGAAACCACGCGCACGCAGCGCACGGGCCAGCACCGACGAGAACACGGTGTCGTCGTCGATCAGGATGACGCGTTGGGCGGGTTCGTTCACGGGGTCTGATTCTCCGCTGGTGCGAGTGGGATGCGCAATCGTTGCAGCAGGCCGCCGTCGGGCGCGCGCTGCGCCGACAGTTCGCCGCCGAGCCGCTCGGCGGTCGAATGCGCCAGCGCGAGCCCGAGGCCGAGGCCGTCGCGCTTGCTGGTCTGGAACGCCTTGCCGGCGCCCGGCGCGAGGCCGCTGCCGTGGTCGCGAATCAGGAACTCGGCCATGCCGCCGACGCGCGCGACATGCAGCGACACTGCGCGGCTGCCGGCTGCGAGCGAGGCGTCGGCCGCGTTGCTGAGCAGGTTGATCAGCGCATGGCCGAGGTCGGGCGTCGCATCGATGAGTCGCGGGCCCGCGCCGTCACCGAGGCTGGTTTCGAAGTCGACCTCCGGACGCAGCAGGCGGAACTGGTTTTCGCACTGGTCGAGCAGCGCGGCCAGCGTCACCGACGCGTGGGTGCCCGCCAGCTGCCGCGTGCCGACTGCGACGAGTTCGCGCAGGATGTCGCGGCAGCGCTGGGCCTGGCCCGCGAGCAGGTCGAGGTCGGCCGCGAGCGCGGGATTGCCGGCCTGCTCGCGCTGGAGTTCGCCGAGCAGCGTGCGGATCGTCGACAGCGGGGTATTGAGTTCGTGCGCGGTGCCGGCCGCCTGTGTCGCGATCGCGAGGATGCCCTCGTCGCGCAGGGTGCGCTCGCGTTCGAGCGCGACTTCCGCCTCGCGCTCGCGCAGCGCGCGCGCGAGCCTGCCAATGAAGATCGTGAGCATCGTCGTGATCAGGAAGAAGTTGACCGCCATGCCCGGAATGCGCAGGTTGAAGCCGCCAGCGGTCTGCAGCGGCGGCAGGTCGACGTGGTGGCGGATCAGCAGCAGGTAGCAGCCGCCCGCGAGTGCGGCGACCATCGCGACGTGGCGCAGCGGCAGCGCCGCGGCCGCGAGCACGATCGGAATCAGCAGCAGCGGCAGGAACGTGTTCTGCACGCCGCCGGACCAGTACAGCAGCCACGCGAGCACGAGCACGTCGATCGCGACATGCAGCAGTGCCTCGACCGGACCCAGCGGCCACGGTTGGCGCAGCCGCCAGAACGCGAACAGCGCGAACGCCGCGAGCACGGCGATGCCCGAGACCAGCGGGGTCACGGCGATCGGCATCCGGAATCCGAGCGCGACCACCGCCACGGTCAGCAACTGCCCGCCTACCGCGCACGCGCGCAGCCAGGCGAGCGTCTCGGCAAGCCCGCGCGCGCGCTGCTCGAATCCGCGCCGGCTGTCGTGGTCGGGTGTCATGGGCCGTGATTGTCGCACCGGGCGGATCATCACGGGCGATGCGCCCGCAGCAGCGGGACCCGTTCGTCCCGCCTCGACGACCCCCTGTTCTCGCCCTTCGCTCCTCGCCCCTCGCCCCTAGCCCCCGGCCAGAGGCAACCGGATCTCCACCTCGAGCCCGCCACCCTCGGCATTGCGCGCGAGGATGCTGCCGCGATGGCGCTGGATCGCGCGCTGCGCGATCGCGAGGCCGAGGCCGGTGCCACCGGACCCGCGCGTGCGCGCGCTGTCGGTGCGGTAGAACGGCTCGAAGATGCGCTCGAGTTCGGCCGTGGCCACGCCGGGGCCGTGGTCGCGCACGCTGACCAGCGCGAGGTCGGGGCGCGCGGGATCGCGCGCGAGTCGCACGGCGACCGTGCTGCCATCCGCCGTGTAGGCGAGCGCATTGCGGATCACGTTCTCGAACGCGCTGTGCAGCGCCGCGTGCGCGCCGCGCAGGCGCAGGCGCTCGCGCTCGGCGAGCACGACCTTGCGGCCACGCGGCGCGCCTTCGTAGGCTGCGTTCGTGATCACGTCCTCGAGCAGCACGTCGAGCTCGACCTCGTCGTTCGCGCCGCCTTCCGAGGTTTCCAGGCGCGACAGCTCGAGTGACTGCGCGAGCATGCCTTCGAGGCGATCGGCTTCGCGCTCGATGCGGTCGAACGCGGCTTCCGCGACCGCGGCTTCGCCGCCGCGCCCGAGCTCGAGCGCGACGCGCAGGCGCGCGAGCGGCGAGCGAAGTTCGTGCGAGACGTCGCGCACGAGCCGGCGATGGCTTTCGACCAGTGCCTTGATGCGCTCGGCCATGCCGTCGAATTCGGACGCGAGCGCCGCGATCTCGGCGCTGCGCCCGAAGCGCAGGCGCCCGACGCGCGCATCGAGGTCGCCCTCGGCGATGCGCCGCGTGCTGCGCCGGATCCGCGCGAGCGGCGCGGTCACGTACGCGGCCAGCAGCAGGCTCACCATCGCGCTCACGAACATCGCGATCGCGAGGTGCATCCAGAGCGTGTGCGGCGGCCGCGATACCAGGCGCGACAGGAAGCCGCCTTCGAGCGTCGCCACCGCGACGTAATCGGGCGCATCGCGCATGCGGATCGTGCGCGCGCGCATGCGACCGCTGCCGATCGTGACCGATCCGGTGCCCTCGGCCGCGGGCGGCGCGCGCAGCAGCCCGAGTGCGGCGCTGCGCCCGGGCTCGGGCGGCACGCGTCCGAGCAGCTCGCGGCCGCCGGCATCGTAGACGTAGATCTCGATCGCGCCGGAGTCGCCGGTCTCGAGCCACGCGCGCACCGCGGATTCGCCTTCGCGACGCAGCTGGCGCGCGGCGCGTCCGAGCTTGTCATCCATCGCGGCCTGCAGGCGCGTGATCCCGAGACCGGGGATCTCCTGGTTCTCGAAGTTGCGCATCGTCACCCACGCGAACGCGAGCAGCATCAGCACCGCTGCCAGCCAGAACGCGGCGAAGATGCGCCAGAACAGGCGACGCATCATGGCGCGGCCGGGTCGTCGAGCTGGCGCATGAGGTAACCGCTGCGATGGATCGTCGTGATCGGCGAAGCGCCGTCGTGCGCGTCGCCGAGCTTGCGGCGCAGGTTCGACACGTGCACGTCGATCGAGCGGTCGTACGGGCCCAGCGGCCGACCGAGCACGCTTTGCGAAATGCGTTCCTTGCTGACCACGCGACCGGCTTCGCGCAGGAGCAGCACGAGCAGGTCGAACTCCGTCGCGGTCAGCGCGATCGGCTTGTCGTCGACGCTGACGCCGCGCGAGGCGGCGCGCAGCCGGATCGGCCCGTTGCGGAGGTCCGTCAATGCCTCGCCGCCCTCGCCGCGCGCGCGGCGCAGCACGGCGCGCAGCCTCGCGGCGAGTTCACGCGGGTTGCAGGGCTTGGGGATGTAGTCGTCCGCGCCGAGCTCGAGCCCGAGGATGCGATCGATGTCCTCGCCGAGCGCGGTCAGCATGAGCACGGGCAGCGCCGATTCGCGCCGCAGGTCGCGCAGGGCATCGAGGCCCGAGCGACCCGGCATCATCACGTCGAGCACGAGTGCATCGAATGCATCGGTGCGCGCGGCCGCGAGCGCACCGTCGGCGTCGTGCACGAGGGTGACCTCGAATCCCTCGCGCGCGAGGAAGTCGCGCAGCAACTGCGCGAGCTCGACGTCGTCGTCGGCCAGCAGGATGCGGTTGCGGTTCATGCCGCGAGCATAGCGCCGCACGCCATCGCGCGGCTCCGGATCGGACCGCCGCTTGCGGACCTTTGCAGTCGTTTACGCCGCGTCGGTGGCCATCGCGGGCTGCGCGCGCGGCACGCGCCACCAGCGCTGCAGCAGCCTGCATGCGAGCCAGGTGTACGCCGCGGCAATCACCGCCGATGCCGCGACATCGGAGAGGAAATGCCGCTCGAGTCCGAGACGCGCGATCGCGACGTACACGGGCACCGCGACCAGCACGACGCGCAGCCAGCGGATCGGACAGGCCGCCGCAAGCGGCAGCAGCAGGCCGAAGTAGAACGCGGAGTGGCCCGAAGGAAACGAGCCGCCACCGACGAACCACACCTGCGACCAGTCGCCCCGCTCGAATACTTCGGAAGGCCGCAGGCGCCCGAAATGCGACTTGCCGAGGATCATCGTGTGCAACGTCGCGATCTGCACCACGCCGGCCGCGAGCCACGCGAGCGGCCACCGCGCGCCGCGTCGAACCAGCAGGCCGATCACGCCGATCGCGAGCGCGACGCTGCCGGCCAGCCAGTACCAGGCG
>JAEYZH010000170.1 GCA_023430685.1 Pseudomonadota bacterium | reverse complement strand
GGAGCCCACCCTGTGGGCGATCCGCGCAGGAAACCGGTTGTTCGCGGGTTCACGGATTCCCGCGATCGCGCACAGGGTGCGCTCCTACGAAAGTCGCCCGTGTAGGAGCCCACCCTGTGGGCGATCCGCGCAGGAAACCGGTTGTTCGCGGGTATTCGGATTCGCGCGATCGCGCACAGGGTGCGCTCCTACGAAAGCCGCCCGTGTAGGAGCCCACCCTGTGGGCGATCCGCGCAGGAACCCGGTCGTTCGCGTGGAATCGGGTTCCCGCAATCGCGCACAGGGTGCGCTCCTACGCGACCACCATCATCCGTAGGAGCCCACCCTGTGGGCGATCCGCGCAGGAACCCGGTTGTCCGCGTGTAATCGGATTCGCGCGATCGCGCACAGGGTGCGCTCCTACGCGGGTCGTCGCAATGTTCGGACGGTACGTGCCTGCGCTTGTCCGTAGTCAGGGGCGAACGCGATGTCGACGATCCGTGCATGAGATCGAGCGGGCATCATCGATTGCGCAAGGGTCGGCATTCGATGTCGGGACAAGTCTATTTCGTCACGACGACGACGCGTGGCCGCAGCCCCCTATTCGCTGACTGGGATGTCGCGATCGTCGCGTGCCGCACGAATGTGCACCTGCTCACATGGGGAGATGCGCGCCTTCTGTGCTGGGTGTTGATGCCCGATCACTGGCATGGGCTCGTCGAACTAGGCGATCAGCCTCTTCCGCTGGTGGTCAACCGATTCAAGTCGCGTATCGCGAAGGCGATCCGCGCGGAAGTTGATGGCTCGATCCAGGTCTGGGCGCGCTCGTATCACGATCGCGCCGTGCGCCGCGAGGAATCCCTCGTTGACGTTGCGCGGTACATCGTCATGAATCCGGTGCGCGCCGGCCTCGTGCGCCGGGTGGGCGACTACCCATACTGGGACGTGGCATGGCTCTGACAGCCGTTCGGACATGGGGAAACCGAATTCCCGCTATCGCGCACAGCGTGCGCGCCCACGCGAACCCTCGTCCGTAGGAGCCTACCCTGTGGGCGATCCGCGCAGGAAACCGGTCGTTCGCGTGGAATCGGGTTCCCGCAATCGCGCACAGGGTGCGCTCCTACGTGATGCGCAGGAAACCCGCGGATTCCGGATGCGGGTTCGCCCACAGGGTGCGCTCCTGCGCGAGCGGTTCGATGCGGACCGGTCAGGGTCGATCGCCGCGCAGCGCGCGCACCTGCTGCTCGAGGTGGGCCGCGTCGGCTTCGTTCGCGGGAACCGCGTCGCCGACCGCAAGGCCGATGCGGGCGCGGAAGCGGCGCGGCAGGCGCGAGCGACCCAGCGCGCTGTCGCGACGACTGAACACCGAACCCCAGAGCCCGCGCAACGCGAGCGGGATCACCGGCACCGGCCGGCGCGCGAGGATGCGCTCGACGCCGCCTCGGAACGGCGCGATCTCGCCATCGCGCGTGAGGCCGCCCTCGGGAAACAGGCAGACGAGTTCGCCGTCCGCAAGCGCGCGGTCGACCTCCTCGAACGCGCGTTCGAGCAGCGCCGGATCCTCCTTGCGCCCCGCGATCGGGATCGCCTTCGCGGTGCGGAACAGGAAGCGCAGCACCGGGATGTTGAAGATCCTGTAGTACATGACGAAGCGCACCGGCCGGCGCACGCTGCCGCCGAGGATCAGCGCATCCATGTAGCTCACGTGGTTGCACACGAGCAGCGCCGGGCCTTCTTCCGGGATCCGCGCAAGACCCTGCGCGTCGATCCGGTACAGCGTGTTGACGAGGATCCACGACAGGAACCGCATGAGGAATTCGGGCACCAGCGTGTAGATGTAGATCGCCACCGCGACGTTGAGCAACGCGGTCGCGAGGAAGATCTGCGGGATCGAGAGGCCCAGCGCACCCAGCCCGAGTCCGAAGCCCGCGGCAACGACCATGAACAGCGCGTTGATGATGTTGTTGCCCGCGATCACGCGCGACAGCTCGTGGCTCGGCGTGCGGCTCTGTACGAGCGCGAACAGCGGCACGATGTAGAAGCCCGCGAACACCCCGAGCAGGGACATGTCGAGCACGATGCGCCAGTGCCCGGGCGCGGCGACGAAGCCCCAGGCATCGATGCCGTGCGCGGACGCCAGTCCCGGTTGCGCGAAGTACAGGTCGATGCCGAACAGGCTGAGCCCGATCGACCCGAGCGGCACGAGCCCGATCTCGACCTTGTGACCCGAAAGGCGCTCGCACAGCAGCGAGCCGATGCCGACGCCGACCGAGAACAGCGCGAGCACGAGGATCGCGACCGACTCGTCGCCGCCGAGGAACAGCTTGGTGTAGTTCGGCAGCTGCGCGGTGAAGACGCCGCCGAAGAACCAGAACCACGAGATGCCGAGCACCGAGTTGAACACGGTGCGGTCGCGCACGACGAACCCGATCGCGCGCACCGTCTCGGTGACGGGGTTCCAGTTGAAGCGCAGCCCGGGTGCGGTCGCTGGCGCGGCTGGCATCGCGCGACACGCGAGCCAGCCCAGTACCGCGGTGCCGACCACGAGGATCGAGGCCGCGGTCGGGCCGTGGCCCTCGATCGCCATCAGCGAACCGCCGGCGATCATGCCGAACAGGATCGCGAGCGAGGTGCCCATCTCGACCAGGCCGTTGCCGCCGACCAGTTCCTCGCGCTTGAGTGCCTGCGGCAGGATCGCGTATTTGATCGGCCCGAACATCGTCGAATGCAGGCCCATCAGGAACAGCACGCCGAGCAGCAGCGGCACGTTCTTCGCGTGGAAGCCGTAGGCCGCGAGCGCCATCGCGGCGATCTCGAACAGCTTCACGTAGCGGATCAGGCGCGTCTTCTCGTACTTTTCCGCGAGCTGGCCCGCGCTCGCCGAGAACAGGAAGAACGGCAGGATGAACAGCGCGGGCGCGATGTTCGAGTAGAAGCCGACCTCGGCGTCGCCGAGGCCGAGGTGGAACGCGACGAGCACGATCATCGCCTGGCGGAACGCGTTGTCGTTGAACGCGCCGAGCGCCTGGGTCGCGAAGAACGGCGCGAAGCGGCGCAGCCGCAGCAACCGGAACTGGCTCGATCCGCTCATCGGTACTCCTCCCGGGGTCGGCGGAATCTACCAGACTCGATCGCGCGCCCGTGCCGCGGCGCCAGCGCGCGCCGGCGGACGGGCCGCGCTCCCTCACGTTCCCCCGGCAACGGAACTTCGCCGCCGCACGGCGGTCGCAGCGTGCCGGGTCGCGAGCCGTTAGACTGCGCGGCTCGCCCCCTGTTTTCCGGTACCGCCTCGATGTCGACCCGATTGTTCGCCGCCCTCGTGTTCGCGCTGGCCTGCCTCGCCGGCAGCGCGGCGGTGTCCGCCGAAGCGCTGGTCAAGCCCGTGCCGGCGCCTGATCTTTCGCGCCTGCCTGCCGCCAAGGCCGCCGACCTGCGGCTCACGCGCACGACCTTCGACGTCAAGCGCAAGGAGCTGATCGGACCTGCGCTCGCGCAAGCCTACGCATTGCTCGGTGCCGCGTATGCGAGCAACGGCTTCGATGCCGAGGCCGATGTAGCGCTCGAGAACGCGTCGCTGCTCGCGCCCACCGACGGGCGCTGGGTGTATGCGCGTGGCGTGCTGGCGCAGAAGCAGAAGCGCGGCGCGGTCGCGCAGAACTATTTCGAACTCGCGTTGCAGCTCGATGGCGACTACCTGCCTGCGCGCGTCGCGGTTGCGCGTTCGCGCATGGACAACGGCGACCTCGAGGGCGCGCGCAAGCTGCTCGCCGAGTACGTCGCGAAGCACCCCGACCAGGCGTATCCGCAGGCGTTGCTCGGCGATATCGCGCTGGGCCAGAAGCGCAGTGCGGAGGCGGTCACGCGCTACCAGCGCGCGCTCGAGCTCGAACCCTCGGCGACGCGCGTGTATGCGCGCCTTGCGGAAGCCCAGGCCGCCGCCGGCAATGCCGCCGCGGCGGCGCAGTCGCGTGCGAAGGCAGGGCAGGTCGAGCCCGTGCTGCCCGATCCGATCGCCTTCGGCCTCGGCGGCATGGCCCTGCCGGCTGCTGCCGCAGGCAGCGCGTCCGCGGCGAACGATGAGGGTGCCGCGCGGCTCGCGAAGGAAGCCGGCGTGCTGCTGCTCGCGCGCCAGTACCAGGGCGCGCGCCAGAAGCTCGATGCGGCGCTCGCGCAGGAGCCGAACCAGCCCGCCTTGCTCGCTCTGTACGCACGAGTCGAAGCCGCGTCCGGCAACATCGCGGCGGCGAAGACGCGTGCGGCCGCGGCCGTCGCGGCAGGCCGCGACAGCGCAGTCGCGCACCTCAGCCAGGGTGTCGCGCTCGAGATGGGCAATGACGATGCGGGCGCGCGTCGCGCCTACGAGGAGGCGGTCGCGCTGGATCCGAAGTCGGCCGAGGCGCGCTCGCTGCTCGGCGACCTGCTGTTGCGCACCGGGCAAGCCGACGCGGCCGCGACGCATTACCGCGTTGTCGTGCAGCAGGACCTCACGGCGGCGGAACCGTGGATGCGGCTCGTCGCGGCGTACGTCGAGGCGGGCCGCTGCGCGATGGCGCTGCGCGACGTCAGCGACGTGCTCGCGTCGGACGCGGGCAACCGTTTCGTGCTGCAGCTGTTCGTGCGCCTCGCGAGCACCTGTCGTGCCGCCAGCGCGGCCGAACGCAAGGGCGCGCTCGAACACGGTGGCAAGCTGTATGCGCAGGCCGCGAGTGCGCCGAACGGCGAGGCGTATGCGCTCGCGCTCGCCGCCAACGGCAAATGGGACGACGCGGTGAAGACGCAGCAGGCCGCGATGTTCGTGCTCGTGCGCAATGGCCTCAAAGGCGCGCTGACGCCGTATCGCGAAACGCTGACGCAACTGCAGGCTAGGCAGTTGCCGGATCGCCCGTGGCCCGCGAGCGCCGCGGTGTATCGCCCGCAGCGCCTCGCGCCGGATCCGAAGCCCGCGCCGTAGGCGCGCACCCTGTGCGCGATTGCGCGAATCCGGATTCCCGCGCACGACCGGTTTCCTGCGCGGATCGCCCACAGGGTGGGCTCCTGCGGATGATGGTGGTTGCGTAGGAGCGCACCCTGTGCGCGATCGCGGGAATCCGGATTCCCGCGCACGACCGGTTTCCTGCGCGGATCGCCCACACGGTGGGCTCCTGCGGATGATGGTGGTCGCGCAGGAGCGCACCCTGTGCGCGATCGCGGGAATCCGGATTCCCGCGCACGACCGATTTCCTGCGCGGATCGCCCACAGGGTGGGCTCCTACGGGGGATCAACGCGCGAGGGCGCGGTGGCCGATGTCGCGGCGCAGGAAGGCGCCTTCGAAGCGGATGCCGCGCGCGATCGCGTAGGCGCGTTCGCGCGCCGCGGCGGTGTCGTCGCCGAGCGCGCAGACCGCGAGCACGCGGCCGCCGGCGGTCACGGATCGGCCGTGCTCGTCGAGGCGGGTACCCGCGTGGAAGACCTTCGCGTCGGCGCTGTCGACGCCGTCGAGGCCGTGGATCGCATCGCCGCTGCGCACGCTGCCCGGATAACCCGCGGCGGCGAGGACGACGGCGAGCGCCGGACGCGCGTCCCACTGCGCCTGCGTGCGATCGAGGCGCCCGTCGAGCGTGTCCTCGACGAGGTCGACCAGGTCCGACTTCAGCCGCAGCATGATCGGCTGCGTTTCGGGATCGCCGAGGCGCGCATTGAACTCGATCACCTTCGGCGCGCCGTGTGCGTCGATCATGAGGCCGACGTAGAGGAAGCCGATGAAGGGCGCGCCTTCCGCCGCCATGCCGGCGATCGTCGGGCGCACGATCTCGTCGAGGATGCGCCGCTCCACCGCGGGTGTCACCACCGGCGCGGGCGAGTACGCGCCCATGCCGCCGGTGTTCGGGCCGAGGTCGCCTTCGTCGCGGCGCTTGTGGTCCTGGCTCGTCGCGAGCGGCAACACGTTGCGGCCGTCGCTCATGACGATGTAGCTCGCTTCTTCGCCCGCGAGGAACTCCTCGATCACGACACGCGCGGACGCATCGCCGAACGAGCGCGCGCCGAGCATGTCGTGCAGTGCCTGCTCGGCATCGGCGAGCGTCAGCGCGACGATCACGCCCTTGCCCGCGGCGAGCCCGTCGGCCTTGATCACGATCGGCGCGCCGTGTTCGCGCACGTGAGCGAGCGCGGGCGCGAGATCGGTAAATACCGCGTAGTGCGCGGTCGGGATGTTGTGTCGCGCGAGGAAGTCCTTCGCGAACGCCTTCGAACTCTCGAGTTGCGCGGCGATCCGGCTCGCACCGAAGCAGCGCAGGCCGGCCGCGCGGAAGCGGTCGCTGACGCCCGCCGCGAGCGCGGCCTCCGGACCGATCACGGTCAGCGCGACCTGCTCGCGCTGCGCGAGCCGCACCAGGCCTTCCGCATCGGTCGCCGCGACCTCGACGTTGCGCATGCCCGCTTCGCGCGCGGTGCCCGCATTGCCCGGCGCGACAAGCACTTCGGTCACGCGCGGCGACTGCGCGAGTTTCCAGGCCAGCGCGTGCTCACGGCCGCCGGAACCGATGACGAGTAGTTTCATTGGAAAGCCGTGATTCGTGAATGGTGATTCGTGATTGGCGACCCACGATGTCGCAGGAAGGTGGGTTCGTTCGGCGTGCCGATCATTCCGATACCTCGGCTCGCGCTCTTCGAATCACCCATCACGACTCACCAATCACGGCTTCAATGCCTGAAATGCCTGACACCCGTGAACACCATCGCCATGCCGTGTTCGTCGGCGGCGGCGATGACCTCGGCGTCGCGCATCGAGCCGCCGGGCTGGATCGCGGCGCGGATGCCGGCTTCGGCGGCGGTGTCGAGGCCGTCGCGGAACGGGAAGAACGCATCGGAGGCCATCACGCTGCCGGGGACTTCGAAGCCCGCGTCGGCAGCCTTGATCGCGGCGATCTTCGCGCTGACGACTCGGCTGGCCTGGCCGGCACCGATGCCGATCGTGCGGCCGCCGCGCGCGTAGACGATCGCATTGGACTTCACGAACATCGCGACGTGCCAGGCGAACAGCAGGTCGTGCAGTTCGCCCGCGTCGGGTACGCGCTTCGATACGACCTTGAGGTCGGACAGCAGCAGCGTGTCGCGGTCCGCGTCCTGCACGAGCAGGCCGCCCGCGACGCGCTTGTAGTCGTAGGCATGCGGCGGCATGCCGTCCCAGTTGCCGGTCGCGAGCACGCGCACGTTCGGCTTCTTCGCGAGCGCGGCCACCGCGTCCGCATCGAACTCGGGTGCGACCACGACTTCCACGAACTGGCGTTCGACGATGCGGCTCGCGGTGCCCGCGTCGAGCCGGTGGTTGAACGCGATGATGCCGCCGAAGGCCGACGTCGGGTCGCACGCGAACGCGCGCTCGTAGGCTTCGGCGAGATCGCTGCCGAGCGCTACGCCGCACGGGTTCGCGTGCTTGACGATCACGCAGGCCGGTGTCTTCTGGAACGCCTTGACGCATTCGAGCGCGGCATCGGCGTCGGCGATGTTGTTGTAGGACAGTTCCTTGCCCGCGAGCACGCGCGCGGCGGCGACGGTGCCCGCGGGCGGATTGCGCTCGACGTAGAGCGCGGCGCCCTGGTGCGGGTTCTCGCCGTAACGCAGCACCTGGCGCCGCTCGTACGACAGGCGCAGGCTCGGCGGGAAGGCGTCGGGCTTGTCGGCGTCGACGCGCGTGCCGAGCCAGTTCGCGATGAGGCCGTCGTAGCGCGCGACGTGCGCGAAAGCGGATGCGGCGAGACGACGACGCAGCGAGAGCCGGGTGCCGCCGTGCGCGAGCGCTTCGAGCACCTCGGCGTAGTGCGCGGGATCGGAGACGACCGCGACGTGTTCGTGGTTCTTCGCCGCCGCGCGCAGCATCGCGGGCCCGCCGATGTCGATGTTCTCGATCGCATCGCCGAGGTTGCAGTCGGGCGATTCGGTGACCTGTTCGAACGGATACAGGTTGACGACGAGCAGGTCGATCGGCTGGATGCCGTGCGCGGCCATCACCGCGTCGTCAACGCCGCGCCGGCCGAGCAGGCCACCATGCACGGCGGGGTGCAGCGTCTTGACGCGGCCATCCATGATTTCGGGGAAGCCGGTCAGCGTGCTGACGTCGGTCACGTGCAGTCCCGCGTCACGCAGTGCACGCGCGGTTCCACCGGTCGACAGCAGGGTCACGCCGAGCGCATCGAGCCCGCGGGCGAGATCGACCATGCCGGTCTTGTCGGACACGCTGATCAGCGCGCGGCGAACCGGGATGATGGTGGCATCGAACATGGGTGGTCGGCATGCGCGGGGAGCGCCCGATTATAGCCGCGCCGGCGCCAGCGCGCTGGCCGGGCGGGGTCGGCCGGGCCTCGGTCCGCGAGAGCCTCAGGTGGCCGCGAGGCCGTAGTGCTGCAGCTTCTTGCGCAGCGTCGCGCGGTTGATGCCGAGCGCGACCGCGGCCTTGCTCTGGTTGCCGCCGTACCAGGCCATCACTTCGCGCAGCAGCGGTGCTTCCACCTCGCGCATCACGAGCTCGTGCAGGCCCTCGCCCGGAGCGGATTCGACGTCGACGAGGTAACGACGCACGGCTCGCGCGACGCACTCGCGCAGCGCGGGTTGCAACACGGTGTCATTCGCGGCGTCGACACGCAGCGGGATGGCGGCATTCACAGCAACAGGCCCCTTCGATGGCGAAACTTCCCTGGGCCGACACGCAACGAGCTTGCGGTCGGAGCGGAATAGTAGCGCCGGCATCGCGGCTTGATAAGTCCCTCGACGATGAAATTTCCGTCCACTCCGCGCGCGCCAGCGGCGATGCCTTGCCGCATCGACACTTGCACCGGAAATCTCATGCGCGACTGACCCAGCTGCCGCGCCGCGCCATCTGCCGCACCGAAGGCAGCCAGCAGCACGATCCGAACATGGAGCACACGGAGAGTTGCCCTCCAGTCGAGCGCTCTTGCCTGTGCGGCGTGCCCGGTGTGCTCGTTACGAATGCTGTTCCGCTTCCGCTTCGCGCGTTCTCGGAGTGCCGCCTGCGCTTCAGCCGCCGTGCCGGCGCCGCGCGGCGCCGACGGAGCGCTCACTCGAACTTGAATTCGAACGCGACCGCATCGCGTCCCGGATCGGCGACCTCGAACACGAGCGAAGAACTCGCGCCGGCCGCGAGGCCGGGGTCGAGCATGCGCGTGTCGCTGAGGTACTCGCGCGGCTGGAAGCGGCGCATCGCGACCGGCTTCTCGTCGAAGTCCGACAACGTGACCTCGACCACCGGCCACGCCTGCGCGAACGCGGCGTCGTTGCGCAGCGTCGCCGAGATGATCAGCGCGCCTTCGACCGAAGGATGCGGGCGGATGTCGCGAGCGGAGAGCTCGAGCGCCGCGGGCGCACGCCGCAACGGCATCGGAACGCCGAAGTTCGCGGCGAGCGGATCGAGCCACGAGCGCACGCGCGCATCATCGATCCAGCGCGACGGATCGGCCAGCGCGAATTCGAGCGTGAGGGTCGCCAGCAGCAGTGCGCAGCCAGCCAGCCACGGCCAGTTGCGCTGGCGCCGTGCGCGGCGGCGGCTCGCGGCGAACGCCGGCAGCGACGAACGTTCGGCGGCGCGCACGCGGTCGACGGGCTCGGCGAACAGCGTCGCCTGCGCGGGATTCGGACGGAACACCGGCAGCGCGAGCTGGGGAGGATCGGACTGCGCCTCGTGCAGCGAGAGGATGCCGATCGGCTCCGGTGGCAACTGCGCCGACAGCGAACGCAGTGCATCGAACACGGCGGCGCAGTGGCCGCAGCGCACGCTGCCGTGCGCGGCGGCGAGTTCACCGCCGTCGAGCTTGAAGATCGTCAGGCATTCCGGACATTGCGTGTACATCGGCGCACCCGTGCGACGGCCGGACGGGATTATCGCGTGCGGCGCGTACGCGCGCACGCGCCGCGTTCAGGCGTGCGTGGTCCCGCTCTCCGGGATGCTCGCCCAGGTCAGTGCGTGCGGGTCGAAGCCCTGCTCGAGCGTCGGCTTGACGATGCGGAAGTACGGCGAGACGTCGAAATCGCGAGGTGCGTACAGGCGCGAGTCGCGGATATGCAGGATTTCCTGCAGTGCGCCGCTGCCGCCTTCGCTTTCGGCGCGCGCGACCTTGATGTCGGGCAGCACCGGGTACCGCACCGACGCGAACGCGGCCGCGATCAGCGACGAACAGATCGCGCGCGTGGGTTCGCCGCCGCCGAGCGCGAGCAGGCGTCGGCGATAGCGGTCGGGCACCGGCGGGGGATGCAGCAGGTAGCGACCGAGGTCGATCACGTTGCGCAGGTCGTACTGCTGGCCGATGCGCGCGACCGCGTAGGCGACCAGCGCATCGAGCTCGCCCGCGTCGAGGCCGACCGGGCGGCAGATCCGCGTATGCATGTGCGCGTACCGTTCGACCGGCACCACGCGCACGCCCTCGTTGATGTCGGCTTCCACCAGCATCGGCGCGTCGTCGCCGCGCTTCGCCGCGAGCGCGTCGCCGACGCAGAGCGCCGAATGCGACCAGGTTGACTGCGTGATCGTGCGGATCGCGGATGCGAAACGGCTGGTGCCTTCGACCAGCAGCACGTCGCCCTTGCGCAGCGTCGCGGCGAGGTGGCCGGGCCGGCTGGTGGTCACGTGCGTTGCCTCGCGCGGCTCGGACAGGTAGCGCGCGAGCTTGCGGCCGAGCCAATGCAACAGGCCCACGGTGGTCTCCGAATGCGGAACGGGCGTGCGAGTCTAGCGCGGGGACCATCGAGCGTCGCGCGGGGCTGCGCGAGCTGCGGGTTCGTGCGTCGCGTCGCGTGCATGCTGCACGCGCGCGACGCGGCTCGTGTCGCGCGCGCGCCGTGTGATTTGCAGGCTGGGCGCGCGCAGCGCCGCCGGCTTGTCGCGGCGGCGGAGCGCAGAGCGCCGGCGGACCTTCGGTCGTCCAGCCTACGGAACGCAGCGCACCGGCTTGTCGCGGCGGCGGAGCGTAGAGCGCCGGCCGACCTTCGGTCGTCCAGCCTACGGAACGTAGCGCGCCCGGCCCGTTGGTGCGGCGGAAAAAGGAGCGCCGGTCGACCTGCGGTCGTCCAGCCTACGGGGCGGGTTTTCGGCGTCCGCTGATGCGCACCCAGTCCTCGCATGTCTTGACGTCGAGTGAGTCGAACCATTCGGCATAGCGTTCGAGCAGTTCGTGGTGCTGGCCGACGAGGATTCCCGACAGCGCGATCGGCGCGCCGGGTTTCGTGCATGCGGCGAAGCGCGGTGCGAGCTCGGCGAGCGGGCCGGCAAGGATGTTCGCGACGAACACGTCGGTGGGCGTGTCGGCGTGTTCCTCGGGCAGGTAAAGCGCGAGCCGATCCGCGACCCCGTTGCGCTCGGCATTGTCACGGCTGGCCTGGATCGCCTGCGGATCGTTGTCGATGCCGTCCACGCGCGCGGCGCCGAGTTTCAGCGCCGCGATCGCGAGCACGCCCGAGCCGCAACCGAAGTCGGTCACATGGCGGCCTGCGAGGTCGAGGCCGTCGAGCCATTCGAGGCAGAGCGCCGTCGTCGGATGCGTGCCGGTGCCGAACGCAAGGCCGGGATCGAGCCGGACCACGATCGCCTGCGCGTCGTCGGAAGGTGGTTCGACGTTCGATGGATAGATCCACAGTCGCCGCCCGAAACGCATCGGCTTGAAGTCCTCCATCCACGCGCGCGTCCAGTCCTGGTCCTCGACGTCGCGGAAATGGATCGCCGCGGGATCGATTTCCGGCACGAGTTCGCCGAGCACGTGCAGGAGCCCGGCGCGATCGGCCTGCGCGTCGAACAACGCGGTGAGCATGATCTCACCCCAGAGCGGCGTCTCGCCGACGCCGGGCTCGAGGATCGCGCGTTCGTTCGGCGTATCCGCGTCCGCATCGAGCAAGGTCACCGCGAGCGCGCCCGCATCCTCGAGCGCGAGTTCGACGCGCTCCTGGTCGGCGTGGCGAATGGTCAGCGAGAGTTCGAGGAAGGCCATTGGCGGGGAATCGGGAATGGAGAATGGGGAATGGTAAAGCAGGGGCAGCCGATTCCCCGTTCCCTATTCCCTATTCCCTGCCTCAACCGATCCCCATCGCCTTTTCCTTCGCCTCGGCGATGCGGCGCTCGAGGTAGTGGATGTTCTGGCCGCCGGTCTGGAAGCCGCCGTCGGCGAGGATCTTCTGCTGCAGCGGCACGTTGGTCTTGATGCCTTCGACGACGAGTTCCGACAGCGCGATGCGCATGCGCGCGATCGCGGTGGCGCGGTCGCGGCCATGCACGATGAGCTTGCCGATCATCGAATCGTAATTCGGCGGGATCCTGTAGCCGTCGTAGACGTGGGTGTCGACGCGGACGCCCGGACCACCCGGCGACTCGAAGCGCTTCACGGTGCCCGGGCTCGGCATGAACGTGTCCGGGTCTTCCGCGTTGATGCGGCATTCGATCGCGTGGCCGGTCAGCACGATGTCGGACTGGCGCAGCGTGAGCTTCTCGCCGGCCGCGATCAGCAGCTGCTCGCGCACGAGGTCGATGCCGGTGATCATCTCGGTGACCGGATGCTCGACCTGGATGCGCGTGTTCATCTCGATGAAATAGAAGCGCCCGTCCTCGTAGAGGAATTCGAACGTGCCCGCGCCGCGATAGCCGATGCGCACGCAGGCCTCGACGCAGACCTTGCCGATCGCCTCGCGCTGCTCCGGCGTGATGCCCGGCGCGGGCGCTTCCTCGACGACCTTCTGGTGCCGCCGCTGCATCGAGCAGTCGCGCTCGCCGAGGTGGATCGCATTGCCTTGGCCGTCGGCGAGCACCTGGATCTCGACATGGCGCGGGTTCTCGAGGAACTTCTCCATGTAGACCTCGCCGTTGCCGAACGCGGCCTTCGCTTCCGACTTCGTCATCGCGACGGCGTTGGCGAGGTGCGCTTCGGTATGCACCACGCGCATGCCACGCCCGCCACCGCCACCGGCGGCCTTGATGATGACCGGGTAGCCGATCTCGCGCGCGATGCGTCCGTTCGCCGCGGGATCGTCCCCGAGCGGGCCGCCCGACCCCGGCACGCACGGCACGCCGGCGGCCTTCATCGCCTTGATCGCCTCGACCTTGTCGCCCATCAGGCGGATCACGTCCGGCGTCGGGCCGATGAAGATGAAGCCGGACTTCTCGACGCGTTCGGCGAAGTCGGCGTTCTCCGAAAGGAAGCCGTAGCCCGGATGGATCGCCTGCGCGTCGGTGACCTCGGCCGCCGCGATGATGCGCGGCACGTTGAGGTAACTCTCGGCCGCGGGCGGCGGCCCGATGCAGATCGACTCGTCGGCCATGCCGACGTGCTTGAGGTTGCGGTCCGCGGTCGAATGCACCGCGACCGTGCGGATGCCGAGCGCATGGCAGGCGCGCAGCACGCGCAGGGCGATTTCGCCGCGGTTGGCGATGACGACTTTGTCAAGCATGGGAATTGGGAATAGGGAATAGAGAATAGTTCAAGGCGGTCATCGCGCGGCTCCTACCTTCTCGAGCGAGTGCATCAATGCGGTGAGGCGGGCAAACACGGCATCCACAAGGCGCGAGAATTCCTCAGATGGACTGGAGTATCCGAGACGGTTTGCGATCTGAACCTGGGTATCGAGTTCAGACAGCGATCCGCGGGCAATGGACAAGAAATGCAAATATTCTGCAGTGGATCTTCGCGCTGCACCCTCTGCGATATTCGATGGAACGCTGACGGCGCACCGTCGCACCTGTGACGTCAATCCGAAGCGTTCCGAGTGAGGGAATGTACCCGACAGTCGGTACACCACTTCCACGAGCGCCATCGAATCGCGCCAGACATCAAGCCGCTCGTGTGGTCGCTTGAACGATTCCCCATTCCCCATTCCCGATTCTCATCCTATGACGAACATCGGCTCGTCGAATTCGACGGGCTGGCCGTTGTTGACGAGGATCGCGAGCAGGGTGCCGGTGGCGTCGGCTTCGATCTGGTTGAACATCTTCATCGCCTCGATGATGCCGAGGGTGTCGCCGGCCTTGACCGCCTGGCCGACCTTCGCGAACGGCGGGCTCTCGGGATTGGCCGACGCATAGAAGGTGCCGACCATCGGCGCCTTGACCACGTGGCCGTCCGGCAGGTCGCGACCGGCCGGGACCGCGCTTTCGGCTGCGGGCGGGGACGCCGCGGGCGCCTCGCTGCGCGCCGGGGCTGCATGCATCGGCGCCGGCGCCATCATCTGGGTGCTGACCATGCCCTTGGGCAGGCGCGACAGGCGCACGATTTCCTCGCCTTCCTTGATCTCGAGTTCGGCGAGGTTGGATTCCTCGAGCAGGTCGATGAGTTTCTTGATCTTGCGAAGGTCCATCGTGGCTTCTCGGTTGGCGGCCCGCGACGGCGGGTCGGCTCGAAGGGAAAGGGTCAGTGCTGAAGTCGCTGCAACGCCGCGGTCAGCGCGAGCTCGTAGCCGAGCGCGCCGCAACCGCAGACGATGCCCGAGGCGAGATCGCTGAAATAGCTCGTGTGCCGGAACGGTTCGCGCGCATGCGGATTGGACAGGTGCACCTCGATGAACGGGATCGCGACCGCCGCGAGCGCGTCGCGCAACGCGACCGAGGTGTGGGTGAACGCGGCCGGGTTGACCAGCATGAACGCGGTGCCGTCCGAGCGCGCGGCCTGCACGCGATCGACGAGCTCGTGCTCGGCGTTGGATTGCAGGTGCACGAGCTCATGCCCGGCCTCGCGGGCGCGCCGGACCAGCCCCGCATCGATCTCCGCGAGCGTCGTGCGGCCATAGACCTCCGGCTCGCGCGTCCCGAGCAGATTGAGGTTGGGGCCGTGCAGGACGAGGATGCGGGCCATCGGCCACTCGCGAAAAGCGGAGGCCAAGTCTGGCGGACGGGCGCCGTTCTGTCCAGTTCGCCGACGTTTGGCGATGTTTCAATTGGTTGGGCGCGAGCAGGCCGCGCTGCGTTTCGTAGGCTGGACGACCACAGGTCGGCCGGCGCTCTTCGCTAGAGATGTGGCAGCACCCAGCGCTCGAGGCTGTCCTCGGTGAAATTCCCCGCATGCCGCGCAAGGATGCGCCCATCGCGACCGACCAGCAGCGAGTACGGCAGCACGCCGTGCTGGTTGCCGAGCGTGCGCGAAAGGTCGCCGCGTTCGGGATCGTCGACGAGGATCGGATAGGCGACCGGGTGCGCGGCGAGGAAGTCGCGCGTGGGCCCGGCCGCTTCGCTCGCGATGCCGACCACCTGCAGCCCGCGCGCCGCATGGCGTTGCTGGAAGCGGTCGAGCAGCGGCATTTCCTCGATGCAGGGCGCGCACCAGCTGGCCCAGAAGTTGAGCAGCACGAGGCGCCCGTCCCACTGCGCGAGGGACTGCGCGCGCCCTTCGGTGTCGGGCAGCGACGTCGCGGCCGGCAGGCGATCCGGCGCGCTCGCGGGCACCGCGTCGAGTGCGGCGCGCGGGTCCGGACGCAGCATGCGGCCGACGAACAGGCCCGCGGTCGCGCCGGCGATCGCGAGCGCAACGACGAGCAGGTGGCGGCGATCGAGCACGGGGTCAGTCCGCGCGACCCGCCAGGGCCTGTTCGACGATGCCGAACGTGAGCACGGTCGGCAGCTTGATGCCTGCCGAATCCGAGCCCGCGGGGAACATCACGTACAGCGGCACGCCGACCGATTGGTACTCCTTGAGGAACGCGCTGATCTCCGGATCGACGTTGGTCCAGTCGCCCTGCATCAAGACGGTATCGGTGCGCTCGACGAGCTCGCGGAAGCGATCGGTATGCAGCACCGCGCGCTCGTTGACCTTGCAGGTGACGCACCAGTCGGCGGTCATGTCGACGAATACCGCGCGCCCTTCGGCGCGCAGGCTCGCGAGGCGCTCGGCCGAGTAGGGCACCCACTGGTCGCTCGCGGTCGACTGCGCCTGCGCGGGCGGCGCGATGCGCGTGACCTGCAGCAGCGGCACCAGCGCAGCGAGCATCACGATCACCGCGAACACGCGCCGCAGCGGACCGCCACGATAGCGGCTGCGCTCCCACCACCAGAGCCCGAGTGCGAGCGCGGTCGCGCCGACCAGCACCCATGCCACCGCGTCGATGCCGCGCTGGTTGCCGAGCACCCAGACCAGCCACACCGCGGTCAGGTACATCGGGAATGCGAGGAACTGCTTGAGCGTTTCCATCCACGCGCCGGGCCGCGGCAGGCGCGACGCGAGCGCGGGAATGAAGCCGACGAGCAGGAACGGCAGCGCGAGGCCGAGTCCGAGCGCGAGGAACACGAGCAACGCGACCCACGACGACGAAGCGAACGCATACGCGAGCGCGGTGCCCATGAACGGCGCCGTGCACGGGCTCGCAACGACGACCGCGAGCACGCCGGTGAAGAAGTCGCCGGCGGCGCCGCTGCGCGAGGCGAGTCCCTGACCCGCACCTGCGAGCCCGGCGCCGAAGTTGAATACGCCCGACAACGACAGGCCGATCGCGAACAGCACGTAGACGAGCAGTGCGACGAACACCGGCTGCTGCAACTGGAAGCCCCAGCCGAGCGCGGCGCCCGCCGCGCGCAGCCCGACGACCGCGAGGCCGACCGCGGCGAACGCGACCAGCACGCCGGCGGTGTACCAGAGCGCATGCGTGCGTGCCTTCGCAGGGCTCTCGCCGCTTTGCGCGAGCCCGAGTACCTTGAGCGAAAGCACCGGCAACACGCACGGCATCAGGTTGAGGATCAGTCCGCCACCGAGCGCGAGCAGCAGCGCGCCGAGGATGCCGAGCGGCGAGGGCCGAGGGGCGAGGGGCGAGGGCGCCGCCGTGGTGGAGGCTGCGCCGGGTTCGGATGGCGCGACGAAGGATGCATTCGCGGCGGCGAGCTGCTCGGCGCTCGCGGCCGGCAGTTCGACCACGATGTCCTTCTGCATGACCGGGTAGCAGAGCCCGTTGTCCTGGCAGCCCTGGTATTCGGCGTGCACGGTCACGCGCTGCGGTTCGCCGTTGCTGCGCGCGAGCGCGATCGGCAGTTCGACCTGGTCGAAGTAGACCTTCACGGTACCGAAGTGCTCGTCGGTGTGGTCGACGCCTTCGGGCCACTGCGGAGCGCCGAGTCGCACGCCGTCGCCCTGAGTGAGCGTGACGGTGCTGCGATCGCGATACAGGTAGTAGCCCTTGGGCATGGTCCAGCGCGCGAGCAGGCCGGTCGGGCCCGATGCGATCGCCTCGAACACGAACGCCTGCTCGGCCGGCAATGGCGCCGCATCGGCCGCGCCGGCGGAACCGTTGCCACCGAGCTGGATCAGCGGCGTCGACGTGCCGTTCCCCAGCGCGGGTGTCGTCGCGACCGTGGACGCGCTGGCGGCAGGAAGGTCCAGCGTCAGTTTGGTCGGATGCGGCGGATAGCAGATCTTCGGATCGACTTCGTGGCATCCCTGCGCGGTGACGGTGACCGTCAGCGTCGTCGCAGCCGGATCATCGAGCGTGTACGGCAGGCGCGCGTCGACCGCATGGTGGTAGACCTCGACATCGCCGAGGAACTCGTCGTTCTTGCGCTCGCCCGCGGGCAGGGCGATCTCTCCGAGCGCGACACCCGCCTGCGTCGTCTTCGCCTTGATGCGCGAGCGGTACAGGTAGTAGTCGGGCGCGATCTCCCAGTGCAGCGAGACGACGCCGGGCTCGTCGATGCGCGCGCTCAGTGCGAACGCCTGTTCGACCGGCAGCAGCTCGTCTTCTTGCGCGCGAGCGACGCCGCTGGCGACGAGGAGGGCGAACAGGCAGGCGATCAGGTGGCGCATCGGACAAGGCTCCGGAAGGCGGGTGCGGCGCGGAAGGGACCGCGCTTGGACCGCGTCGATTGCAGGACGTTCACGCGGGCGTGGATTCGGCCTCGACCCAGTCGAGGTAGCCGCGCAGGCCGCCGGCTGCTTCGAGCACGATCAGTTCGGGCAGATCGTACGGATGCAAGTGCGGGAGCCGCGCTTCGATCGCGGCGACGCGCTCGCGCGTGGTCTTGATCAGCAGCAACACCTCGTCGGCGCGCTGCACCGTGCCCTGCCAGCGGTAGGTCGACGCGATCCCGGGCAGCGCCTGCACGCAGGCGGCGAGGCGCTCGTCGACCAGCGCCTGCGCGATGCGCGCGGCGCTCGGCAGGTCGGGACAACTGCAGTGGACGACGACGACGGACATGGACGACGGGCTTGCGCGGGTCTTCCATGTTCGCACAGGCGGGAGCCCCGGGCTTCATGCACTGCCCGGACGGCGCCTTCCACCACGCGGCGGCTCGAGCCGGCCGCGCTGCGCGCGTCCAGCCTACGAGTTCACGAGCCGTAGGCTGGACGGCCGCAGGCCGGCCGGCGCTCTTGCTTCTTGCGCGCCCTATTCGAACCCGTCCGCGAAGATCGAATCGTTGTCCGGCAGTTCGCACACCGGCGGATTCGAGGATTCGAACAGCGCGCGTGTCGCCCATTCGGGATGGTCGACGAACGGATTGCGGTTGCCCTGGAACGTCTGGATCAAGTCGTTGCGCGCGATTTCATCCGCGTCGGGCGGATCGGCGAGGTGCCAGGCCAGCAGGTCGGCGAGCAGGCCCATGTAGGCGGTCTGCGTGTAGTCGTTCATGCCGATGATCTGCGCGCGCACGTCGGTGAGTTCGAGCTGCGGCTCGTTCTGGCCGCTGACCGGATCGACGCCGCCTTCGTAGCGGATCGCCATGTAGAAGATCGCGCGCGCCATCTCGCCCTTGCGATGGTCCCAGCTCTCGAAAGAGCCTTGGTTGCCATCGGGCGAGCGCACCCAGTTCGAATCGCCGCCGCCGCCACCGCCGACGCCGCCGTTCGCTTCGGTCGGTCGTTCGCCGCAACCGCTGTCGCAGTTCGCGAACGGCTTGTTGCCGCGATCGGCGTTGTACTGCGTATCCGACAGCCACAGCATGTGCGTGTCCGTGTACGGCGCGTTCGGCAGGCCGAGGTTGCCGGTCTGGCTCGGGAAGCCGAGCGAATTCGGCCAGGTGTGCTCGCGGTTGTAGGTGATGCCCGAGCCGGTGCCGGCGCGGTCGGACACCGCGGTGTACAAGCGGTTGCGATACACGTCGATGATCTGGTTCGGATTCGACGGATTCGCCTGCGCGAGTTCGAGGATCGTCCAGGTGTTGGTGCCCGAGCCGCTGTACGGGTACGCGGTGTGGCCGCGGATCGTCCGGTGCAGCGAGCAGCGCAACTGTTCGGGACTCGCGGTGTTGACCGCGTCGTAATACGCGCCGGTGCCGGCGCCGATTTCGAACGTGATCGTCACGTTTGCCGCGAGCGGCACGTCCCACGCATTCGTGACCGCGCTCGCGAGGATCGTGAAGCTGCAGTCCGCGCCCTGCGCGAGCAATGTTGCCGGGGTCAGCGTGCGCTGCGCGCCGCTGCCGGTCTGGATGAGGTCGACCGGTGCCGCGTCGCAGGCAAGTGCGAATGCGCCCGTCGCGGTCGTGACCGCTTCGCTGAAGACCACGTTGATGTCGCTCGCGGGCGGCACGTTGGTCGCGCCGTCGGCCGGCGTCACCGACACCACGGTCGGCGGCGTCGTCGCAGGATCGCGCGTCTGGAACACCACGACGGTGTCGGCGGCCGGATGGTCCGGCGTGCCGTCGTTGTCGGTGATCGCGGCTGCGATGATCGTCCAGGTGCAGCTCTCGTCGGCCGCGAACGCGGGCGAGGGCGTCAGGGTGTAGCTGGTCGGACCGCCGCTGACCACCGCGGAGTGCGCGCCGCTGTCGGTGCAGTTCAGCACGAACCATGGGCCGGTCGTCGTGACCGCCTCGCTGAAGGCCACGACGAGGTTCGCATCGAGCGCGACGCCGGACGCGCCGTTCGCAGGCGTGGTGGACGCGACGGCCGGCGGGTGGTCGACCGGTGGATCACCGGCGACCGCGAAGGCGACGTCGTCGATCGCGAGGCCGTCTTCCGCGCCGGAAATGTCGGCATCGACCCAGCGCACCCACAGCGTCGCCGACGGCGCGAGCGCGAGGCCCGTGATCGACGCGCTGACCGCGGCGCGGTTCGCCGGCGCATTGCCGTCGAGCGCACCCGGCGCCGCGCCGGTGTTCGGCGAGGTGAAGTCGAGCGCATCGACATCGATCCAGGTGCCGGTGCCGCCGAGCGAGGTCGCATCGAGGCTGTACTGGAAGTCGAGGCGGTCGCTGCGTCCGGCGACGCCGAGGCGCCACTGCTCGCCCGTGTACGCCACCGCGATTTCGCTGAGCACGAGCGCGGTGTCGTTGCGCAGCCGCGCGCCGATCAGCGGCACCAGCGAACCCGAGCGCAACATGCCGAACGCGCGCTCGCCGCTGCCGTTCGCGCCGTAGCTGTAGGTGTTGCCGGAGTTCACGCCGCCGTTGTCGGCGACATAGGTCGTGTTCGCGTTGGTGTCGCTCTCGAACAGGCTCCAGCCGTCCGGCAGTGCATCGCTGGTGCCGGTCGCAGCAAGCGTGCCGAAGTCCTGCACCGGCGGGGTCCCGCCGACCAGCGAGACATACTGCGCCAGCGCAGGCTGCGCGGCGCAGGCAAGGAAAATCGACAGCGCGGTGCCGAAGGCACCTCGTTGGATACGCATTCGGTGGATCCCCCAGCTTCGGTCCGGACCCCGTGCCGCGGACCCCAACCGCCGACTATAGCCGAGCCTGATGACGGTTCCGAGTGAGCGCGCCCCCTTGAACGGGGGCTTCGGGCATCCATCTGTGAGGCACCGGGCGCCGCCCACCCCTTCCGCAAGGGGGTCGCTTCGCCTTAAACTTGGCACTCAGCACTGGCAAGTGCTAACAAGACTTGCAAAACCCTTCACTATCAACCTCTTGACGGAGACACCCATGAAGCTTCGCCCGTTGCACGACCGCGTGATCATCAAGCGCCTGGAAGCCGAGACCAAGTCGGCCGGCGGCATCGTGATCCCCGACGCCGCTGCCGAAAAGCCGATCAAGGGCGAAGTCCTCGCCGCCGGCACCGGCAAGATCCAGGAAGACGGCAAGGTCCGTCCGATGGCGGTCAAGGTCGGCGACATCGTGCTGTTCGGCAAGTACTCCGGTACCGAGGTCAAGGTCGACGGCGACGAACTGCTCGTCATGCGCGAAGAAGACCTGATCGCGGTCATCGAGAAGTGATCGAGCCGGGATTGGTGATTCGTGATTCGTGATTCGTGGGAGCAGATCCGCTCCGAATCCGATCCGCGACACCTTCGAATCCCGCGACCGCTTTCTTGAACCATCGATCGCCAATCACGAATCACCAATCACGGAGCTCCTCCAATGGCAGCCAAAGAAATCCGTTTCTCCGAAGACGCCCGCGCGCGCATGCTGCGCGGCGTCAACACCCTCGCCAATGCGGTCAAGGCCACGCTCGGCCCGAAGGGCCGCAACGTCGTGCTCGAGAAGAGCTTCGGCGCACCGACGATCACCAAGGACGGCGTGTCCGTCGCGAAGGAGATCGAACTGGCCGACAAGTTCGAGAACATGGGCGCGCAGATGGTCAAGGAAGTCGCTTCCAAGACTTCCGACGTCGCCGGTGACGGCACCACCACCGCGACCGTGCTCGCGCAGGCGTTGATCCGCGAAGGCCTCAAGGCCGTCGCCGCGGGCATGAACCCGATGGACCTCAAGCGCGGCATCGACAAGGCCGTGGTCTCGGCGGTCGAGGAACTCAAGAAGCTCAGCAAGCCGTCGGCGGACAGCAAGTCGATCGCGCAGGTCGGCACGATCTCCGCGAACGGCGACGAGCTGATCGGCAAGCTCATCGCCGAGGCGATGGACAAGGTCGGCAAGGAAGGCGTGATCACGGTCGAGGAAGGCTCGGGCCTGGACAATGAACTCGACGTCGTCGAGGGCATGCAGTTCGACCGCGGCTACCTGTCGCCGTACTTCATCAACAACCAGCAGAGCCAGCAGGTCGAGCTCGAAGACCCGTACGTGCTGCTGTACGACAAGAAGATCTCGAACGTGCGCGAGCTGCTGCCCGTGCTCGAGGGCGTCGCGAAGGCCGGCAAGCCGCTGCTGATCGTCGCCGAGGAAGTCGAAGGCGAAGCGCTCGCGACCCTCGTCGTCAACACGATCCGCGGCATCGTCAAGGTCGCGGCCGTCAAGGCGCCGGGCTTCGGCGACCGTCGCAAGGCGATGCTCGAGGACATGGCGATCCTGACCGGTGGCCAGGTCATCTCCGAGGAAGTCGGCCTGCAGCTCGAGAAGGCGACGCTGAAGGACCTCGGCCGCGCGAAGAAGATCGTGATCTCCAAGGAGAACACCACGATCATCGACGGCGCGGGCGAAGCGGCGAACATCCAGTCGCGCATCAAGCAGATCAAGGCGCAGATCGAGGAAACCTCCTCGGACTACGACCGCGAGAAGCTGCAGGAGCGCGTGGCCAAGCTCGCCGGCGGCGTGGCGGTGATCAAGGTCGGCGCGGCGACCGAAGTCGAGATGAAGGAAAAGAAGGCGCGCGTCGAAGACGCCCTGCACGCCACGCGTGCGGCGGTCGAGGAAGGCGTGGTGCCGGGCGGCGGCGTCGCGCTGATCCGCGCGCTGGCCGGCCTCGCCAAGCTCAAGGGCGACAACGAGGACCAGAACCACGGCATCCAGATCGCCAAGCGCTCGATGGAAGCGCCGCTGCGCGAGATCGTCACCAATGCCGGTGAAGAGCCGAGCGTGATCCTCAACAAGGTCGCCGATGGCAAGGGCAACTACGGCTACAACGCCGCGACCGGCGAGTACGGCGACATGGTCGAGCTCGGCATCCTCGATCCGACCAAGGTCACGCGCACCGCGCTGCAGAACGCCGCGTCGATCGCGGGCCTCATGATCACGACCGAGGCGATGGTCGCCGAAGCGCCGAAGAAGGAAGAGGCGCACAACCACGGCGGTGGCGGCGGTGGCATGGGTGGCATGGGCGGCATGGATTTCTGATCCACGCAGTACCGTTCGTCCTGAGCGCAGCGCTGCAGGCGCGAAGTCGAAGGACAAGCAACGAAAAGCCCCGCAGAGATGCGGGGCTTTTTTCTTTCCACATGCGAACATCCTTGCGATGGATTCGCCAACAAGCGGATGTCGGCTGACTCGCACGTAGGCTGGACGCGCGCAGCGCGGCCGGCGCTCTGGCTGCGATCGCGCGAACGGCAACGGCGCCGGCCGACCTGCGGTCGTCCAGGCTACGCGCGCAGTTCGGTCGGCGCCCTGGCTGCGATCGCGCGAACGGCGACAGCGCCGGCCTACCTTCGGTCGTCCAGCCTACGCGCGCAGCACGGCCGGCGCTTCTGGCCGCATTCGTGCGAACGGCAAGAGCGCCGGCCGACCTTCGGTCGTCCAGCCTACGCTCGCAGCAGCCGGCGCTTTTCCGGGAAGGCAGCAGTGCGATAGCCATCCGGCGTCGCGGAAGACACTTCGAGCTTGCCCGGCTGCCGACGACTCGCCAGACTGCGCGGTCGGCGGCGTTCCTGCGGGTTGCTCCGCCGATCGACACCAGGCCACCTCGTCCCGACCCCGCAGGACCCACCGATGAACACCGCCGCCACGCTGCCGCGTCCCACTCCCGCCTATCGCTGGGTCGCGCTGGTGCTCGCGAGCCTCGCGATGTTCGGCAACTACTACGCCTACGACGCGTTGAATCCCGTCGTGGACCTGCTGCGCGAGCAGCAGGGCTTCGATTACGCACGGATCGGCCAGCTCTCGACCGCCTACAACGTCGCCGCGCTGCTCGTGCTGCTCGCCGGCGGATACGTGATCGACCGCTTCGGCGCGCGCCGCGCGATCGTCGCGTTCGCGCTGGTGTGCGTGGTGGCCGCCGCGGTCACCGCGTCGGCGCAGGGATTCACCTCGCTGCTCGCGGGACGTTTCCTGCTCGGGCTCGGCGCCGAGCCGTTGATCGTCGCGGTCACCGCGGTGCTCGCGAAGTGGTTCAAGGGCAAGGAACTGAGCTTCGCGTTCGGCTTGAACCTGTCGATCTCGCGCCTCGGTTCGGCGTCGACGGATTGGTCGACTTCGTTCGCGAGCCCGCTCTACTCCAACTGGCAAGATCCGCTGTGGCTCGCGACCGGCGTGATGTGCGCCGGCCTCGGCGCCGCAGTGCTGTATTTCCTGCTCGAGAAGCGCGCCGAAGCGCGCTTCGATCTCGGCGAGGCCGGCGACACCGACAAGCTGGAGTGGAAGAACCTCTACCGCTTCAGTCCTTCGTACTGGTACATCGTCGCGTTGTGCGTCGTGTTCTATTCGACGGTGTTTCCGTTCCGTTCGTTCGCGATCGACTACTTCCAGCAGGCACACGGCCTCTCCCGGGAAGCGGCAGGTATCCTCAGCAGCCTGTTGCCGTTCGCGGCGATCGTTGCGACGCCGCTGTTCGGCCTGTGGGTGGACCGCGTCGGCCGCCGATCCTGGTTTATGGCGGTCGGATCGCTCGCGATGCTGCCGCTGTTCCTCGTCGTGACCTACGCGCCACCCGGGCCGGTCGTGCCCGTGCCGCTGACCGGCGTCGGGCTTCCGCTGACATTGCTGCTGTCGATCCTGCTGTTCGGTGCGGTGTTCTCGCTGATCCCGGCGGTGATGTGGCCATCGGTCGCCTACATCGTGGAGCCGAATCGACTCGGCTCGGCCTATGCCCTGATGACCTTCTGCCAGCAGATCGGCTGGGCCGTGGTGCCGCTCGCGATCGGCGGGCTCAACGACCGCTACCTCGCGGGCCCCGACAACATCGCAGGGTACGCGCCGGGCATGTGGTTCTACACGGCGATGTCATCGCTCGGCCTCTACTTCGCGTGGAAGCTCTGGCGCGCCGAGACCGGCCCGGCCGCGCATGGGCTCGAGACGATCACCGCGCGCGGAAGTGACTGACGGAGAAGGCATCGGGTCCTGGCCGTGGTCTTCCCCGCACAGGGCCCGCGGGTCGTCGCTGCATGCCGCGCGCGGCATGGGGGCCTGAAGTCCGATTTGGGTCGACCTCAGCGCTACGGTACAGTCAGGGGTTCGATTCCATGGCCGCCACGCCTCGCGCGGCGCGCCGATCGCAGGTTCCCCGCCCGGTCCATGTCTTCACGGCGCTTTCGATTCAACGATTTCGAACTCGATGCGCTCGCGCGCGAGCTTCGCAGTGGCGGCGACGCGGTCGCGTTGCCGCTGAAGTCGTTCGAATGCCTGGTCTACCTGCTCGAACATCGCGAGCGCGCGGTCGGGCGTGACGAATTGATCAGCGCGGTATGGGGGCGCATCGACGTCAGCGATGCGCTGCTCGGCCAGACGCTCGCACGCGCGCGCCGAGCGGTCGGGGATACCGGCGAAGAACAGCGCGTGATCCGCACGGTGCCGCGCTTCGGTTACCACTGGGTGGCGCCGGTGATCGAGGTCGGGAGTGATGCCGCGCAGGTGCCGGATGCGGCCGCGGCACCGCCGGCGGATGCAGCGGCGATCGCGCGATCGGATGCCGGAGCGGATGCGCAGGCGGATGCGCGGCGATCGGCACGGCCGGTTCCCATGCGCGCGCGAGCACGCGCACGCGCAGTCGCGCTGGCTGCTGCCGTCGCGCTCGTCATCGTCGCGATCCCGTGGGGCTTGCGCGTCACGGACCGGCGCGCCGCGATGTCCTCGAGCGTCGCCGAAAAAATGGAATCGCCGGCATCCCCGGCCGCCGGCACGGCCATGGTGCTGCCTGTCGTGGTCGCAGGCGCGCAAGCGGATTCGCGCTGGATCCGGCTCGGCGTGATGGATTACCTCGCGTCGCGCATTCGCGAGCGGGCCGATCTGCCCGTGATGCCGAGCGACCAGGCGATCGCCTACGTCGCGGGCCAGGACGAGGCGGCGTTCGCCGATCCGTCGCGTCGCTGGCAGCTCGCGCAGTCCGCCGGCGTCACCCGCCTGATCGCACCCAGCGCCGAACGCATCGACGAAGGCTGGCATGTCCGGCTCGACGTGCAGGAGCCCGAACGGCGCGCGCATTTCGACGGCATCGCCTCCAACCCGCTTGCAGCTGCGGATATCGCGCTCGCAGCGTGGCTCGATACGCTCGGCATCGGCGGCGCGCTCGCGCCCGCACCGCATTCGCCGCTGCTGGAACTGCAGCAGCGCATCGACACGGCGTTCCTCGAAGGCGACCTCGCGGCGGCGACCGAGCTCATCGAATCAGCGCCGACGGGATTGCAGCGCGACCCCACGATCGCGGTGCGCGCGGCCGAGGTCGACGAGCGCAGCGGCCGCTCCGAGCTTGCGCGCAAGCAGTTCGCGCGCATCGCCGAGGGCGGCGAGGGCGTGACGCCGGCACTGCGCGGGCGTGCGCTCTACGGGCTGTGCGCGATCGGGTTCCGCCGCAACGAACTCGAGGCCGCGGCGGGTCGCTGCGCGGAGGCGCTCGAAGCGCTCGCGGGTCAATCCGACTCGATCGCGCGCGGGCGCGCCTACATGATGAGCGCAGTCATCGACGACCACCTTGGCCACCTCGATGCGGCACTGGCCGGGTTCGGTCGTGCCCGCATCGAATGGCGACGCGCCGGCAACGCGCCCGGCGAGGCCAGCGTGGATGCGAACGAAGGCCTCGCCCTGGCCAACCACGGGCGCTACGCCGAAGCCATCGCGGCGTTCGACCGCGCGGCCGCGGTGTTCGAGCGGTTCGGCGTGCGCGACCACCTCGCATCGAGCCTCGCGGCCAGATCGGACGCACAGCGCCTGACGCTCGACCTCGCCGGCGCCCGCGCGAGCAGCGCCCGCGCCTGGCAGCTGGCTTCGCGCATCGAAAGCATGCGCGTCGTGCGTTCGATCGGTTACTCGCATGCGCTCGCATTGCTCGCGGGCGGCGACCTCGACGAGGCCGCGCACGTCATTGGTCGCTTCGACGCGTCGGCGCCGAGCGCACCACCCGAGTTCTCGGTGCTGCACAGCGCGCTGCTCGCCGCGCGTGGCCGATACGACGAGGCGCTCGCGCCCGCAGACGCGATCCTCGATCGCGTGCTCGCGCCACTGGACCCGACCAGTGACGCGACCTTGTCACAGGCCGCGGCCGTGTTCATCGATGCTGCGATCGACGCGGGCGACAGCGTGCGCGCAGGCGCGATCCTCGCGCGCCTGCGGGAGGCCGGAGACTCGGTGCAGGATCCCGACCGCGCCTTCGTCGCCGACCTCGCGACTGCGCGCCTCGCGGCGGCACGCGGCGACGTGGCGACCGCGGCACGTCATTTCGATGCGGCGCTCACGTTCGCGCTCGCGGCCAACTGTCCCGCGCAGGTCGTCGAAGCCGCGTCGGCGTGGGTCATCGACCTGCTCGCGCGCGACGAGATCGACGAAGCCACCCGCATCGCCGGGCACCTCACGCGGTATGCGGACCGCGACTGGCATGCGGCACGCGCGATGCTGGCGCTGCATGAACGCACGGGCGACGAGCGGTCGGCGCAGCGCGTGCGAGCCGACCTGCCGTCGCTGGCCGGCCAGCGCCTCCCAGCCGCCGCGGCGCCTGGGTCAGGCGACCACCGCTGACGCCGCCACGACGTGGCCGCGGCGCAGTTGTCACGCCGATGTCATGGCCCGTTCACGCGCGTTTGACGCGCTGCCGCCCTGTGCGGCTACGGTCGGGGGGTTCCGCGCGGACTGCGCGACGACACCCTTCCATCGACAAGGCCCGCATCGTGGACGCATCCCGCTCCCGTTCCCTCCATCGCCTGGCGTTGGCCGGCGCGATCCTCGCCGTCGCTGCGCCGCTCCATGCCGAACCGCCGGTGGCCGGCGGCCTGCAACTCGTGGTCGGGGTCGCGCCCGACGATGGCAACCCGGACACCTGCGGCACCGCGACGAGCCTCGCCTTGCACGCGGGCGATGCGATCAACTTCTGCTACACGCTGACCAATGGCACCGGGACGACGCTCGGCTACCACACGCTGGTCGACAGCGTCGACGGCGACGTGTTCGCTTTGCTGCCACACGCCCTCGCGCCAGGCGAGAGCTTCCAGTCCAATCGCATCGTGTACCCGACCGAAGGCACGTGGGACTACCAGGCCGACTGGACCGCCCAGGATTTCGCGCCGGGCTACGCCGCCGTCGCGGGCACGCCGGCCTTCATCGACATCCGCGCCACTGGCACGCCGCTGAGCCTCGGCGACGACACCGCGGCCGGGGTCACCCTGCCATTCCAGGTCACGCTGTACGAGAGCACGTCCAACCTGCTCAGCGTCGGCAACAACGGCACGATCGCGCTGGGTACGCTCGACGGCTTCAGCTACGCGTTCAACACGCCGGTACCCGACCCATTCGCCGCTCCGATGGGCGGTGCGTTGATCCTGCCGTTCTGGGACGACTTCGACGTGTCGACCGGCGGGGTCTACTGGCAGGTGTTCGGAAGCGCGCCGTCGCGCCGCGTGGTGGTGCAGTGGGAGCGGGCGCACTTCCTGCAGGACGAGGGCCAGCCGGCGTCGTTCGAAGTGATTCTCGGCGAGGCCGGTTCGATCTCGTTCCAGTACGCGAACACCGTGCTCGGCGATTCCGACTTCCCGGAGTGGGACGGCGGCGGCAGCGCCACGGTGGGATTGCAGGATGCGGCCGGCGCGATCGGCAACCTCCATTCGTTCGACACGCCGGCGCTCGGTTCGCCCGACGCGATTGACTGGGTCGCGACCGATCCGCAGCTGTTCACGGCGCAGGCGAGCGTGCACCTCGACGTCGCACCGGCCTTGCTGCCGCCGACGATCCATCTGACGCCCGATCCGGTCACCGCGACGGGCGCGCCGGGCGGTGCCGCGGTCAGCTTGCCGCTGCAGCTCTCGAACGACGGCGACGTCGCGCTCGAGTGGTCGCTGCAGGAGGCCCCGGGCAGCGGAGCGCTGCTTACCGGGTCAATGCCCGCACCGATACCGGCGCGCTCCGGCGACGAGGTCCGCAAGATCGCCGCCAACGATGCGACCCGCGACAGCTACCGCTCCCATGCTGCGCCGTTCGTGCCGATGCGCGGCGGCATCACGCCCGGATGCGACGAGGCGACCCCCGGCATCCTCGTCCATGACGACGGTACGCCGGAAGACGGCTATACCGATGGCTCGGGACTGTTCCCGCTCGCGTCGTACGTCGACCGCTTCACGCCGACGTCGTATCCCGCAACCTTCACCAGTGCCTGCGTCTCGTTCCTGAGCCACGGCTCGACCAGTGCCGCGTTCGAACTCGTGGTGTACGACGACAGCGGCTGGGACGGCAGCCCCGGGAACGAGCTCGCGGCCGTGCCCGCGATCGCGACCGGAATCCCGAGCACCGCGGTTGCCGCGTTCACGCGGGTCGACCTGTCCGGACTCGGCCTCTTGGTGGAGGAGGGCAGCGTGTACATCGGCGTGCGCTTCAACCCGTTGGCACCGGGTGACATCTACATCGCGTCCGACGTCGACGGGCAGCCCAACGTCGGTGCCGGCTTCCATTCGCGCGGTGCGCCCGGTGCGCCGGGCGGCTGGGATCCGACCATCGACCAGTTCGCCGATTACCACGCGCTGCTCGTGCGCGCGGTCGAGCAGCCCGCGCGTTGCGCGACGCCCGCAGACCTGCCCTGGCTGTCGCTCGATGTCGTCGCGGGCAGCATCGAGGCGCATGCCGCGACCACTGTCACCGCGACGTTCGACCCCTCGCAGCTCGAGGCAGGCGAGCATGCGGCCACCTTGTGCATCGACAGCAACGACCCCGCGCGGCCGCACCTCGCGGTGCCGGTGAGGTTCCAGGTGGACGACGCGCTGTTCGCGGATGGCTTCGACGGTGTGGCGGGCCAGCGCACGCGATGACGTTCGAGCGGATCGCGACGCCTGCCCGCCACCGACTGCGGTCCCTCCTCCCCGCCGCCGCGCTCTGCGCGGCGGCGAGCGCGGCTTTCGCGCAGCAAACGAACGGGCCGTCCGTGGTCGCGATCGCGGAACTGGCACTGGCAGCAGAGCCGGACGCGCTCGCGACGGCGTCGATCGCGCTGTCCCGAACCGGCGCGTCGGGCCGGCGGCTTGCGTTTCGGGTCATGCCCTCGTCCACGTCCTGCGACTCGCCGTCGCCGATCGCTTGGCTGGTCGCCGAGCCCTCGACCGGCGAGATCGAGTCGGGCGCGGTTGCGGTTCTGTCCGTCTACGCGAGCACGTTCGGCGTATCTGCAGCGCGCCGCACGGGCTTCCTCTGCGTGGCAACCGACGACGAGGCGCAGGCCCCGCGTGAAATCGCCGTCGTGCTGACGCTCGAAACCGCCGCCACGCAGCGCATGACGCACGGTCGCGGACATTCGCGACCGCGCGACTGAGCGCCACCGGAGCGCTTGCCGGCGATTCGGCCCCTGAACTGGCGACGGGCAGCCGATCACGTTCGCCGCGCAGGCGAGGCGATCTCCTGCCCCGGGTTTCGACTCGGACGCGGCCACCTTGCGGCCACCGAGCGATGCGGGCATCGACACCACGCGCGCGCGGTTCATCGCGAACCCCGCAGGCCGATGGAGCGAGGCGACGTTCGACGACCTCACCTGCATCGTGCGCTTTGCCCGGGCCGGCGCCCCTCAACGCCAGTCGCCCACTGCGATGAATCCGGCCCAGTACCACGGATGTTCGCTCTGCTTCGCCGCGCGTCGCGCCGCGAGCACCGCGCGTTGCGCATGCTGCATCGCGGCCGGCGTGTCCATGCGCGCGCGCAGGCGCGCGGCGTACAGTGCCTCGCTCCATTGCGCGGTCGCGTCGTCGTCGACGGGCCACAGGCTCAGCAACACCGTTCGCGCGCCGGCGAGCCGGAACGCGCGCGCGAGTCCATACAGGCCCTCGTAGGCATGCGTGCTGCCCGCTGCAGTCGAACAGGCCGCGAGCACCGCCCACTGCACGCCGGACAGGTCGAGCGCCGCGATTTCGAGGCTGCCGAGCAGGCCGTCGTCGGCGCTGTCGCCTGCGGAAGTCGCAGGCGCCGCGAACAGCAATGCAGTCGACGCGGCGGTCTTCGTCGACGGCGCCTCGTCGGCGCGCAGGCTGAGCCCGCGCGTGCCGCCCATCGCGCAGCCGCTGCCGGCTTCGATGCCGTGCGTGGCGAGGTGGAGTACCGCCGAACGGGGTGCCTCGCTGCGAAAGCGCGCTTCGGTCGCGGCATCGCCGACGATCGCGAGCATCGTCGCGCCCTGCGCTGCGCCGAACAGCGAGGCGAGGCGTTCCACCTCGCGTCGTGCGCCCGGGAGTGGCGGCAGCGCGGACGCATCGGCGCAGTCGCGCACGGTCGAAGCCGCGCCGCTGCCGCCGCGCGGATCGGCGACCGCGAGCAACGCATGGCGCATCTCGCGGGTCGACGGCGCCGCGAGCAACTCGTGCTCGTGGTTGAGCACGTGGAACTCTCGCGCACTCTCGACGAGGTAGCCGTCGCCGTCGGGCAAGGCCGGCCATGGCATGCGCAGCATCGGGCCTTCGGCGACGATGAACAGGCGTCGTGCGGGCACCGCGCGCGCGAGCGGCGCCCATGCGAGCGCCGCGAGCCTGGCGCCGCGCGCGCGCACGAGTTCCAGCGTGCTCGCCGGTGTCGAAAGCGTGGCCTGCCAGTCCGCGAGCGCAGCGGCGATCACGCTCGCGGCACCGAGTCGGATCGCGACGACCTCGCCGTTGCCGGCGGGCAGCACGAATGCCCAGGTGTCCGGATCATCGAGGTCGACCGCGGCGTTCGCGAAATCGGTCGGTTTGACGTGCTGCAGGTCGTGCAGCCAGACCAGCGCGGCGTCAGGCGGCAACGC